>NZ_JANZKV010000171.1 GCF_025060895.1 Stieleria sedimenti | reverse complement strand
CGCGAGCCGTCCGGTTGCAGCTCAATAGCACCTTGAAACACCGGAGGGCTCGCGCCCTGCTGCTAACAATCAAACGGAACGCGGTCACACGCCACCTACCGGCATTTGTTATCTTCAAGCACTCCCCCTCCCACGCCCACAGGATTGCCCCATGACGTCACCACAGTCTCCCAAGCCTTCGCGTGTTTCTCGGAGGACCTTTCATCGAGCCGCGGCGACGACGTTCGGGGCGGCCGCCGGCTTTCACTTCTTTCCCGCGTTGGCCGACAAGAAACTTGAAAAGCCGACGCTGGCGGCGATCGGTGCCGGCGGCAAGGGGCTGTCGGATATTAACGGTGCCGCCAAAGCCGGGTTTCAGGTCGTTTCGCTGGTGGACGTCGTCGATGCACGACGCCTGGGCAATCTGTCGGGTGACAAGAAAGCCGTCTCGCGTTTGAAGAAACTCTCCGGCGTGCGAGAACAGTACAACGATGCCTCGTTCTACCGCGACTACCGCGAAATGCTGGCCGACGCGGGAGACAAGGTCGATGCCGTGACCGTCTCGACGCCCGACCACCACCACTTCCACGCCTCGGCGATGGCGATGCTGGCGGGGAAACATGTCTATTGCCAAAAACCATTGACGCATGGGATTTGGGAAGCACGAATGCTCAACGAGTTGGCCAACCGAACCGGCGTCAAAACGCAAATGGGAAACCAGGCCCACGCCAACGACCACATGCGACGCTGCGTCGAACTGGTCCGCGCGGGCATCGTCGGCAAGGTCCAAGAAATCCATGCCTGGACCAACCGACCGATCTGGCCACAAGGCTTTGCCAAGCCGCCCGAAAAAGAGCCCGTCCCCGACGCGATCGATTGGCAACAATGGTGCGGGCCGGCTCCGTTTGTCGATTACAGTTCACGCATCGCACCCTTCGCCTGGCGCGGATGGTGGGACTATGGAACCGGCGCCCTTGGCGACATGGCCTGCCACATCATGGACATGGGTTTCTGGGCGATGGATGCCAAATCGGCGCGCAGTGTTCGGGCCACCCAGGCCGGCGCCACCGATCTTTCCCCGCCAATCAACTCGGTCTTGAAATGGGAATTTGATGCGACACCGTACTCCGCCCAAAACGGGTTCGCGTATCACTGGTACGACGGCTACATCGATGCCAAGTTTGATCGCCAGAGTTGGCAATTGATCAAGAACGGTGACGAGTACAACCACCCCAGCAAAGAAGTCTTGGGGGACGTCGATTTTTCACGCTATGGAAGCGTGATCATCGGAGACGCCGGCAAACTATTCTTCAATCGATCCCGCAACAATTGGGTGTTGGAAACGGGCGAGTCGATCGACGGGTTTGATTGGCCGGACCAGTCGCTGCCGCGGGCCAGTGAACAAAACAGCTACGTCGAATGGATGGACGCGGTCTCCGGCAAGATCGATCAAGCCGCATCGCACTTCGGACACTCCGGTCCGATGACCGAGATGATCTTGTTGGGCGTGATCGCCCAACGCAACCCCGAGGAAACACTGCGGTGGGATTCCCGATCGATGACCATCCGAGGACGCGATGACCTGAGCAAACTGGTCCGCCGCGAGTATCGCAAGGGCTGGGAGTCACCGGTTTAGCGCCCCCCGCCGGCCGCTCACCGGTTTGTTGAATGAATTGAGAAAGTGAAACTAATAATGAGCCGCTGGCCGTAAGGCCCCGGGCATTGCGCCGGGCCCGGCCGCTCACGCGTCACGGCTCACTAAATCAACAAGCCGTCACGCGTCCCGCCGACATCCCAGCACGCCGCGTCAGCCAGTGGCGCGCGACACAACCCGACCGAATCCTGCGGGCTTCATTGCGGTAAGGTCAATTGAAAGTACGCGACGTCCAGCCAGCGATCAAACTTTCGGCCGACTTCGGTGAATCGGGCGACTTCCTTAAAACCGAGCGACCTCTGAAGCTCCATGCTGGCAACGTGCTCGGTGCAGACGCCACCGATCAAAACATGAAACCCGAGGGAGGAGGCTCGTTCGATCAGATCCTTCAACAGCGTTCGCCCGATCCCACGTCGATGCCACCCGCTAGCGATGTAAAACGAAACCTCGGCGGTTTCGGAATAAGCCGGGCGTGGATGCCACTGGGTCAGCGAAGCCCACCCGACGACGGTCCCATCAACACAGTAAACCGTCACCGGATGCCGCTCGCCGTGCGCCCTCAGCCAGGCCAGCCGATCCTCGACCGATTCAGGCTCGGTGTGAAACGTACACGTGGAAGTGCGAACGTAGTGGTTGTAGATTTCGCAGATGGCGGGCGCGTCGGATTCCGTAGCGAGCCTGATCATTGCCTCCATCAACTCCCTCGGGTCGTCAACAATGTACGGAAACAATGCATGGAAACGGAAAAAGCAAACAAAGACGCGCTGCCGCCTACGCCAAAAGGGAGCCGCGCCGGGGTATTAGAACTCTTCGACGATCTCGTTGCCATGGCGTGTCGCCAGGGCGTCGTAAAGTTCGGCGTCGATGTTCTCGGTGATCGCGCGGACAGACCCGTCGCAAAGGGCAAATTGGCATAGACCGACGTGGGGAGCGGCGAGACCTTTGTCATCGCCATCCTTCTGGTTGGGGCGAAATTGGGTTTCAAACAGCACCATGTGTCCGTGGTCGTCGTCCAGTTCGTCGATGTCACGAACCGCCGCACTCCAAGCGTTCTCAAACGAACTGTGGCCTCCCACGGTCGGTTGGCTCATTGGGATCGGTCCATTGTGGCGTTCGCCGAATGCCAGGGTGTTGGACAGTCCGTCGATGATCGCCGCCACCCGCGTCCGGCTGTTGCGATAAAACACGCCTCGGCCCGCGGTCGGGGTGTCGTCCAAGTTGGTCGATGCGTCGGCGGGTCCCCAGCTGGCCGCGTAACTGGCCGCCGCGTACTGTTCGATCGGATCGGATGAATCGTCACGGATCACGAACGCGTCCGCCGAATAGGTATCGCTGGGGCACAAGAACACTTCCAACGGTTTCTCCCGGGCGTCTTGGTTTTCGGGCGTCCAAATCGGCCGGTTGTAATCAAACAACACTGCGACTTGCCCCTGTTCCAGTTGTGGCAACATCGCCGCTCCCCAAGCCAGTCCCATGTGGTTGGCCGGCCGCATGGGAGTTCCCTGGGGACCGGGCTTGTGCAAGTAGCCGGAGGGAAACACTTTGAACGTCGCTTCGTAATTATGAAGCCCGAGCGCCAGCTGTTTCAGATTGTTCTGACACGACATCCGCCGAGCAGCTTCCCGAGCGGCCTGGACCGCCGGCAGCAACAATCCGACCAGGATTCCGATAATCGCGATCACGACCAGCAATTCGACGAGGGTGAAGGCGGACCGGCGGGGCGATACGTGATTCATGTTGTTTCGAATGGCAAGGTTGGACGAAGAAGAAAAATCTGGCGGCTAAGTTTTTCATCGGCAGAACAGACTACTCTACAACCACGTCTAGTTCACCCATTCGGTAGAAGACATTCTCTGAAACATCAAACGCGTGGCCCCCCGCGTCGACCGTCCATTCAGTGAGCCGAATTTTGCTGCCTTCCTCCGCAAACAGAGCTTGTATTTGGGGTGGCAACGCTGCTTCGTATCCGCCTTCCTGACCGTTTTTTTCCAGATCCAGAGTCAGTGCGGCGGTTTCGACGGTCAGGCGAAGGACCGGGGGCGAAGGACCGACATCCCAGGATCCCCACTGACCGTCGTCGGTTTCAAAGAGGAAGTAAACCGTCAATCGATCCGGAACCCACTCGACGATCTCCAGGTGTGGCCCCAAAGGAACGGAACGCGTCGATGGCTGACTCGCCGAAGTTAGCTCGCCCCGCCAGCGCAAACTCACGATGTGTCCTCCGTGTGGAGCGGACCAGTGTCGGTGCCCATGGGCGTGGGGATGGGTGTGAGCGCCGCTGAAGTTGTCGCCATGGTCGTGGTCATGGCGGTGCGGATCACCGTGAAGATGTTTGTGATCGTGCGTCAAATCCGACTGGGTATCGATGACGACAACGTGCTCCGGCGGCGCGGAGGTGCCGCAGCCGGTACAGCCGATCAACAGGGCCCAAACCGCGGCGGACCAAACGATAGAGATGCCGGTGGCGGTGGTACGTTTCATGACTCAATTGTATGGCATCACCAAGTCGTTGCCGATTCTCCCGCGGCAGCGTGACTTCCCCTTTGCCGCCGGTCCGCTAGGCTATCGGTCCCTCCGCCACCCCCAACCTGCCGTGCTCGACGACTCCTATCACCTGCTGTTTCCGCTCGCCGCCAGCGTTCTTTTCGCATGTGGCCTGCTTTTTTTGAAACGGGCAACCCTCGAAGGGGCGAATCCGTGGACGGTGTCGTTGGTCGCCAATCTGTGGGCGGCGACGCTGTTTTCGGGGTTTTGGTTTCTCGAAAGCGAACCGGTCCACGTCTGGTTGCTCTGGCAACCGGCACTCGTGGCGGTGTTTTACATCAGCGGCCAGATGGGGACGTTTTTTGCGATCACGCACGGCGATGTTTCGATCGCGGCGCCGTTGTTCGGCATCAAAGTGTTGTTGGTGGCGATTCTGGCGACGTTGATCGGTGGACAAAGTCTGCCGACGGCGATTTGGTTGGCGGCCACACTGGCGACCATCGGCATCGCGCTGGTTCAGTGGACCGGGGCGGGCACCCACAGCCGCATCGGCTACACGATTCTCAGTGCGATGGCTGCCAGCACGTCCTTTTCGATCTTCGACGTACTGGTCCAGCGGTTCTGCTCATCGCCGACCGCGGCATGGTCATCCGGGCGTTTTTTGCCGATCATGTTCTGGTTCGTCGCCAGCTTCTCGACCGTCTTTTTGGTCGGCTTCCAGCGGGAAAAATTTGCGATCCCCGCGGTCCGGCGTTCCCTCTTGATCGGCGGGTTGCTGATCGGTTTACAGGCGCTGTGCATCGTCTTCACCCTGTCCGCCTTCGGCGACGCACCGCGGGTGAACGTGGTTTATTCGATGCGGGGCATCTGGGGCGTCTTGCTGGCCTGGGGGGCGGCGTTGATCTGGGGTGGTAGCGAAGCGAGTTTATCGCGAAAAACGATGGTGTTTCGCCTCGGCGGAGCCCTGATGATCACCATTTCGGTCGTGATCGCGATTCTGTTTGGATAAGACTCGCAAACGCTCGAAGCTGCATCTCATTGCGTTAAACTCGTTATCTTTTAGGCTAGCGGTCCGATTCCGTTTCACCTCACCCCTGACCGAGATCTTGACGCATGAAAGCGATGCTGTTGACCGAATACAAACACCTGGAAGTCACCGAAGTGGACGACCCCACGGTCGGGCCAAACGATCTGTTGGTTCAAGTGAAAGCGTGTGGCATCTGCGGCAGCGACATCCACGGGTACGACGGCAGCAGCGGGCGTCGGATTCCGCCCTTGGTGATGGGCCACGAAGCCTCCGGAATCGTTGCGGAAATTGGCAGCGAAGTGACCGGTTTTGCCGTCGGTGATCACGTGACGTTCGATTCCACCGTTTCGTGCGGCGATTGTTTTCATTGCCGCCGCGGCGAGATCAACCTGTGCGACAACCGCACCGTCCTGGGCGTCTCGTGTGGCGAGTATCGTCGTCACGGTGCGTTCGCCGAACTGGTCTCGGTGCCCCAACACATTTGCTACCGCTTGCCCGACGAGATGCCGTTTGAACACGCCGCGTTGATCGAAGCGGTCTCGGTGGCCGTCCACGCGGCCAACCGAACGCCGGTCCAATTGGGTGATACGGCGGTGGTCGTCGGCAGCGGCATGATCGGATTGTTGACCATCCAAGCGATCCGACTGGCCGGCTGCGCCAAAGTGATCGCGGTGGATTTGGACCAGGACCGTTTGGACGCCGCGTTGTCACTCGGGGCCGACGTGGCGCTCAAGGCCGACGAGGTCGATGTCGCCGAAGAGGTTCGAAAATTGACCGGTGGCCGCGGCGCCGATGTGGCGTTGGAAGTCGTCGGCGCCAGCGCGACGATCGACACCGCCATCGCCTGCCTGCGTAAAGGCGGCTCGATCACGCTGGTCGGCAATCTGGCACCGCGCGTCGAAGTCCCCCTGCAAGCGATCGTCACCCGAGAATTGAACGTTTTCGGCACATGCGCCTCGTGTGGCGAGTACCCTGCATGCATTGAATTGATGCGGAGCGGCGCCATTCAGGTCGCACCGCTGATTACCGCGACGGCAACACTCGAAGAAGGCCCCGAATGGTTCTCACGTCTTTATGCCGGTGAGAAGGGCGCGATGAAGGTGGTCATTCAACCGGGCGTGTCGGCGTAGTCTCTCCCAAATTTATCCCTCCCAATTCTTCCGATCATGAAACCAATCTCCGCGATCCTTCGGCCATGCTTCGGCCTCGTCCTGATGTCCGTCCTGCTGCTTCCACAGGTCGGCAAGGCGGTTGAAGTCGAAACGGCCGATGACATTCAGTTCTACACGTTAAAAAATGCCAACGGCATGACGGTGCGGATCACCAATTATGGTGCGATCATCATGTCCATCGTGGTCCCGGATCGCGAAGGAAACATGGCCGACATTGCACTCGGCTACAACGACATCGCCAGCTACACCAACGCCGTCGATAAACCCTATTTTGGTGCCGTCGTCGGTCGTTACGGGAATCGAATCGCAAAGGGCAAGTTCACCATCGATGACCAAGAGTACTCGCTGGCGATCAACAACCCGCCGAATAGCCTGCACGGCGGAATCATCGGCTTTGACAAAGTCATCTGGAACGGCAGCGTCGACGATGAAACCAACGCGGTGACACTGTCCTACCTGGCCAAGGACGGTGAAGAAGGCTACCCGGGAAATCTAAATTGCTCGGTGACCTATCGGTTGACCGACGAGAATGCAATCGAAATCGATTATCTGGCCACGACCGATAAGGCGACCCCGATCAACCTGACCCAGCACACGTACTTCAACCTCAAGGGCGAGGGCGAAGGCACGATTCTGGGCCACGAACTGATGATCAACGCCCGCCGTTTTACCCCCGTTGATGAAACGTTGATCCCGACCGGCAAGACTCCGGCCGTCCAAGGAACCCCGTTCGATTTCACGACCGCAAAACCGATCGGCCGCGACATCGCCGCTGAAAACGAACAGTTGAAATTCGGCGGCGGCTACGACCACAACTGGGTCCTGGACAAGGGCGGCCAGACCGGCGAGATGACGCTGGCCGCAACCGTTTACGAACCCAAGACCGGACGCGTGCTAGAAGTCTCGACTACCGAACCAGGCCTGCAGTTCTACTGCGGGAATTTTCTCGACGGACGACTGACCGGAAAATCGGGAAAAAGCTACGTCCACCGCGGCGGCTTCTGTCTGGAAACCCAACACTATCCCGACAGCCCCAATCAGCCGAACTTCCCCTCGACGATCCTGAAACCAGACGACGAGTACGCGACCAAGACGATCTTTAAGTTCTCGACGCGCTGAACAAGTTCTTGCGGCATGCAGAGCATGCCCTACGCCAGAGTTCTTGCGGCATGCACAGCATGCCCTACGGCAGCAACCAGGGCGTGACTTGGTTTTTCATCTGGTTTCGCACCGGAAGTGCCAACGGATTCTGGTAGTCCGGCGGGCGCATGGAGTTGTCGTCCGGACCGATGTCGGCTTGTGGAAACGGGTCGTGGACGACCGCGTTGGCTTGCTGGTAATTCATCGGCCCCGGCGGAGCGACCCAGCCGCGGTTGACCAAGCTCTGGCAGCCCGTCATGCCGGTCATCGCTAAGGCCAGCCCCAAACCGCCACAACGGCATCGTCGATTCAATCGTGTGTCCATCTTCCATCCCATCAAGTGGCGTAAGCTTCCAGCTTGCGAGCCGTGGCGTAAGCTTCCAGCTTGCCCGGCAGCGTACTGAAACCGTCCACTCGGGCGGTAGCCCAATTCATTTGTTCCGGCGGCGATAGTGCTGGCTGATCGCCAAGATCGAGACCAGATACATCGTGCCGAACAGCAGCGGAGCGATCTCAGGCAACCAGGCCATCAGCGGGGCGACCAAGAAAAACGCGATGCCTGCCAGGGCCGAGCCTCCCCAGATGTGACCGGCCATTGCCACAAAGGCGAATCCGCTGAGTGCGGAGGCGAGCGGAAACAACGCGGAATGATTGATGCCACCGATGACCAGCAAAATATTGATGACCGCCAACGCACTCAGATAGCCCAGCCAGATCGACCAGACCGGGCGTTCGGCGATACTGCGCGGAGACAGCGACCCGTCGCGGGCTCGATAAATCGTTCCGATGATCAGCGTGAACATCGTCAATCGCGGAATCCAATAGGCGATCGACGGTGGAAAATTCATCTGCAGCAAGACAAAGATCAAGACGTGCGTGACGAAGATGATCAAACCCAGCAACAGCAGCGTCCCGTGCCAAAGCAGAAAATGATCCTGATGCTGGTCGCGCCCGATCTCGCGGGCCACCCGTTCGATCAATCCGCTGCCGGCCGCTTTGATGGTGTCACCGGCAAGAAAGCGATCCAGATCGTCGGCCAGTTCGTCGGCGGATTGGTAGCGACATTCGGGTTCGTACCGAATCGCTTTGAGACAAATGTTCTCGAGATCGCGTGATAATTGCGGGCGATAGCTGCGTGGCAAACTCGGTTCGTCTTGCAACACGCTTCGGATCACTTCGGCCGGGTTGGAACCCTCGTGCGGTGGCACGCCGGTGATCAGTGCATAGAGCATCGCGCCGAGAGAATAAACGTCCGAGGCGACGCCCGATCCGGCGTTCCCTGCCGCCTGTTCCGGACTCATGTAATTGGGCGTCCCCAACACCTGTCCCGTCCGTGTCAACATCGTCCCCTCGCAACTCCATTTGGCCAGCCCGAAATCGGTCACCAACGGTCGGCCTTCTTTGTCGATCAGAATGTTGTCCGGTTTCAGGTCACGGTGCACGATCCCCGCCCGATGTGCGTAGGCGACGGCCCGGGCAATCTCGCGGACCATTTCGGCGGCGCGGGTGTCGCCCAGCGATTGGTCATCGACAAACTGCTGCAACGTCGGCCCGTCGACCAACGTCATCGAAAAATACTCGTGGCCGTTCCAGGTCCCGATTTCGTGAATCGAAATGATCCCGGGATGGTCCAACCGGGCCGCCGATTCGGCTTCCATCCGAAACCGTTTGCGTTCTTCTTCGCTGGCCAGCACCCCGCTGCTGATCAACTTCACCGCGACCGGGCGATCGAGTCCGGATTGACGGGCGCGATAAACAACCCCCATGCCTCCGCGGGCGATCTCGGATTCGATCCGGTACGACCCGATCTCCTGACCACACAGCGACACGATCTGCGGCGGCGGCGTCTCGCCCATCCAGTGATGGTTCCGAAAAAAGCTACACAACTCTTCGGCATGCTGCGGGTGGCGCGCCAAATATTCCGACGGGTCGGGCGACTGCCCGTCTTCGAGACGCTGCAGATACTCCGCCAAAATCTCGTCCAAGGCGTCATCGCCGTCGGCCGGAGTCTCGTTCGAATTGGTTTTGTCGGTAGCCATTGGTCAACTATAACCGAAGAGAGGCCGTTCGAGCGTAGGTCAGGCTGTGCCTGGCGGCCCGTTGGCATGCACAGCATGCCCTACTGCAGGCCCGTTGGCATGCACAGCATGCCCTGCTGCAGGCCCGTTGGCATGCACAGCATGCCCTACTGCAGCTGCGTTCGACCACCGACTACTTCTCCTTCGCCTCGTCGACCGATTTCAAGTATGCCATCAAATCCAGCACTTCGTCCTGGCTGTACTGGTCCATCAACGCCTTGGGCATCATCGATGTTGCACTGCGTTTGATGACTTCGATGTCGTCCTGCAGGATGATCACCGGTTCTTTGGCTTCGGGGTTGGTCAACAGCGTGACGGTGTCGTCATTTTCATCGACCACGATGCCCGACAGTGTTTTACCATCGACGGTCAGAATGATCTGCATCGCGTACTTGCTGTCGATCTTGTGCGAGGGGACCAGGATCTCGCGTAGGATCCCCAGGTGATCGGACTTCCATTTGGTATAGGTGTCAGTCAGTTCGGGGCCGACCGCGCCGCCAACGTTGTTGATTTTGTGGCATCCCACACAAGACGCTTCGTTGAAGACTTTCTCGCCGATCTCCGGTGAACGGCCGCGAAGGTCCGAATCAAAGGACCCGGCAAAATCCTCCAAGGTCCACGCTTGGACGAACGAGCGGGTGCTGCCGAGAGGATTGGCCGGTTCGACCGGATTCTGGTTCCAGGCATCCAGGTCGTCGACCACGACCATCACGCCGTACATGCGGTACCAGTGTTGGGGGAAGGTACAGACATAGGGATACTCGCCCGGCTCCGACGGAGCGGTCAGAGTGATCCGTGTCGCACTGTCGGGCGCGACCATCTCGCTTGCCGCGATGACGTTGGGTGAATCGGGGACATACGGCAATCCGCCGGTGCCTTGGGGACCGGCCGCCAACCCCGCCATCGCGACTCCCTTGAGCGCGCCCGGCTGGGTGATCACCAGGTTGTGCGGCATCAGGTCGTGGTTTTCCAATAGGATCTGCACCGGACGTCCGGCTTCGACCGCAAAGTACGGAACGTCGTATCGCATCTCTTCTTCGACCGTCCCGATCTTCACGACCCGAACGGTGACCTCGCGTAGCCGGCTCCGCAACGCCCTGGATTGCTGCGGCGGGATCTTCGTCAGCAGCCGATCGACCAACTGCATCGCATCGATGAACGCGTCGGTCGTCCGCTCGGCCGCCGGCGTGACTTCGGCGAACGCAACCAGTGCTTCGGCGGCCTTGAGTGAGCTGTCGGCTTGAAAAACGGACGGTGGCAATCGCATCAGACCGCGGCAGGCGGCGAATCGCGCTGCCGGATCATCGACCTGTGTGATCAACCGCTGGTAGGTGTCGCCTTGATCGGCGGGAATGCGGGACAACGCGTCGATCGCGGCCAGTTTGACCTCTAGCGAATCCGCGGATTCGAGTTGGTCGACCGCGTAGTCGCGCTGCGCCACTTTAAGCTTTTTGTTGGGCAGTTTTCGGATGGCGGCGAGCAGCGCGACCGTGGCCTCGGCGTCCGATTTGGCAATCGATCGCGCCGCGGCGGTATCGCCGGCGGTGATCAACCCCGCCAGCGCGATCGAACCCAGCACGGGATCGTCATCGCCGGCCACCTCCGACAGCACGGGCTGGAGCGCCGTCAATTCTGCCGCGGGACGTTTCAACATCAGCCCGGTCAACAGATCGACCAACCGCATCTCGTCCGCGGTCTTCCTTTTCGAATTGGTGATCGTCGCCAGCATTTCCGCCGCAACCGAGCTGTCCTTCAGTTTCGCAAGCGCCTGAAACGCTTCGTCGCGAATGCCCGCCGCCATCGCGGGCCGCCCCACGATGGCCTCGTAAACCGGGATGTACTTTTTGTCATCCGTTGAGCGGGGCACGAGCAACAGGCGTTCGTCATTCAGCCGCCCCAATTGATACGCGACGATGCGTGGCGACTTGTCCAGAAAGATTGTCGGCGGCTCCGCGTCCTTTGCCAGACACGATGCGGAGAAGGCGATCTGGACCAAGACGACGACGATGAAGAAGCGTGAAAGCAAACGCATGGTTTGAATGAAAGGGTGGAGGTGATGGGGGGTGGTATCGTGTTTTCTTTCCAATACCCTGGCTCCCTTCTGCCCCGGCTTTGCGCACAGAGAAGGGCTGGGGATGAGGGGGCAAGCTTTACAGAATTGCGGTAATCGATCGCTCCGGCGTGCACGTTGGATTGCCCCTCACCCCCGGCCCCTCTCCCCGAAGCGGGGCGAGGGGAGCCCGAGTAGAAAAAGGTCCGCCAGGGCGACCACCGGCTACTCGCTTTCACTCCTCTCGGGGTGAAGGCAATCGGGCGGGAGACCTACTGTTCCAGTTGACGCATCGTTTCATCGAGCGTGTACTGCAAGTAGTCGTCCATGTCGTATTCCAACACGCCGAGGGCCATTTCGATCGCGTCGTCTCCTTCGAGGAAACTGATCGCACGAACGGCTTCCAGGCGAACCGTCGGATGCTCATCGTGAACGGCTTTGGCGAAGCGATCGGCGTGATCGGGGATCGCGTGCATCATGTGCGACGTCAGCCGGACACATGCCGCACGGGCTCGATCGTTCTCCGAAGCCGACAGCTTGTCCAGCAAATCGGTCCGCACCTGGTTGTGCGTTTGATACATCCACAGGGCTTCCATTTGCTGATGTTCGACGTTGGGATCCGATGCGTCCAAGCCGGCCACCCAGGCGTCGAGCGCCTTCAATACCGGTCCGCTGTCGCGTGCGGCCAATTCACGTCGTGCGCGATAACGCGTTCGGTCTTCGGGTGACTTCAGCAATTCCAGCAACTCGGGAATCGTCGCACCATCGATTTTGGCGGGCTCGAGCAACGGGCGTTCTTTGTGCGTGACGCGCCAGATGCGACCGTGGGAATGATCGCGACTGGGATCGCGCAGGTTGTGTTGCAAGTGACCGATCAAGGCGTTGTGCCAGTCGACGATGTACAGCGAGCCGTCCGGTGCGAACTGAAGATCGACGGGTCGGAAGTTTCCGTCGCGGCAAGAGAGCAGCATCTCGACTTCCTCGCCGACAAAACCGCTGCCGTTTTCCGCGGGCGTGATTTTGTGGTTCAGAATCGCGCGTTCACCGATCACGTTGGTGACCAGGAAGTTGCCTTGCATGTCATCGGGAAAATGGCGACTGGAGACGATCGCGCACCCGGCCAACGGTCGAATCCGTTTGGGATAGAACGTCGGGAACTTGTACTTGGGGTCGCCGCCGGCCATCGACGCGACGCGACCGTGCTGGCTCCCGCCGGGATGCTTGTTGGGGAACTCCACATGACCGCTGATCGGAGCAGCCCAATAGGCGTTTCCGGGTGATGCGTCACCGATGAAGTCTTGGCCCCATTTGTCGTAGCAGTAGCCCCAGGGGTTGGCGAACGCGAACGAGGCGTGAACGTCCAAACGTTCCGTTCGCGGATTGTATTTCCAAATCCCGGCCTCGGCCAAACGACGCACGCCGTAAGGTGACTCAACAGCCGAAAATTTGAACGTGCCTTCTTCGAAGTACAGGTTGCCGCCGGGCCCCCATTCGAACGCCGCGATGCCGTGGTGCGAGTCGGCCGAATCGAAACCGATCAATTGCCGCGTCACCTCATCGGCTTTGTCATCACCGTCGGTGTCTTTGATGAACCAGATATCGGGCTGGCGAGACACGTAGGCACCCCCGTGGCCGAGTTCGAATCCGGTCGGTTGATGCAACCCTTCGGCAAACACTTTGCAAACATCGGCGGCATGGTCGCCGTCGTTGTCTTCAAAGATCAACAGTTTGTCGTTCATCGGGGACTTGGGTTTCCAGTGCGGGTACGACTTCATCGTCGCGACCCACAATCGTCCCTTGCTGTCGAAATTCAGCGCGACCGGGTTGGACAATTCGGGAAATTGCTCTTCCGATGCGACCAATTGGATTTCATAGCCGTCGGCCAAATCGAACAATTTAATTTGCTCAGCAGCGGGCAGGTATTCCAACGATCCGAGTTTACCGGCTTTGGCATTCCTGTCGTTCGGCGTGCCGACGTTGGTGGTCGGGTTGAGGAACGGCAGCGTTTTCGAATCATCGATGGTTTCCGATACCGGCTTGCCGGCGGCCACCGCCCAAATGCGGGCGTCGCGAATCGCCGTCATCTCGTCCAGGATCGCCCGTTCACGTTCCATCACGATGCGGTTGTTGTACTTGCGGTCTCCGTCTTGTCCCGCCAGGCCGCGATCACCGTAGATGGAAAACCCGTTGACGGCGCGATAGCGATGGAACCAGTGAAAGTTCTTGTCGTCGATCTCGTTCTTCAGATCCAGATTGATTGCCGCGGTAAGCTCGTTGCCGAACAACGCCTGATCCAAGATCGGTGCCAACGCGTCGTATCCGACGTCGTTCAAGTGAAACCCGTTGATCGTCAAACGCTGCGGGGAGTTTTCAAACAGCACCCGGGTGGGCGTGAACAAATCGACGAAGACGACATCAGTTTGCGACGCGACGTCCGACATCGCTTCGGTATACAGCGCCAAGTTTTTATTTTGTTCTTCGCCATCGGAAAGATTCGGATCGTCCGAGCCTTCGAACGCGATCGGCGACACCAAGACGACTTGCGGGCGTCCCTTGCCGTAGTCCGCCGTCTTTGTCTCCGTGACCAGCTTGGTCAGGTCGGCCTTGTATTGCTTGAGACCGTTTTCGCCGGCAAACGACTCGTTGTATCCGAAGAAATACATCACCACCGAAGCCTGGCTGTGCGTCAGGTGGCTGGCCGGATCACCGAAGTTTTTCGAGCGAATTCGCGTGTAGGGTTCGTCACCGGGAAAACACAGATTTCGCACCACCAGTTCCAGTTCGGGAAAACGGGTGTGCAGCAGCGTTTCCCATTCATTTTGAACCTGCATCCGCTCACCGAGAGCGTTACCGACCAAACAGATGTGGTCGCCTTTTTGCAGTTTCAGATCAGCGGCGAGGGTGAAGTTGGAAAACAGCAGGCAGGCCAGCGCCGCAGCAGCGGCCAAGCAAACATTCCGGGTGGGTCGTTTCATGTCGGTTGAGAGATCAATTGGTGGGAAGCTGGAGGCGGGAAAGGGTCCGATGAGCATGACGTGGCATTATGCACCGCCGCCCCCAAAGACGGTAGCGAAGAATCCGTTTGTTGCGCGGAGTATCGAAGATTCTCACTGCGATTAGGCGACAATCTGTCGCGTTTTGTGACTCCCGCGCAATGCCCTGTCACCGGAGTGACGCAAAACACTTCCCCGACGCCGCAAATGCCTGTGCGGCGTTCCCAACGCTGACGACCGGACTCACGCCAGGCTTTGATAACCGGCGACCAGGATCTCGATCGCGCGGTCGATCTGCTCGGACGTGTTGAATTTGCCGATTCCGAATCGGACGCTTCGTCGAGCTTCACTTTCGCTCAACCCCAATCCCGTCAACACGTGGCTGGGTTTGGCGTCGACGCTGCTGCAGGCCGACCCGCTGCTGAACGCGACGTCGCTGCAAGCGGCCATCCACGATTCGCCTTCGATCCCCGGCAGCTGGCAATTCAGATTGCCCTCCAGTCGCATCGACGACTCCAGCGGCGGTCCATTGAGACAGATGCCGTCGATCCCCCGTCGCAATCCGTCCCAAAGTCGCACGCGCAAGTCACCGACACGTCGGGCGACCTGGGTCGATTCCGCGACGGCCAACTCGAGCGCGGTGGCCAGCGCGATGACGTTCGCCGGAGACATTGTGCCGCTGCGTACATTTCGTTGTTGACCACCGCCGACGATCATCGGTTTCAATCGGACGCGACGTCCGGGAATCCCACCGGCCATCGTCAACACGCCGACACCCTTGGGGCCGTAGAACTTGTGGGCCGACGCGCTGATCAGATCCACATCGACGCGTTGCAAATCAACCGCGATCCGTCCGACCGCTTGGGTCGCATCGCTGTGGACGAGCGCGCCGGCCTGGTGGGCGATGGCGGCGATCTGCGACATCGGTTGGATCACACCGATTTCGTTGTTCGCCCAATGCACCGAAACGAGTGCGGTGTCATCATCCATTGCCGCAGACAATTGTTCCAGATCGACCTGTCCGGCCAGCGGGTGATCGAAGCGATGGACCGGAACACGCGTGACACGAAAACCATCTTTTTCCAGCCTGGCGACGACATCCAAAACGGCAGGATGCTCGATCGTGCTGGTGACCACATGACGCCTTCGCTGTCGCGGGTGGCGGCAAATCCCGTCGATCGCCAAGTTGTTGCTCTCGGTCGCACCGCTGGTGATCAACACCGCATCGGCGGCGACCCCGAGATGCGAAGCGATCATCGCCAGCGCGGCATCCATCGCCGACTTCGCCTCTCGCCCCATTTCGTGAGACGTGCTGTGTGGGTTGCCGAAATGCTCGACCAACCACGGCATCATCTGTTCGGCGACGCGTGGATCGCACGGCGTCGTCGCGTGATTGTCCAAATAAATCATCGTGGTCTCCCAAGTGCCCTGAGCTTCCTACAGTGGCGTAAGCTTCCAGCTTGCGATCCCCGTGGCGTAAGCGCAATGCCATCTACTTTGACGCCAAGCGGAGTGTTCTTGTTAGCGGTAGGGCGCGAGCCCTCCGGTCGTTTACGGTGAAACCGGACGGCTCGCGCCGTTCCGCTAACACCTTCAGTTCTTGTTAGCGGTAGGGCGCGAGCCCTCCGGTCGTTTACGGTGAAACCGGACGGCTCGCGCCGTTCCGCTAACACCTTCAGACCGAAAGTCGATGGCGTCGGGCGTATGCCCCCAGCTTGCTCGCCGGATTGGCAAGCTGGAAGCTTACCCCACTTGTCCATACAGGGCATCGAGTGCCAACTGGCTCCACGTCTCCAGCCGCTCGTGCTGCTCGCGCAATTCATCGATGGAGACGAAGCCGCCTTCGGCCAATTCGACTTCGTTGCTGGCGACCTGCGGCGAATCGAGCACAAACCGATGCACCACGCCCAAGTGAACCTGTCCGACTTCGTTGGACGGATCGTAAATCAACCCCTCGCGGGTTTCGGTGTACTCGGCATCCAATTGAATTTCTTCAGCCAGCTCGCGTTGCATGCCGGTGGCGTAGGCATCTTTGCCGTCGGCGGCGTCTTCGCGACTGATGTGCCCACCGATGCCGATACTTCGTTTGGCGTGCAACCGTTCTTCGCCGCCACCGCCGCCGCGGGTGTAGGCGAACACATGTAGCCGGCCGGACGCGTCAGTCCATTCCAAGACGACATAGGGAATCAATTGTTTGAAACTGGGATCGACTTCCATCGCCGAACGTGGCCGATAGGACAGCAGGTCGCTTTGCAAGATCGGTCCGAGGAATCGATCGATGTCGGATTCGAATCCGTCGATCACTCCGATCTCGTCGATGACCGATGCGGGGATGACCAGGACGTGTTCTTCGTGGGTGGACATGAATGCTTGGGCAGGGCGGGGAACGATCAGTGGGAGAGGCTTTGAGCGAAAACGGGGGGCAGCCACCAAACCAAATGCTGCGAAGTGCACGGGCACTGGTGTTGGTGTGCAGGCTTCA
>NZ_JANZKV010000170.1 GCF_025060895.1 Stieleria sedimenti | reverse complement strand
TATCAGCCGTCTGACGCGAGCCTACGGGCCCCGACCTGAGGAAACCACGCTGAACTTAGCGAAATTTGGCTTTCACTTGCTTGCAGGGCGGAGCGGACGAACACGCAAAATGCTTCAACCGTAGAAGGGCATGCTGTGCATGCCAAACGTCACGCACAGCGTGACCTACTGCTGGAACGCTTCTGGCGGTGTGGCTCTCGCCACACGCGGTGCGCGGGTAGGAGGCGGGAGCCTCCCGGACAGTGTGTTCCCAGGCAGAGCCCGGGAACAAGGGAACATGATTCGTTTGACGTCCCTACTGATTCATTCGCCCGCGGCTTCGACCCTCGACATCATGTACAGCATCTCGCGACAAATCTGTTGCGATCGCTGGTCATAGACGCCGGCCTCGTGCGCCGTGTCATCGGCAGCCTTGGGATCTTCGTAACGGATCGGCGCCCTGAGATCGCATCCCCGCACGATCGGACACGCCTCGTCCGCGCTCGCACAGGTCATGACGGCCGCGTAATCGGCGGTCGGATTGGGAGCCTGGTCAAAGACCTTGGAAAAACACTCCAGCGGTGCGACTTCGTCTGAATACCGCACGCGATAGGTCGGGTTGTCCGCCCCGGCGTGATCGACGTCGACCACAAAGCCACTTCGCCGCAGCGAATCAACGACGCGGGTATTCATCGCGGTCGCCTCGGTTCCGCCGGAAAACGTCGTGACTCCGCCCAGGCCATAGGCATCCGCGGCCACTTTGGCCCAGATCTGGGAGAAGTGACTTCGTCGCGAATTGTGGGTGCAGATGAAGGTCAGCTTTGCCTCTCCCGCGACGTCCAACCGCCGGCGAACGTAGGCGGAGAGTTCTTCGAGTTCCTTCTTTCGCGACTCGGGGATTTGGTCAAATTCCGCCTTGCGCCGGTCCATAAATCGAGACAATTCAGGATGTAAACTGATGCCTTGCATATCACTCACGTGCCGTTGGTTGACTTTGTTATTAGGAATGCTTCTGTTGTTCATCATGCTGACCGCTGGTCCGGTTTCGGCGCGTCCGTGTTGAAGGAGCGTTTGGGCCTGAAGCACCAGCGTTTCGCAATCCGAGGTGCCACGAGGTGATCAATGGGAAGCGATGCCCGCGGTGGAGGTGGCAAAAAGCTCACGCAGTCCTTCGACGCCGGTGGGCGGCAAGGTTTGCCAGGGAAGGATCGTGGCCTGCTTGGCGTGCTGTGAGACAACTTCGTGGATAAAGACGCCTTCGCTCGCTCGCCGACTCCGCAGAACAGGATCGCTCAACTGTAGCGGGCCAAGTGACTGGTTGATCACCCAAGCAAACGGCTCAATCTCGGCGCGACGGAGGTCGTCCTGTAGGTGGGCGGCCTCGTGCACAGGGGTCGACTCCGGTAGCGTGACGACCAGCACCTTCGTGAAGTTCGGATCGCGCAGCCGAGGCAGTAGTTTTTCGACCGACTTGGGCATCTCGCTGGATTGACG
This sequence comes from Stieleria sedimenti, assembly GCF_025060895.1. Classification (GTDB taxonomy): domain Bacteria; phylum Planctomycetota; class Planctomycetia; order Pirellulales; family Pirellulaceae; genus Stieleria; species Stieleria sedimenti. Next base: position 26,072 of record NZ_JANZKV010000170.1, on the reverse strand, counting down.
CGTTACTTCGCGGTGGTAGGCGAGTGCGGAATCGAGCAGCAAGACGGTGTGCCCGGTGGGTGCCGTGTCGAGCACCACGATGCGGTCTTCCCCTTCAGCCACCGTTTTGGCGAACGCCCGAAAGACGGCGATCTCTTCGGTGCACGGGGAACGCAGGTCTTCCTCCAGCAACGCCCTCCCCCGTTCGTCCAGTTCGGCTCCGGCGGTGCGCATCACTTCCTCGCGATAAGCTCGGATTTCTTCCGCCGGATCGATGCGGCTGACCGTCAGGCCTGGGATCTGATCTGCCGCCATCGTCGCGGCAACGTGGGCGGCCGGGTCGGTGGTCGAAAGATGCACGGCGAATCCCTTGTCCGCCAATGCGACGGCGATCCCGGCGGCCACCGTGGTCTTGCCGACGCCGCCCTTGCCCATCGTCATGATGACCCCATGGCTCTGCGCCGACAACGCAACGATCAACGCATCGGTCGCAAGCGTCGCGTCGACCTCTCTGTCTTGTTCGGATTCGCTTGCGGACGTGACGGCCGATATGTCGACGGCCTGTTGCGTTGTACCCGACTGCCGCAGCACATCGACGCCAATGAAGCCGCGTCCGGCCAGCGGAACCGACGTGCGATCGAGACCCTCCAGCCCCGCCGGCATCGTTGCGATGGCTTGATCGCAACGGGATTGCATCGCCGCGGCGATTGGGTCCGACGCATCCCTGGCTTGGAACACTCCATTGATCACAAGGTGCTGATTGGTCACGCCCAACGCCCGGAGTTCGCTGCTGGTGCGATCCGCCTCTCGCAATGCCGAAATCTCGGGCCGGGTGACCAGGACCAGCGTCGTCCGCTGCGGATCGCCGAGCGCGTCGACCGTTTTTCCATAAAGTGTCTGTTGCGCCTGCAGCCCCGACAATGGACCCAAGCACGACGTTCCCGAAGTGTTGGTTTCCATGAACCCCGACCAGGCCGACGGCAACGTCAACAGTCGCAGCGTATGGCCGGTCGGTGCCGTGTCGAAGATGATGTGATCGAAGTCAGCGGTCGCCTGCTCGTCGCCGAGCAGCTTGGCAAACTCATCGAAAGCGGCGATCTCAAGCGTGCAGGACCCCGAGAACTGTTCTTCCATACTCTGCACCGCTGTGTCGGGCAGCACGCCCCGGTAGGGAGCCACCATGCGTTCACGGTACTCTCGAGCCGCCTGTTCTGGATCGATGTTCATGGCTTGTAAGTTGGCCACCGAGTCGACAGCGGTCGGTTTGTTGCTCAGCCGCATGCCCAGCACTTCGTCCAGATTGGACGCCGGGTCGGTTGATACAAGCAGCACGCGCAGGCCTCGATCCGCCAAGGCGATCGCGCTGACACAAGCCATCGAGGTTTTGCCGACACCGCCCTTTCCCGTAAAGAACAGATTCCGTGTCGGTGTTTCCAAAAACTCCATCTCTCTCTCCTGATTTGAAACTTAGCAGCAACCGGTGTCGCCACAGCATCCACCGGAGCCCGCCACGGGAAGCGTGCGTGCCGGCGCCAGCGACGTCCCCGTCCACAGTGCCAAATTTTCACGACTCGGGTAATCACTGCGACTGACGATCCGGCCATCGACATAGATCAACGGCAAGCAATCGACGCCTTCGCGACCAAGCATTTCTTGCACCGCCGGATTGTTTGCAAACGCGGTCGCATCTTGGGCAAGATTAAAACGCTGGATGTCATGGCCCTGGGCCTTCAGCCAGTCCAAGTCCGCAGCAAACTTGGGCAACGCTGGATCCACCTGGGGGCCACAGACTCCGGTGCTGCAGCACATGGCACGGTCGTATATTTGAACGGTACTCATTGGAAAGCCTCCACGGGGAAAAAGTAATCGTCTATCGTCGATCAGCGAACATTCAGGCAAAAAAAGACGGTGTCAGAGGGCGGCGACCCATTGCTTGAGTTGCTCGAGTCGCTCGGGGTTGACGCAGTAACAGACCTTCGGGCCGTCAACTTCGCCCTGGATCAACCCCGACTCCTTGAGGATCTTCAGGTGCTGCGAGACGGTCGATTGGGCCAGCGGTAAACAGTCGACGATTTCGCCACACATGCACGCATCGCGTCCGATCAGCAGACGCACGATCTGCACCCGGGCCGGATGGGCGATCGCCCACGCCAGCTTCGCCAACTCCTCCGCCATCGGATCCGCTTTCAGCTTCACCGATGAGGCGTCGCATTTCTTCTTGGACTGTTTTTTGGCCATCAAGCTACATTTGCTTTAACGTCTATCGTCGATCAACGATTGAATCTTAAGCGGCATTTCCGACTTGGTCAAGTGCGAGAGGGAGATTTGCCCCTCGTTCCAAGGCTCCGCCTTGGAACGCAGTCTCGACGTGGCTCTGCAGCACGCGGTGCCCGGCCGCAGCCATTGCCGCTGGCCAGTCGTGTTAGCGGACCGCCAATTCAGCCGCTCCGCTTCGCTGACCCGGATCAAGGTCAAAACGGTCCAAATTCATCACCTTGCTCCAGGCGGCGACGAAGTCCTTGACGAACTTTTGCTTCGCGTCTTCGCTGGCGTAGACCTCCGAGATGGCACGCAATTGCGAGTTGGATCCGAAGACCAGGTCAACCGACGTCGCCCGCCATTTGACTTCTCCGCTCTCTCGGTCACGGCCTTCATAGAAATTCTCGCAGACCGCGGACTCTTTCCAGGTCGTGCCCATGTCCAGCAGGTTGACGAAGAAATCGTTGGTCAGAACCCCCGGTTGCTCGGTGAACACGCCCAGCTTCAGGTTGTCGGCATTCGCATTGAGGACGCGCAGGCCGCCGACCAGCACGGTCATTTCCGGAGCGGTCAGCGTGAGCAGGTTGGCACGATCAACCAACAGTTCTTCGGCCGGTCGGTTCAGCGTGTGGCCGAAGTAGTTGCGGAATCCGTCGGCTTTCGGCTCCAGCACCGCGAAGCCCTCGACATCGGTTTGCTCTTGCGAGGCGTCGGTGCGGCCGGGCGAGAATGGAACCTGGACCTCGTGCCCGGCTTGCTTCGCGGCCTCTTCCACGGCAGCGCATCCGCCCAACACGATCAGATCCGCCAGCGAAACTTTCTTGTCACCGGTCTGCGAGTCATTGAAGTCTTGCTGGATCTTTTCCAGCGTCGTCAAGACCTTTGCCAGCTCTTCCGGTTGATTGACCTGCCAATCTTTTTGCGGTGCCAAACGGATCCTGGCGCCGTTCGCCCCGCCACGCTTGTCACTGCCGCGGAACGTCGACGCCGACGCCCATGCGGTTTCCACCAACTCCGAGACCGAAAGCCCCGAGTCGAGTAACTGGGTTTTCAAGGCCGCGATGTCCTCCGCTCCGATCAATTCATAATCGACCGCGGGGACGGGGTCCTGCCACAATTGCGGCTCGGCAACCCAGGGACCGAGGCAGCGAGAGACGGGGCCCATGTCGCGATGGGTCAGCTTGTACCAGGCTTTGGCAAACGCTTCGTTGAACTCGTCCGGGTTCTCATAAAACCGTTTAGAAATCGGACCGTAGATCGGGTCCATCTTGAGCGCCAGGTCGGTCGTGAACATCATCGGGGCGTGGGACTTGGTCGGATCATGCGCGTCGGGAACGGTGCCTTGCGCGGACTCGTCCTTCGGCGTCCACTGGTGCGCGCCGGCGGGACTCTTGGTCAATTCCCATTCATAGGAGAACAGGTTGTCAAAGTACTCGTGGGACCAAGTGGCCGGCGTGGACGTCCAGGCGCCTTCGAGACCGCTGGTGATGGTGTCCTCCGCGTTGCCCTTTCCGAACGTGTTCTTCCAGCCCAGGCCTTGCTCCTCCAACGTCGCGCCTTCGGGTGCCGGACCGACGAACTTGCTCGGATCGGCCGCACCATGCGCCTTGCCTAGCGTGTGCCCGCCGGCGATCAACGCAACCGTTTCTTCGTCGTTCATCGCCATGCGGCCGAACGTTTCTCGAATGTCCTTCGCCGCTGCCAGCGGATCGGGTTTGCCGTTGGGCCCTTCCGGGTTCACGTAGATCAATCCCATTTGCACCGCGGCGAGCGGGTTCTCCAGTTCGCGATCCCCCGAGTAACGTTTGTCGCCCAGCCATTCGGTTTCGGGTCCCCAGTAGACATCCTGCTGGGGTTCCCAAACGTCTGCCCGGCCCCCGGCGAATCCCATCGTCTCAAACCCGGCCGATTCGAGGGCGCAGTTGCCGGCAAAGACCATCAGGTCTGCCCAAGAAATCCTCTTGCCGTACTTCTGCTTGATCGGCCAGAGCAGACGGCGCGCCTTGTCGAGGTTGCCGTTGTCGGGCCAGCTGTTCAGCGGCGCGAACCGTTGTGTTCCGTAACCGGCACCGCCACGGCCATCGGCGACGCGATAGGTGCCGGCACTGTGCCAGGCCATTCGAATGAAGAACGGGCCGTAGTGGCCGTAATCGGCCGGCCACCAATCTTGGGAAGTTGTCATCAACTCATTGACGTCTTTCTTCAACGCGTCCAAATCCAGTTTTTTGAATTCTTCGGCGTAGTTGAATCCCTCGCCCATCGGATTGCTCTTGAGCGAATTTTGATGCAGGATCTGCAGGTTCAGCTGGTTCGGCCACCAATCACCGTTGGAGTAGACGCCGGCTGCGGTGTGTCGTTGGCTCGGATCAGGGACGGTGCCCATCACCGGACACTTGCTGACGGCGCTGTTTTCTCCGCCGGATGAGCTGGCCGATCGAGAGTCCTGAGCAAACGCGGTGGTGCCGATGCAGAGCACCGCAACGCTTGTCATTCCGCGAGCGAGATGAGTGATAAAAGTCATGGGGGTTCCTGGGAGTGGGGATGAAATTCGACGCTTGAAGTTCGGATCGTCTGTTTCTTTCAGTATGACGATCCGGCTAGTCGAAGGACCAGAATTCTCCCTTGGTCTGCTCGACGGATCCAATGCATTCCCGTAATGCTTGGCATGCACGGGGTGCATCGGGGTTAGTGCAGCGCGTCACGCTGCAAGCATTTCTGCGTCTGACGGCGGGAGAATTGGGGGTCAAAAAATGGGCTGGTCAAAAAATGAAAGACCTCCGCCGCGGGATTGCTACCAGATCCCCCATTTGAGGATCCCGTTTTTTTTTTGACCAATTGATGCTTCGGCCGACAGCAGACATCAGACAGTGGACTATCGCCTGGTCACCCGCTGCGATGCTTGCTTTCGCCGGATTCACGCCCTAACCTCCGGGTGCTCGTAAAAAGAAGCCGAAGACTCTCCGGGAGCTGGAAGCCGTGGATACCGAACCGATCGCGTCCCCATCGGGCGGACCTTTAAACGAAGACCACTATCGTGAGCTGTTGGCAGCGACGAATTTGATCAAGCCGATTCGTCGCGCTGCACGCGTGGCGGCTTTCAACGGCTGGACAGTCGGATTCATCGCCGCGCTCTCGTTCCCATTCGCCTTCTTCGCACTCGATGGACTGGCGATCACGGTCGGTCTGTCGGCTGTCTGCTTTTTGGAACTCTGGGGACGTCGCAAACTGTTGAAACTTGACCCGTCGGCGACCACCTGGCTGGGCTGGAATCAGGTCGGCTTTCTGGCCCTGATCGTCGCTTATTGTCTCTGGATGCTGCTGGGCGAAGCGCCTGACATCAGTGCCAACCCCGAACTGTCCCGGTTGCTCGGTTCCGACGGCCAGCAGCTCTACCAGGCGTTGAACCTGACGGTTTACGGAGGCGTGATCGTGCTGAGCGTGATTTTTCAGGGCGGCAATGCGATTTATTACTTCACACGGCGCCGTTATCTGATGGCCTATCAGCAGCAAACATCACCGTGGGTGCGCGAGTTTTTCAAGATCATGTCAGTCGCGTAGTGAAGCACGATGGGGCTTGGTTGGCTGGGGATAGTCCCCTGACGCCTTCGGCGGGCGCGGCGGCGCTTCTGGGTGGGTGTGCTGAGTGCTGGCCAGGAGGACATAGGACCAATGGGACGAATGCGACCTATAAGTCCTATCGGTCGCATTGGTCTTATTCCCATCAGTTCGCGACCGACCACTACGGTGCGACCTTGCCCTGCTGCTCTGCTGCCTTCTTACGCCATTTCATCGATTCGTTCAGGTCTCCGGCTTTCACAAACGCATCGGCAACGATCGTGAAGGCTTCGGCCAACAGCTTGGGGTCTTGACGGTTCTTGCCTTCTCGAAAGGTCTTCGCAAATTCGTCCATCTTCTCGCGCACTTCCGGCAGTGCACAGATCCGTCGCCCTTCACGGGTGGAGCATCCAAAGACGACGCCGGCCAGTTTGTCCCACTCGCCCAAATGGTCCGTCCCCTTTCGCTGAACCGTCAACGTGATCTTGGAGCGTTCACCGGAGACCATTTCTATCTTTGTGTACCGACGCCCTAGAAAGGCGGGCAATTCATATCTATCGTCCTTGACCGCCAAGCTCTGTGATCCCTTCGGTAGCATCAGCGTGCCTTGACCCTTGCGATCGGTTTGGATTTCAAAGGGATAGCCGTATTCTTCACTGAGAAACGCCTCGTAATCTTTTTTTCCGTCACGAACGCGGATCATGTCTTCGCCACTTACAAGTGAATCACAGTAAACCTGAGATCCGTTATTCCACCATTGGATGTTGGGCCAAGAACCGACCCTGACGCCTTCGACTGGCTGCTCTTGCTCGTCCACAACGGTGATGTTACAGCGGAGTAACGGCTCCATGCGCAAGACGACCGGATCGCCCTGATCCGGGCGCATCACTTGGGCACGCAAGTAGGGGTCGGGATTGCGTGGATTGGAAACCTCCGGTGGTGCTTCGCCCGAGACACCGATGTATCCGTCGCAGATCCCCGCCAATTGGATTGCTTCGCCCGTCGGCCACACCGGGATCACGAAGTCGCCGTTCTCGGAGACCGGACTCCACGAATGAAATCCGGCGCGTTCGTAGTCGACTGTTGGATCCAGCGTCCAGCACACCACGCGACCATTACGGATCGGTCGCGGCACCGCCGGGTCCAACTGGCCTTTGATCGGAACGACTGGCTTCAGGTCAACCGCGATCTCGTTGCGCTGATCGGCTTTCAGATTGACGTCGACGATCCGGCTGGAATGGGTGATCTGATCATCGAGGACTCGCATCAGTAGCACGCTGGCATCGCCGATTTCCAAGGACGGAAACTTCAGCGTCTGCGAATCGACCGCTTCCATCACGCCCGGATCTTTCCAGCAACGGCTGTCCGACCAGTTGGCCACGATCAGATTTGGGTCGGCCGGCTTGCCGTCAATCATGGGGCGAACAAACAGATCTACGCCCGCTTTCAGCACCACCGGATCGGCCGTCTTCAAGTCATACGGAAGATCAAGGTGGACGGAACCTGCAAGGACATAGTCGGGATGGTCGATCGAGACGGAGACGCCGATGGTCTTCGTTTGCTCTTCCACATTGCGGAATTTCGGGTACTTAACGACAGCGATACCGTCTTGGTCAGTTCGCGTCGATGTCGGCTTGATTTCCGAGCGGTCTTCACCGTCGCTCCTCCAACTGCCATGTCCCTGACCGCTGCGTAGTGCCCACGGTGTCACGCGGGCACCGGTGATCGGTTGCCCCTCTTCGTCGACCACACGCAGCCGGAACGATTCGGTGGCCTGCATGACGGGGCCGGCTGAATCGCTGAGTAGCGAAAACGCAAGATCCGTCGTAGGTTCTTGGCCACCGACGGGGCTGATGGCGATGACGATGCAAAACAACCACTGAAGACCAATCGTACCCTTCATTGTCTCTCCACCCTTGATTGCAATTCGTAACCAGTCGACCATTCGATTCGGGCGTCGCGCCTGGTGTGCTAGCGAGCTAGTGCAATCGTAGTGCCTTCGGCCGGTGGTTGTCAATCAACCGGTTCATGTCGCTTACTGTGGTCACGTCGGCCCAGCGGTACGCCGGCCCACCTGGGCGGGCACGGACCGGTTTTCCGGGCGAGCGAGGGGAACTGGCAAGGGGAAATAGGACCGATGGGACGCATGCGACCTATGTGTCCTATCAGTCCCATTGGTCCTATAGCAGTGCACCATCCACGTGGTACCGCCAGCCGTTCGGGCGGGCGTACGATCGGCGCACCAAAAAAACCCTTCGACGGCAATCCGTCGAAGGGCTTTTAAAATTAAAAAATGGCGAGACCTACTTTCACGCTGGTGGGCACTATCATCGGCTCGGAAAGCTTAACTGCTGTGTTCGGGATGGGAACAGGTGGGACCTTTCCGATATGGTCGCCAAAGGACCGTGTGAGGGATATTTCGCCCAGCACACGGCCGGTTGTTTGGTAAATTGGCAGTTCGTTCGGCCTAATGCGTTATCCGAAGCGACGCATGACAGAATCATGAGTGCGGGATATCGATGGCCAACCCTTCGTCCGTTAGTACCGGTTAGCTGAACACCTTACGGCGCTTACACATCCGGCCTATCAACCTGGTCGTCTTCCAGGGGACTTTCGACAGTTGTCTACGAAACCTCATCTTAGAGCGGGCTTCACGCTTAGATGCTTTCAGCGTTTATCCTTTCCGAAGTTAGCTATCCAGCCGTGCCGCTAGCGCGACAACTGGTACACCAGAGCTTCGTCCAACTAAATCCTCTCGTACTAAAGTTGAATCTCTTCAAGTTTCGAACGCCCACGGCAGATAGGGACCGACCTGTCTCACGACGGTCTGAACCCAGCTCACGTACCACTTTCATTGGCGAACAGCCAAACCCTTGGGAGCTTCTACACCCCCAGGATGTGATGAGCCGACATCGAGGTGCCAAACCGCATCGCCGCTGTGGACGCTCGGATGCGATAAGCCTGTTATCCCCGGAGTACCTTTTATCTGATGAGCGATAACCCTTCCATTCGGGATTACCGGATCACTAAGGCCAACTTTCGTTCCTGCTCGAGTGATGGCTCTCGCAGTCAAGCACACTTCTACCTTTACGCTCTACGCCTGATTGCCGACCAGGCTGAGTGTACCTTTGCACTCCTCCGTTACTCTTTGGGAGGAGACCGCCCCAGTCAAACTGCCCGACTGACATTGTCCTTTGCCTGGATTCACAGGATCAAAGTTAGAATTAAAATATGACCAGGCTGGTATTTCAACAACGGCTCCTTCGACACTGGCGTGCCGAGCTCAAAGCCTCCCAGCTATCCTACACAAGACATATCTCAACCCAATATCAGCCTACAGTAAAGGTTCACGGGGTCTTTCCGTCTAACCGCGGGTACGTGGCATCTTCACCACGACTACAATTTCACCGGGTCGGTGGTTGAGACAGTGCTGAAATCGTTACGCCTTTCATGCAGGTCGGAACTTACCCGACAAGGAACTTCGCTACCTTAGGACCCTCATAGTTAGGGCCGCCGTTTACTGGGGCTTCGGTCGCCTGCTTCGCTTACGCTAACAGTCTTCCTTAACCTACCAGCACCGGGCAGGCGTCAGTCTCTATACATCCACTTGCGTGTTAGCAGAGACCTGTGTTTTTGATAAACAGTCGTTACAGCCGATTTTCTGTGGCCTCCAACAGCGTGAACCACCGGAGGCGCCCCTTATCGCGAACTTACGGGGCCATTTTGCAGAGTTCCTTAACCACCGTTCTCCCGAGCGCCTTAGAATACTCATCTCGCCTACCTGTGTCAGTTTTAGTACGGTCAGTTGCTTAACCTAGCAGCTTTTCTTGGACGTCCTTCCAATGACTTCGAGAACTTAAGTGCTCTCGAGCTACGCCTTGTATTACGCGGGTGATTTAATCCCCGCCAACTCGGCCTTCGCTACGGACATTTCTATTCGTACCGCTCACTTTCTGGACGCCGTCCCTGCATCGAATACACAACCGGCGAAGGAATGTTGACCTTCTGTCCATCGTCTACGCCTTTCGGCCTCGACTAAGGTACCGGCTAACCCTGGGCGGAATTGCCTTCCCCAGGAAACCTTAGGCTTTCGGCGAACAGGATTCTCACCTGTTTTATCGTTACTCATTCCGGCATAATCACTCGATGACCCCGACACCACTCGTTACCGTATGGCTCGTATCTGATCATCGACGCTCTCCTACCGCTTGTGCTAGGCACAAGCCCGCTGCTTCGGTGTAATACTTACTCCCGTTCATTATCGGCGCAGAAATGCTCGACTGGTAAGCTGTTACGCACTTTTTAAATGGTGGCTGCTTCTAAGCCAACATCCCAGCTGTCACAGCACTTCAACTTCCTTAGTGACTAAGTATTACTTAGGGACCTTAGCAGGCGATCTGGGTTGTTTCCCTCTCGACCCTGGAGCTTATCCCCCAGGGACTGACTGCCGAGATAATTTTACCGGTATTCGGAGTTTGGTTCGGTGGGGTACCCCGGGAAGGGCCCCCATCCGATTCAGTCTCTCTACCCCCGGTAAATAGTGGCTCGACGCTATCCCTCAAGATATTTCGGAGAGAACGAGCTATCTGCTGGTTTGATTACACTTTCAGTCCTCCCCACAGGTCATCCCCTCAGTTTTCAACCTAAGTGGGTTCGGTCCTCCACGCAGTTTAACCCACGCTTCAACCTGCCCATGGGTAGATCACACAGCTTTCGCGTCTGCAGCATACGACAATTTCGCCCTATTCAGACTCGGTTTCCCTTGGGCTTCGTGCTGGAAGCACTTAACCAAGCCGCATACCACAACTCGCCGGATCATTATGCAAAAGGCACGCCGTCACCCGTTCAAATCGGGCTCCGACCGCTTGTAGGCACATGGTTTCAGGTTCACTGTCCTCCCCTTGCAGGGGTTCTTCTCACCGTTCACTCACGCTACTGGTTAGCTATCGGTCATTAAGGAGTATTTAGCCTTGCGGGATGGTCCCCGCGGGTTCAGTCCAGGTTTCACGTGACTGGACCTACTCAGGTGCTGCTACGATGTGTGTTTATTTTCGTGTACGGGACTGTCACCCTCTGTGGCGGAACTTTCCTGAACCTTCCACTAACAACACACAATTCGATATTGCAGTCCTACAACCCCGGAAGGGAAACCCTTCCGGTTTGGGCTGTTCCGATTTCGCTCGCCGCTACTGACGGAATCGATTTTTCTTTCTCTTCCTCTGGTTACTTAGATGTTTCAGTTCACCAGGTTGGATTGGGTATCCCGGGATCATCGCTTGTTTGTCAACTCCCCCAGGCATTTCGCAGACTTCCACGCCCACACTCTTAATGCCAAGGCATCCCCCATGTGCCCTTGGTAGATTGGCCAACGAAATCCCGAACTCAACACTCGAACCAACCACGGCTGAAGCCGAGTCAATCCGACGCCAAGAATCGCAACTCGTCGTTGATGCTAATCACCATAACGATATCACATGACTGGAATGATTCGTCACAACACCGCAGTGCGATGCCACAACCAATCAATTCAGTATTCGCACAGAATCCTGTCAGATTCGCTTCTATTAGCCAGCACCGATCCACCAGGGTTAAGGAACCCGATGAGCCGACACTGGCAACGCTTATTCCGAAGAACTTTGTAGTCGCCGATCAATTCGATGAACTGATCGGCAGATTACTGATGCCAATTACCAAACAACCAAATTGTCAAAAATCAGTTCTCCGGCCCCACCCCGATAAGGTGCAGTCGAAGGACGCTGCGTTAGCAGCCGCCCGCCGCAGAACTCTGCGGCGGGCGGTCACTCACGAGCGAGGCGGGAAGATAGAGCCGACAGCCGTGGCCGTCAACCGTTCTTCACAAGAAAACTGACGAAACCTCCAAGAGGCCCGCGGACTGCTGCCGAGACCAGCGGAAAACCCGAGAAAAACGGCACAACTTACCGCCAAACCGGCCAATTGAGGGACCCGCGACGCTCCAAACGGACAGCCACGGGTGAACATGGGTGTGACCACGAATCGCAAGACTCGAAGTCACCCTCCCGTGTGCGGAGGGTCGCTTTGATAACGACTCACCAGGCACGGATCTCGGGCGGCTGTGCCGGATCGTCTGGCGGTTCCTGGGGCGTGACCATGCCGTCCACGACACCGTCCTCCGCATCGATTCGATTCATCACCTCCTGAAACTGCTCCGGCTCGACGAGGCGATTCTCGCGTAGGACGGTCAGCAGGCTCCGGCAGAGCAGTGCGAGTTCACCGACATGCTGTTCCAGCTGATCGATTCGCTTGGCTTGCTGATCGACTTGCTGAATATCGTGGGAGCGTGCGGCGCTACGTCGCCGGGCCGAGCGTTTTAGCTTCTCAATGTCGGCACGTCGCTTGTAATCGCTATCGAACAGATGGTCCCAAAAATCCATGTCGTGCGTCCAACTCCGCTGATCCGGAAAAGGAGGGGGCGAGTCGTTTCAGAACTCCCAAAAGCGTATTGTAGGCAATCCGCTTGCTTGCCGGGGAAAGCTCTGTTCTGAGCGTTTTGGCTGGATCGACACAGGATTCAGCGATCGTTCCAGTCCGCGCCGTCAGCCATCACACTGGCGTTGATCTCCAAGAGTTTCTTTTTCAACCGTTCCAACACCTCAGTCCGCTCCGCGGCCAAATCATGTTGCTGGCGTGGGTCATGCGTCAGATGAAACAGCTGGAAATTTCGGTAGTCGCCCGACCGGATGGCCGGAATCCACTGTTCCTGAAACATGTTGTTCGTCGACAGCTCGTAGTCGGGTTCCGCGACCAGCGAGTAGTCACCGTCTCGCATCGCCACGATGGGACGCGACTTCTGTAGGTGCCAGAACAACGGTTGATGCCGAGTGAATGCCGTCGGGTTCCCCGTCAACACAGCCGACAGGTCCGATCCGTCCAGGTGGCGTCCCGCCGGAGGATCGATTTGCAGCAGCCCGCAGAGCGTCGGCAAGACGTCGACCAGGCAGGCGGGCTCCTCTGCGACGGCCCCCTCGGGAATCGTTCCCGGCCAAGAAAAGATTCCCGGCACCCGGATGCCGCCTTCCCAGTTGACTCCCTTGCGGCCTCGCAGCCCGCCGGTTCGTTCATCCAGGTAGCTGCCGTTGTCCGAAGCATAAACGAACAGCGTGTTTTCAAACTGTTTCATCTTCTTGAGTTTTGCAAACAGCCGACCGATCGCGCGATCGGTGTTGTCGATCGTCCCCGAATAAATGGCTCCACGCTCATCTAGCTTTCCGTATTGAGAAACCAGTTCATCCGGTGCCGCGATCTTTTGATGCGGTTCGTGAAACCAGACGTTCAAGAAAAACGGTGCGTCCGGTCGGCGATGCCGATCCAGCCAGTCGATCGCTTCATCCACAACAATCTGGCACGAATAGCCTTCCATCACGCCCACCGGCTCACCATTGCGAATAAAATTCTCCGGGTTGCGGTGGCTCGGCAAGGCGTTGTTGTCGGTGGCGAACCAGTAATCGAATCCGTGATCGCGCGGCGTCGGCTTCTTGCGATCGGCGGTCGGCAAACCGAGGTGCCATTTGCCGAAGTGCGCCGTCGCATACCCCGCGTCGTGCAACTGCTCGGCCAACGTGACCTCGCGCTCCAGCAGATGCGACTTCTGGCTGTCGTTGTGAATCCAGCTATAAACGCCGGTGCGGATATGATGCCGTCCGGTCATCAAGGTCGCGCGCGAGGGCGAACAGACGGCGCACCCGGAATAAAAGTTGGTGAATCGCATGCCCCGATCGGCCAAGCCATCCAGTACGGGAGTCTTGACGGGACCGCCGTAACAGCCGATGTCCTGGTACCCCAAATCATCGGCCAACAGGATGACGACGTTTGGGCGATCGGCCGCACCGCAACGCGTCGTGACGAGGGACAAAAACAAGAAGGCAAAACAGACAAAACGCATGTCGGAGGAATCCCGATTTGATTGGAAAGTTGCGAGGCGCGGAGATTGCATCAGCCGCCGACCGCAATCACCAAGCGTCAGCGGCGTCCGGCAGCAGTACTTTACCATGATTGCCGGACGAATCGCTCGACTCGCACGACGACAAAAGGCGGTCATTCTGACACTTCTCGCTGAACGCCACCACATTTGATTCAAAACGCCTGTTGGACGACGGGGAATGGGTCAAAAACGTTGGCGGTCAGAAAATGAAGAGTTCCGCCAGGGGGAAGCAGAGATTATTCGTTGGGAACCCCAACGAGACAGTGAATCGACAACTGCGGTTCAGCACGGCTGGTGTGCGGTGTCTCTTTTCTTATTTTTTGACCAACTAATTTTTTGACCAACCTTCGTGCCCATCGCATCGCAACGAGCGACGCCATCGTGCAACCCTATCTGTTTTTCGGCGGGCGATGCGAAGAGGCTCTGGAATTCGACCAACAGGCGATCGGCGCGACGGTTTCCATGATGATGCGGTTCAGCGAGAGCCCCGATCTGGTCACCGCAGTACGGCATGGTCACCGACAAGTTCGGCGTCGGATGGATGGTGATGGTTCCCGGAGAGCCGCGAACGTCCGACGTTTAATCGCTTTGCTCGACCCCATAGGCACCAACACGGAACACAATCAAATGAAATACATGCTGCTCATCTATGGCGACGAGAACTGCTGGACCGACGACCAACGACGCGAGTGCATGTTAGAATCGATGACGATCTCGATGAAGCGATTGCGATCGTCGCTCGCCTGCCGCCGGCAAAACTCGGAACGGTAGAGATTCGACCGCTGTTCCCCAAACCCGATGTCCCTGCCGGTACCTCGGCAACAAACGAACGTTTCACGGACTCCTCTCTCCAACCCTAAACCCGATGCTGGAGTCACACGATGAGTCGCAATCCCGTCGGCTGGTTGGAGATCGATGTCGAAGACCTCGATCGAGCAAAAGCGTTTGATGAGGCGGTGTTCAAAGTTGAATTGACACGTCTTGACGCGCCCACCGCTGAACTTCGGATGCTCGCGTTCCCCGCGGATTTGGAGGCCGCAGGCTCAATCGTGAAAGCGGAAGGCTGCGCGCCCAATGGGGAACGGCACGCTCGTCTACTCTTCCTTTCAAGACTGTGCCGACGAAGCCTCTCGGGTCGAATCGGCAGGCGGTAAAATCCACAAACCCCAATTCTCCATCGGCCCTTGCGGATTCATCGCGTCGGCGATCGACACCAAAGGCAATGTGATCGGCCTCCACTCACCCACCTAGAATCCAAACATGCAATTCAAACAAAAGCTCACGCCGTGTCTCTCGTATATCGACCGGGCCGAAGAAGCGGCGTCGTTTTACGTCTCGCTGCTGCCAGACGGGAAGGTTCTGCAGACCGTCAAGACTCCTCTAAATGACGCCGTGTTGTCGGTCGAATTTGAGCTGGCAGGAACGACCTTCGTCGCGCTCAACGCGGGGCAGAACTGGAAATTCAGCCCGGCATTTTCACTGGTGTTGGCCTGCGAGTCGCAGGACGAAATCGACGCCATGTGGGACGGATTGACAGCCGACGGAGGCAACGAGGTCGCCTGCGGCTGGCTGCAAGACAAGTTCGGCACGTCATGGCAAATCGTGCCATCGCGGTTTCGGGATTGGCTCGACAGCGGTGACGCAGCGGCGATTCAACGGATGTTCGAGTCCTTGTGGCAAATGAAAAAACTCGACATCGAGACGCTGCAGCAAGCGTTCGACGGCAATCTCTAGTCCTCCGTAACGAACGGAAAGTGGCCGGGAATGGGATTGCACTGCTTAGTTCCGTGATCGGAATGAACACATCTGAAGTTGAATCGTGCCGTGGCGATCGCGATGCGTGACGACGTCGCTCGCTACCGGCTTGGCGATCATCGATGGCTTTCCACAGTCGCATCGCCGCCATCGCCAGACGCCGGCCTTGGCGACAGGGCTGGCAAAACGATGAAGTGGCAGACCGTGTCCCAATCCTTCTTGTCTCCTTGTCTCCCCATCTGATTGATCAGAGAGCCGAAGCCTCCACCTCTGATTCTGCCGACTCGTTTTTTTCTCGTTCGCTTTCGCTTTTGTCGAGCATCTCTGCCAATGAGTCATCGTCGGCCTCGTCCTCGTCATCCAGTTCGTCGAGGACCAGCAGCGGATCGACGAAGCTCCATGCCGGCAGGTGCGCCAACAAGCTGGTCGCCAACAGACCGCCGCGGACCGTCCAGACGACGTAGCCGACGGAAAGAGCACTTGAGACGCCCGCGAAGGATCCTGCAAAGACGTAGGGTGTGTTAAATCCCTCGTTGATTTCGCCTTGCATGTCTTCCATGTCGCTCCACAGCAGTTTGCTGTCGAACCGCCCAATTCCAAGCACCGAACCGGTCGATCGTATCGAGTCCGAATGACGCATACGACCGACGTGGTCGACTTGCGTCGGGGACGAACCGCGGCTTTCGTCGTGACGCTGCTCGGTTTCGGTCCGTTCTGCCAGCCGCTGCGGGATCACGCTGATCGTCAGAATTTCTTCGGCTCTGGTTTGGACAACGCCACGTCCTAGATCGACCAACGGCGCATCAGGCTCTGGCCCCATCACGGTCACTGGGGTGTACGTTTCTTCCACCGGCTCTGTTTCCTCGTCGCTTTCTTCTTCGGCCGGCGGTTCTTCGGGGACTTTCTCGGGCTCCGGTTCGGCATTCGCACTGGCAAGGTCGGCCGGACTGATCGGCAACAGCACTTCGATCACCACCGTCGCGGGCGCGCTCGTCGCAGAGCCATCGGTGACGGCATAAGAAAAGGTGACGAATCCAGAGAACGAGGCGACCGGTATGAATTGAAAGGATCCGTCAGCCCCCAACGTCAACGTTCCAGAGGAAGGCCCACTGACGGGAACGACGCTGATCGCGTTTCCGTCGACGTCAAAATCGTTCGCCAACAATCCACCTGCCCCGACGGTCAACTTGCTGTCCGGATACATCGTGAATTGGTCGTTTACCGCAACCGGTGAATCGTTGACGCTCAGGATGTTGATGTTGACCGTCTCGGTTGTCGACACGATCAAATCGCTCGCTTTGAGTGAAAGCGTGTCGACGCCGTTGACATTCGGGTTGCCCAGATACGTCAGCCCATTGGCGGCGGCCAGCGTCGTGTTCAACTGGGCGAGCGTCGCGGTGACGGTCACTGATGAACTGCCGTTGCCAACAATGTCCGACGCGGTGACGCCACCGGCGACCGTGGTGTCCAGGGTCAAGGTCCCGCGAGCGACATTCATGGCGAATTGCACCATCCCCGCACCGATGTCGGTATCGCTGACGCTGATCCCATTGATCGACCAGGGCGTGTCTTCTGTCGGCGTCTGCGTTCCCGGCGCGTTGATCGTTGGGGCAGAGTTGATCGAGGTGACGCTGATCGTCGCGTTCGCCACGTTGCTGGCGGAAATCCCATCGTTGGCGACGATGTCAATGACGCGTGCCGTCGTGTTGGGCGACACTGATGTATTCAGGTAGCGAATCGATCGTAACACTTGTTGATAATTGGCGACCGAATCGGTTCCCGTCAGCGTCAGGGTTCCACCGGCGTAGGAGGCGGTGATACTGGTTCCCGAAGTATCGGCGGACAAGGATTCACTGCTCCCGTCCAGCGGATTGATCAGGGTCGCGGTCAATGAAGTCAAATTCGCCGAGTCGACGTCGTTGAGGTTGGCGTCTGAAAAATCACTGATTCGCACGGCACCGCCGCCTTCGACATAGGTTGTCTGGAATCCAGTGCCGCCCGTTCCGCTTGAATCGTTGGCGTCCAGGTCCAGGGTGGGCGCATTGTTGGTCGTCGTGATCGACACCCTGGCCGTCGCGATGTTGCTGTTGGCCGCCCCGTCATTGGCGACAAACTGAATCACCCGCGTCGTCGGGTTGGGGACCAGTGAGATGTTGTCATACCGCACCGTCCGCAACACCTGTTCGTAGTTCGCGACCGAATCGACTCCCGTCAGTGTCAGCGTTCCGGCCAGGTAGGTCGCTGAGATTGAGGTCCCGCTGGTGTCGGCACTCAGCGATTCGGCGATGCCGCCAAGCAAGTTGGTGATGGTGATGGTCAATGACGAAAGGCTGCCGCTGTCCAAGTCACTCAGGTCTGCATCCATGGAGTCAGCGATCCGCACGGCGCCACCGCCTTCGATGAATGCCACGTTAAAGTCGGCGCCGGTCGCACCGCTGGAGTCGTTGGCATCCAGGTCTAGGACCGGGGCGTTGTTGACAGCGCTGATGCCCACGATTGCACTCCCCTTATTGCCATTGGCGGATCCATCGTTGGCAACAAAATGGATAACACGCGTGGATGGGTGGGGCGCTGCGGATAAATTGTTGTACCGAATGGTACGAAGAACTTGTTGGTAATTGGCAACGCTGTCGGAACCTGAAAGCGACAGGACGCCCCCGGAGAAACTGGCCCCGATGCTGGTCCCCGTCGTGTCGGCGGTCAAAGTCTCAGCAACCCCATCATGAGGGTTGGTGATCGTGACGACCAGCGAGGTCAGATTGGTGGAATCGACGTCCGTCAGTACGGCGTCGGCCGCGTCGGCGATCAGGACCGCTCCACCACCCTCGACGAAGGTTGCCCCATAGTCCGCCCCGCTTTCGCCGCTGGAATCATTTGCGTCCAAGTCCAACGCGGGGGCGTTGTTGGTCGCCGTGACGGTGAGATTGGAGACGATTCCGGTACTGGCCGTTCCGTCGCCAACCGAAATGCTCAGCACGCGCGTCGTCGTATTGGGAGTTTGGGACAGATTTTCGTAGCGAATCGATCGCAAGACTTGCTGATAGTTGGCGACCGAGTCGGAATTGGTCAGCGACAGCACGCCGGCGGCGTAACTGCCCAGGATGCTGGTTCCGCTGGTGTCAAAGGTCAACACTTCGCTGGCACCGTCTTGGATGTTGGTGATGGTGACGGTTAACGACGTCAGATTGGCGTTGTCGACATCATCGATGACGGCGTCAGCCAGGTCGGCGATCCGGACCGCTCCAGCCCCTTCGACAAACGCAGCGTTGTAGCCGGATCCAGTGGCCCCACTCGAATCATCGGCATCCAAATCGATGTCTGGGGCATCGTTTTGGGCCGTGACGTTCAGCTGAATCAGTCCATCGGCGGGCCCGGCTGTGACGGCATCTTCGATGTGAACGGTGATCTGCGAGTTGACGTCGTTGTCGGTGGCCGGGGTAAAGGCCACGGCGGCCAGGGCGGCGTTGACGTCGGTGACCGTTCCGCTGACCTGCCAGACGCCCGTTCCGGTGACATAGGTGCTGGTCGATGCCCCGAACGTCCCCGTCGTCAGCGCACCCGTGGCGGGCAAATTCAACGTCAGCGTGGCGGTGATTGTCTCTCCGCTGTCAGCATCCGTCACCACGATATCATTGATCGCGACGGTCGAGTCGTCTTCGGTATACCCGATCACCTGGTTCATGTTTGTCGCCAGCGGAGCGACATTGCTGGTCACAACGGTGACTTGGTGCGCCGGCGTGAACGTCAGTTTGTCGGTCAGCGTCAGTCCGTCGCCGCTGGAAACAATGGTATCGATGTAGTTTCCCGCGCTGTCGTATCGAATCAGTTCCGCTTGGTCACTGCTGACGACATACAGATTGCCATCGGCCCCCCAACGGATTCCGCCGGGACCGTCAAGACCTCCCAGTCCGCTGGTGACGAAGGTTCCCAAGGACGCGCCGCTCGTCCCGTCATACTTCAGCACCGCGTTGCTATTGGCCGAGCCGACGTACAGATGTCCGTCGGGGCCGAAATCGAATCCCCGCGGTCCATTGAGCCCACCGGCGCCGGTGACAATAAACGCGTCGATGAACGCGCCTGTCGTACCGTTGTAGCGAAGAATGCTGTCGGAAAAGTCACTTGCCACATACAGATGTCCGTCCGGACCGAACATCAAATCGCTCGGCCGATCCATGCCTCCCAGCCCTGCAGTGACAAACACATCGATGAACGCGCCTGTCGTACCGTCGTAGCGAAGGACCTGGTCGGTCGATCGGCTGGCGACATAGAGATTGCCGTCGGGACCAAAGGCCAATCCCGTGGGATGGTCGATCCCGCCGCTGCCCGCACTGATGAATTCACTGACAAACGCCCCCGAGTCGGGATCATAGCGTCGGACGTTGTCGGAGAATTTCCCGCCCACGTAGAGCAGCCCGTCGGGACCGATCTCGACCCCGCCGCCGCCCTGAAGTGCCGGCGAGCTGCCGATCACGGTTTCGTATGCGCCGGTCGAAGCATCATAGCGATAGACAGGATTCGAGTTATTGGTCGTCAAAAACAGATCGCCGGACATCCAAGTCCCATCCTCGTCGGTCGCAGAAACCAGAATATTGTGCGTCAATCCCGCAACGGTGTAGGTGTGTGTCACGCTGGTCGCCGAACCTGCATACACATTATTCGTACCATCACCCCAATCGACGCGCCATTGAGTCAGCGTGTCATCGCCGGGATCCGTCGCCGCCAGATTCAACGTGTACGTGGCGTTTTGAAGGACGCTTGCGTTGCCCGTGGCCGACAAGGCCGGTGCCGAATTTTGCACGGTGACGGTCGTCGTCTGTGTCTCGATTCCACCGCGGCCGTCATCGACTCGCAGACCAATCGTGTGCGTGCCGTTGTCGTTGATTCCGAAACTGGCGAGCGTCGCCCAATTGACCACCGCGGTCGCGGTCAAGGGTTCGTTGGTCTCGCCAAAGAGTCCGTCGTTGTCCAAATCCCAAGCGTAGGACAACGTGTCGCCGTCGGCGTCCGAAGAGTTGGACCCGTCCAGTGTAAGCGAGTCGCCTTCGTTGATCGTGTACGGTGCACCGGCGGTCAAGTCAGCGACGGGGGCCGTGTTGGCTCCGGTCGTCCCGTATTGGCGAAGAAAAATGCCGGAGCCGTCTTCGTGCCCGACTTGGTCACCTTTGCCACTCCACGCAACCACAAAATTGTTGAGATCGTGCATCGCCACCGATGCGTTTTCCTGCGTCTGGCCTCCCGTCACACTGGCCTGCAGCTCGCCGGAGATCGAGACATTGGAGGAATCGTAGGTTCTGTAAAAAGCCCCCACGCCATTCTGGTCCGCCGCCGTGTAGCTAATGATGTAATTCCCGGCCTCATCCATTGCGATCGAGGGCTCGACACTTTGGGTCGTCCAACTCACATCGTCGGGAGTAGACATGACGTCGTCGTCTTGAATCAGACGCTGCCAAATCCCTTCCTCCCCCGCCTTGTTTTCGCGATACGCGATGACGTAATTGTCACTGGGCATCACAGCGACCGTAACCTGGCTCCCGTCCGAGCCGGCGACATTTAGATCCAGTTTGCTCGCCACCGCAGTCCCCGAACCATATTCGTACTTGCGACCGTAAAGGTCGGCGCCGTCCTTCCAAACAACCACAAATCGGCCACCATCATTGATGTCGATTGCGGCGTCCGTCGCGGTGGCAACCGTATCAACGGTCAGCAAGGTCGTTGCCAGTTGATCGCCGACCGGTGTGGATGTGAAATCAAAGTTCCGGGCGTAGATGCCTTCTGATGCTCCGTCACTTTCCCACGAGATCACAATCTGATTCGCGCTGTTACTCGCAATCGAGGCGTTGGTTTGATTCCCCGATTCCTGTCCCGCGTTGACCAAGATGTCCGCGCTGTCGATCGCCGTTCCGGATGCATCAAACCGCCGGACATAAATGCCCGTTCCATCCGCGTCGGAGGAAACGAAGGCGATGGCAAACCGTCCGGTGTCGTCGGCCGTGACAACCGGAAGCGTCTGATCACCGGGGGTACTGACGTTGACTTGAAACTCGACGCCCAGTTTTGAACCCGAGGAGTCGAATCGCTGGGCCATCACCGCCGTACCGCTTCCGTCGTAGGCGGCATCGACCCAGGCGACGATCGTATTGCCAAGACCATCGACCGCAACGGCCTGGTGTGCGTTGTAAAGCGTTTGAACGCCTGTCGTTGTCGAGTTGACCAACAGTTCGCTGGTTGGTGATATCTCCGGCGTCGTCAGTAATCCTATCCAACTGGGTCCGGCGAAGTCACTCAGTAACACCCTCGATTCGATGTTGCCTGAACGAAATTCCAGATCCCAGTCGCCGCCCAGCGATGCATGTCCGGTGTCGTCGGTGGACGCTGCCACATCCGCGCCGGTCAATGCCGCAAGGGCTTCCAACATCGCCACGCCCGAATCCGTTTCCGCCAGCTCGCATCCGTACAACAGCAAGTCCGCTTCGTCGGTCAGCGACGCCTGCCAATGGGCAAAGTCGCCGGCGTACCCGGCCAGGTTTCCGCCATCCAGCGTCGAGTTGCCCAGACGCAACTTGGCATCGTTCCCGTGAGACAACAGATGAATGGCGTCCACGTCTTCGTAGCCGCTCAAGATCTCGCTGATCTGCTCGACGCCGTCACGTGACCCGTCGAGCAAGTAGATTTCCAGATCCGCAGCATCATTGCTCGCGCGCAAGTCATCGATCAGCTGTTGGTGATCCTCGACCCCCGCGTCGACGAAGACCAACTGCAATCGAGATGTCCGTTGTCCGTCATTTGATTCTGACCCGCCGGATGTTGAGCTCGAGGTTGATGTCGAGGTGGCGACGTCGACCACCAACGGCTCCGCCTGCCCAGAGTCCACCTCCACATCGTCGACGACCGGCGGCGTGATCGGAGTCGCACTGAATAGCAGTCGTTTTTCAAGAACCGCTGCATCGAGTAGGTATTTTCCCGCCCCTTTCGATGACCGATCGGAAGACGAGGCGCGAGAGAGCCAATTTGAAATCGACCAGAGCATGAAGTTCGGCTCGACAGAGTGCGGAAATGCGGTGACCACGTTCTTGAAATGTAGGTCCGATTCGCTCTGTGCCGGCAAAAAACGTGGGCTGTGGATCCGTCAATCACACCGGTCAATCCGATTGTCTTGCTTTTGGCTCATTGACCAAGGGGCACCCCCCGCCCATCCAGGGCGCGTGCCAAGCGGCAAACGAAAGGTGGCCAAGAGCAGATTTCGCGGGAGATGGCAGAATGATTTGGGGCAGAATAATGGGAGAATCGAGGATGCCCGACTCAGCCTCCAACGGGATGCGTCATCGTGTTGCCCCTTATTGTTTTGCCGCGCGCCCTGTCTTCATCATTCTGCCCCGTATTATCCTGCCTCCTTTTCCGCCATCCGCTCACACGACGCCGTAGGCCAACATGGCGTCGGCGACCTTTTGAAAGCCGGCGAGATTGGCGCCGCGGACGTAGTTGGTGTAGCCGTCGGCATCTCCGTTGGAGACGCACTTGGCGTGGATTTCACGCATGATCGTTTTCAGCCGACTATCGACTTCGTCCCGCCCCCACGACATCCGCACTGCGTTTTGGCTTTGTTCCAAACCGGAAACCGCGACGCCGCCGGCATTGGCAGCCTTGGCCGGGCCGAACAAGACGCGTGCATCGAGAAAGGCGTGGACACCGGCCAACTCGGTCGGCATGTTCGCACCTTCAGAAACGGCCTTCACACCGTTGCCGATCAGCGTTTTCGCCTCGTCGACGTTCAGTTCATTCTGTGTCGCGCACGGGAATGCCACGTCACAGGGAACACCCCATGGTCGCTGGCCGGCGTAAAAGCTCGCCTCCTTGTACTTTTCCTCGTACTCGGCAATCCGCCCTCGGCGAACCTCTTTCAGGTTCTTGAGAAATGCAAGTTTCTCGGCATCAATTCCCGCCGGATCGTGTATGAATCCTGCTGAATCAGACATCGTGACCACCTTTCCGCCCAACTCGTGCGCCTTCTCAGCGGCATAGATCGCGACGTTCCCCGAACCCGACACGGCGCACGTTTTCCCTTTGATGCTGTCACCGGAATGGTTCAGCATGTTCTCGCAAAAATAGACACAGCCGTACCCGGTGGCTTCGGTGCGCACCAGGC
This sequence comes from Stieleria sedimenti, assembly GCF_025060895.1. GTDB lineage: Bacteria > Planctomycetota > Planctomycetia > Pirellulales > Pirellulaceae > Stieleria > Stieleria sedimenti. The sequence goes on along the minus strand of NZ_JANZKV010000170.1, from coordinate 2,421 downwards.
TTCCGCCGAACGCCAGCCCCTTGCCCGTCAGCACTCCGACGAACCGATTTTGCAGCCGTTTGTATTGGCCGAACAAGTAGCTGATTTCTCGCGCGCCGACACCGATGTCACCGGCGGGAATGTCGGTGTCTTCGCCGATATGCCGATGCAGTTCGATCATCAACGATTGACAGAAACGCATCACTTCGCGATCGCTCTTGCCTTTCGGGTTGAAATTGGCTCCGCCCTTGGCACCTCCCATCGGCAACCCCGTCAACGAGTTCTTGAAGGTCTGTTCGAAGCCCAAGAACTTCAGTTCGCCAAGGTTGACGTTGGGATGGAATCGCAGGCCGCCCTTGTAAGGCCCGATGGAGTTGTTGAATTGAACGCGCCATGCGCGGTTGACGCGAACATTCCCTGCGTCATCTTCCCAGGTGACGCGAAAGATGACGATCCGATCCGGCTCGGTCATGCGTTCGAGAATCTGAGCCTTCTGATATTGCGGGTTCTGCTGCACGAAGGGCATCACCGATTCGATGAACTCACGCACCGCTTGATGAAACAGCTTCTGTCCCGTATTGCGTTTCTTGAGTCCGAGCATGAAGCACTCGGTATCCACGCACGCTTCCGTCCAAGCCGTTTTGCCGGTCTCGGCCGGATCAATGATTCCATCTGCCACTGTTTGACTCCCCCGGTACTTGGTTCACGGTTATATGCCCACCCGCCCAATCGCTCCGCCTTTGGATCGAGACGGCGAACAGGAATCAACATATCGCAAACGTCTCGCCGCCGTCTTCATCAAGACGAACGAAAAAGGGTCGACAAAGTGAAAAGAGTCAGAAGCAGATTTCGCGAGAGAAATGGCAGAATGATTCGGGGCAGAATCATGAGAGAACCGACGGAACTCGACTCAGCGTCCGATCGGACGTCCCATCGTTTTGCCCCTCATCGTCTTGCCCCCCGCCCCCGGTGCCTTCATCATTCTGCCCCATGTTGATCTGCCTCCTTTCACCCTGCCCCCGATTCATCATGAAACACATCACCCAACTCTGCCTGGTCGCCTGCGTCTGTGTCTGCGGGTCCACTCTCGCCGAAGTCCCTTCGAGCTCTCCCCAGAAAACCGAGCCGCCGCAATTTTCTCCCGCAGACCTGGCCGAGGTTCAAGGAACGTGGGTCCGGACCGTGAAAACCGATGCGGGCACGTACACGATGACCAAGGAACATCGCGGCAACGAAACGACGCTGACGATCACGAGTAGCGATGACCGAGTCGTCGAATCGAAGACATCCGAGTTCCGCTTGGAGACCACCGGCAAGGTGCGGATCTTTACGTTTTTCAACAACCGATTCACCGCCGGGGCAAACCGGGGACGCACAGCAAACGCACCGCAGTCTTACATCTATCGAGTGACCGACGACACATTCGTCGAGGTTCGAGGCATGCTGATCGCCGACGACAGCAAGCCGGCGGTCGTCACGTGGAAGCGTGTGCAAGAGTGAACTGTCGCATCAGGACCTATTTCTGTCAGGGTGGGGGTTTTCCTTGCCCTTCGGCCCGCTGATTGAAGCGTTGAGCTAGGTTTCCATACCGAGCATCGGTTTGGGTGCCCGGGTTCTTCCCAGCTGCACCACTACGACAACCATGAATCACCCGACGCCGACCGACTGCGATCCGACTCCCTACACCGCTCCCATGGCAGTCGACGTGCCGGCCAAACCGCGACGCAATTGGCTGCTGATCACCTTGATGGTCCTGTTTGTGGGCCCGATCGCACTGATGGTCGGAATCGTCTTCTTGCTGGCGTTCGTCGCGGCCCTCGGTGGAGCGGTGGACCATGATCAAGCGTCGATCCCGGCGGAAGCCACGCTGGTGTCGTCGCGATCGACGGGCGTGGGTGTAACGAATGTTTCACCACCGACTTCGTTTGACTTGAACGGACAGGTTTTCGCACTGAAGTTTGTCGCCGACAAAGAATCGTCGGGAACCCTGAACGAATACGTCCCCGAGGGCGAGACGTTGGAGCGTTGGAGCAAGATGATCGCCTTTCGCGACCAACCGATCGATGCCGAGCCGGCTGCGATGGCAGAGGCCATGGCCGATTCACTATTGGAGATCAACCCGCAGGCACCTTACGCGATCTGGCACAGCGAGGATGGCTCGAGGAGCGGCATCGACTTCGCGACGTGGCAAGGTGACATCGCTGAATTCAATGTCTTCGTCTACGCCCGATCGCCCCGCGGCAAGCGGATCGTTAGCTGTCAGTACGCCGAACGAGCCTACGGCGACCAGATGGAGCCGTTTCTGGACGGTTTGCCCCAGCGTCGTCGCGGTCTGATCGTGCAAGCCGCATCGCTCGGTTTCCAGTATTGACTGGGAAACAGTGAGGGCTGCAGCGGACGGCGAGCCGCGCACTCCGGGCTAGAGCCCAATACCGCTAAGTT
>NZ_JANZKV010000017.1 GCF_025060895.1 Stieleria sedimenti | reverse complement strand
TGCAGCAAAAGAATCGACGTTCCCGACCAACCTTACCGTCCGGCTTCGATCAGCGGTTTGGCTCCCTGGTCGATCAGCATCTCGGCGACTTGTCGTCCCAACGCGATCGCCGTGGATTGCCAGTCGTCCGATGCCAGGTCCAGCGTCGTGTCGGCTTCGGATTCCAAGCAGACTTTGCCATCGAGCGACAACACGCGGGCGACCAAATGCAGGACGGACCGGGTTTCCTCGCCAGCCGACACATCGGAGACCGTTCCCAAGGCAGCGATCGGCGCTAGACAGCCGCCATGAAGTTGCGACAACAATGTCCGTTCAGCCAGCGTGCAGGCGGTCGAACGGGGAACATTGAGTTGTGAGACCACCGCGACGGCATCGGTATCGTCGCCGCGCACTTCGATCGCCAAGGCGCCTTGGCCGGGAGCGGGCAGCATGTGTTCCAGCGGCAGCTGGACGCGGGGCAGATCATGCATCTCCAGCCGCTCGATTCCCGCCGCGGCGAGCACGATGGCGTCGTATTCGCCGTCCCGCATCTTTTGCAGCCGTGTCTGGACGTTGCCGCGAATCGGTTGGACGTCCAGGTCGGGGCGGAGCTTCAGCAATTGTGCCGCGCGGCGGCGGCTGCCGGTGCCGATGCGGGCGGCGTGGGGCAACGCGTCCAATCCCCCCCCCCTCGGCGAGACCAGGCAATCGGCCACCGTTTCTCGCGCCGGCGAGGCGACCATTCGAAGACTCGGGTGGGCTTCGGTCGGCAGATCCTTCATCGAATGCACCGCCACGTCTCCCTCGTCGTCCAACAGGGCCTGCTGGATTCGTTTGGTGAACACGCCGACGGAGCGTTTGCCGTCGATCGGCCGCATGTCCACGTCGCCGCCGCTGACCATCGGCACAATCCGCGGCGCAACGGTGTGCTTGGCCAACAGTTGGGCGACGTGCCGTGCCTGCCAAAGGGCCAGGGGGCTTTCTCGGGTCGCAATGCGAAGGACGCGGGGATCCGACTGGCCCGCCGGCTGATCGGAGGGCTGGCGGTCGGATAATGACGATGGATCCGGTGCTGGCAAGAGAATGGGCCGAGTTCGTGTGAAGGCTAACGGACGAGTCGGGCGACAACCTACCGACTTCGTTTTCCGGGTCTTAGAGTAACGTGCCAGATCCGAGTCCGACAACTCCACCGCTCTTGCGATATATTGGGTGGTGGCGATCGGGTGGACGGATCTCACTCGACCTTCCCCCCGCCCCCTTCCCACCGCGACGTCCATCACTTTGTCCCGATCCCTCTCCGATAGCGATGATTTGACGCCCGATTCGCTCTCCAGCGAGTTCGAAGGTCGCCTCGTCGACTCGGCGGAGCTCGGAAGTGTGCCGTCGTATAGCGAAGCGGTCGGCGCCGATCCGGCGACCTGCGAGATCGGCGACCTTTCGGAACCGGAAATCGAACTCAGCGTGGCCTCCGATCAGGCGTTTCAAGCGGGGGAAGCCACCGCCGTCAGCATCCCGGGAAAACGCTCGGCGGACTCCGAAGGCAAGGTTCCCAAGCAGATCGGCGAATATCGCATCACAGGCCTGATCGGTTCGGGCGGCATGGGGCAGGTGTTTTCCGCCGAACACGTGCGGATGCAACGCAAGGTCGCACTGAAAGTGTTGCGGAGCGATCGGATCTCTGACGAAGCGTCGGTGGAGCGGTTTTATGACGAAGTCCGCGCCGCCTCTCGCGTCATGCACCCGAATATTGTCACCGCCTTTGACGCCGGCGAATTTGGCGGGATCCACTACTTGGTCATGGAGTACGTCGACGGATTGACGTTGACGAAACTGGTTTCTAAAAACGGTCCGCTGTCACCAGGAATGGCCGCCGCGATCGTGCGTCAAGCCGCGCTGGGACTGTTGCACGCCCATCGCGCCGGGATCGTGCACCGCGATGTCAAACCCGGCAATCTGATCCGCGCCGTCGACGGGACGATCAAGGTGTTGGACCTGGGGCTGGCCCAAATCAGCAACGTCCTGTGGTCCGAAGACGGCCGTGAATTGGGCCGCGTGCAAGACCCTGATTCCCATCACAAACGCAAGGGACGCCTGATCGGGACGTTGGCCTACATGTCCCCGGAACAGCTCGAATCCCCCGACGAAGCGGATCCGAGAAGCGACATCTATTCCTTGGGGGCGGTGCTGTTCTTTCTGCTGACCGCCAGACCGCCGTTCCAGGGGGAATACCTGGACCAGGTCTATGGCCATCGTCACGGCGAGATCCCGGATCTGATGCAATTGCGCAGTGACGTCGACCTGGGGCTGTCCAATCTGCTGCGTCGGATGATGGCCAAACGGCTCAGCGAACGCTACGCGTCCTTGGACGAGGTCGTGGAAGATCTGGGAGCTTATGCCGAGGAGTCGCACAGTCCCGCCTGGTTGGCGGAATTCGTCAATCGGCAATCCAGTGTCAATGATTCCACGATGTCCGGGGGGTCCACCGCAATCGCCAATCAGCCCGTGTTCGGAATCGACATGGGGATGTCTTACGCCGCGGCGGCGGAATCGGTGCAAGGAGTCGGCATCCACAATTTAATCGCCGGCGCCGATGACCAGCCGTTGTTTCGGATGGTGATCGCCAACGATCAGGGGCGACTGCTGTTTGACATGGACGCCAACCAGGTGCGTCGGGTCGCGCCGAAGCATGTCGTGCACTGCCTGCCGATGTACATCGGCAAGGACGTGGTCCGCCGCGAGATTGCCGGAAATCACTGCCCGCCGGAAGTCCTGCTGGCGCTGGCGATTCGACGGATCGTCGCCAATGCCTGGCCGGGGCGCGCCATGCCCAAGTTGACTTCGATGGTGGTCCCGGCGTGTTACGACCAATTTCATCGACGCAGCATCAAGCAAGCCTGTCGCATCGCGGGGCTCGAATCCGTTCGCCTGGTCGACCGAAACGTCGCGGCGATCCAGTCACTGCTGTTGGACATCGATGGCGTGGTGTCCGGCGAGAACAAACCGATCGACATCAACTCGGCCGAGACGATGCTGTTCATCGGTTTGTCGGGACAAGCCACCGAGGTCGCCTTGGTGCAACGCGACGGCATGCAGCTGAAACAACTGGCCACCGCAGGCCATTGGCACACCAGCATGTTGAGCTGGCAACACCGCCTGGTCACGCTTGCCGCCGAAGGGTTTCGGCAACGGCATGGTTTCGATCCGACCGATCACACGATCCAGGCGTCGCGGTTGCAGATGGCGTGCGAACATGCGATGAATTCGTTGCTGATGCTGTCGGAGGTGACCATCAGCATCGAAAAAGACGATCGCCCCTATTCGATCACCGTGGGGCGGAACACGTGGCTGGAACGCTGTGCCGATCTGATCCACGGAATCCGCCGCGACATGCATGCGGTCTGCCAGCAAGCGGGCGTGCATCCCAAGAAAATTGACTCTGCCGTGATCTACGGGCCGCTGTTGCGGATCGATGTCTTGCAGACCCGATTGTTCAAAAAACTGTCGCCCGACTTGGATGTCCGTGTCGTCGATCACAGTGACATCGCGCGCGGTGCGGCCGCCTGCCTGGCCGCCGAATTGCCCCAACGGAGTGACTTGCTGTTGCCGCCGCGATGCGTTTCCAGCCAAACGATCGGAATCGTGATCGAAGACAGTCGGGGGCGGCGGCGGATTTTGCCGATCATCCCCCGCGGCGAAAAACTGCCGGCGCGTACCAACCGAAAATTGACGATCGCCAAAAACCGATTCTCCATGACTCTGTCGGTCGTCGAATCCTCCGGCGTGCACGGCGACAAATGGCACTCGCTGGGACGCTTCGAATTCCAGGTCGACAAGGATTCCAACAATCAACTCAAACGAACACGCTCCATCGGGTTCGAATTGAACGTCGATGGATTGTTGACCGTTCGAGCCCAAACGCCGGGGACGCCTGAAAGCAAGCGTCTGGCCGTCATTCCCGAACCGCTGTTGGACCCCAAGGACGAACCCGATTGGGCCCGCTGGGTGACCGGTTTGGATCTGTGATCAACCGCTGACGGAAATCACCGCCTTGATGACCCCGGTTTCCGGTTTGGTGTAGGATTCGAAATCTGACAAGACACCCTCCATGTCGGTTCGGTGGGTGATCCAAGCATCGGTGTTGATCATCCCCATTTCGATCAATTGAATGATCCGGGTGAAATCGCCGGGCAACGCGTTGCGTGACGCCAGGATCGAAGCTTCCGGCTTGTGCATCGTCGGGTGCCGGAACGTGATTTCGTCGGTCGTGATGCCGACGTAAACCAACGATCCGGTGCTGGCCAGATAGTTCAGCGCGCCGCTCATCGAATGACGGTTTCCCGTCGCGTCGACGATCGATTGATACAAATCGCCGCCGGTCAGCTCACGCATCCGCTCCAATTCGCTGCCATCGCCTTTGAACTGGACGATGTTTTCGATCCCGTAATTGCGTCGGACGAACTCCAATCGATCAGGATTCATATCCATCACGCTGATTTTCGCGCCGGTAAATTTCGCAAACTCCAGCGTCGCCAATCCGATCGGCCCCATTCCGATGATCATCGCATGATCGGCCGGTTGTGGATTGGCGCGGTCATTGGCGTGACACCCGATCGCCAATGTCTCCACGAGCGCGAGTTGGTCGAAGGAGAGTTTCTTGGACGGGTGTAGCTTGTCGGCGCGAACCAGAAAGGACTCGCACAGCCCGCCGTCCATCATCACCCCGATCACTTTCAGGTTTTGGCAACAGTTGGTCGCACCGCGACGACAGGGGTAGCACGTCCCACAGTTCATGTAGGGTTCCACGCTGCAACGATCACCGGCGGCAACGTTTGTCACGCCTTCACCGACCGAAACGACTTCCACCCCCAGCTCGTGACCGGGGATGCGGGGAAAATCGAAAAACGGAAACTTCCCCAGATAACAACTGATGTCGGTTCCACAGACGCCCATCCGATGCGTTCGCACCAGGGCTTGTCCGGGGCCGGGCGCCGCAGGCGGATCGATCTCGATGGGCTTTAACGTCTTGACTTCACTGATTTGTATCGCGCGCATGTTCCAAAGTTACTCCAAGTGATAAATGCGTTTGGCGGTGCCGCCAAAAAACTGTTCTTGTTCGTCGCTGGACAGTTCGCCGGCTAACGACCGGACCGCCTCCAGCCATCGTTCATAGGTCGATTTCAACAGACAGACGGGCCAATCGCTTCCGTACATCAAACGATCGGGGCCAAACGCCTCGAGCACGGTCTCCCAATACGGCCGAATGGTTTCAATGTCCCAGCAGGTGTCCCGGACTTCCGTGACCACGCCGGAAAATTTGCATGAAAGATTTGGCAACGCAGCGATCTCACGGATTTGTGATGCCCAATGAGCATCGAGCTCGCCGTCCTTGATCGCCGGTTTGGCGATGTGGTCGAGCACCATCGGGATGTCGGCGTGCGACCGGACGAACTCGATGGAACTTTCCAATTGACGCTCGAAGATCAAGACGTCGTAGACCAGGTCTCGGCCGGCGAGTTGGCGAATGCCGGAATTGAATGCCGCGCCCAGAATGAATCGATCGTCCGGTTCATCTTGAACGACGTGACGCAAGCCCTTCAGGTTGTCGTTGCCGGCGAATCGATCCAGTTGCTCGCTGATTTCATCGGACGCAAAATCGACCCAGCCGACCACGCCTTTGATCAGCGGCTGTGTTTCGGCAAGCGAGAGCAGCGTCTCGGTTTCTTCCAATGATTGCCGCGCCTGGACGGTGACGAAGCCTTCGACGCCGTATTCGTCGGAGAGGCTGTTTAAGTCGTCGGACCAAAAATCCTTTCGCAGCACCGACATCCTGTCACTGATCCACGGATACTGCTCAGCGGAGTATTTCCAAAGATGATGGTGTGAGTCGATCAACATGTCGGGACAACAACGGTGCGGGTAGTCTGTTTCGGTTCCAAGGACCGACAAAGTAAACGGCATTGGTTGACCGACGACAAGCCACCATTGCGTCGCTCGGTGTTCCCAGCCGCGTTTTGTGAACAATCGGAAGGACCGGAACAATCGCCAACGCTGGCAAACCCGTGCCCGATTCACTGGAATTGCAGTTTCGCCGACCCGGGATCCGATGCACTCCTTACGGCATCCGCGAATGTCGACTGCCAGCTGCTCACGTTCCTCTCTCCGGCGATCGCCCACCCGCGGCGACCACCGGCGCTCGTCCGCGGTGGCGAAATCGCACCGATTCAACCTACCCAAAATTCTCATGTCTGAATTCGTCGCCCCATCAGTTGATCCGGATCTCGCTGACGTCAAGAAAACTCGAAAATCGAGTCGGAGGACCGATGCGGCGCAGTCACCGCTGGAGACGTACCTGCGGGAGATCAACGAGACGGCGTTGCTGACGGCCAAAGAAGAGCTGCAACTGGCCGCCCTGATCGAACAGGGCGATGTCGAAGCCCGCGATCGAATGGTCCGTGCGAATTTGCGTTTGGTCGTCAACATCTCCCGCGGCTACACCGGCAAAGGCCTCAGCCTGCAAGACCTGATCGAAGAGGGAAACCTGGGGCTGTTGCGCGCCGTTGAGGGGTTTGATCCCACCGTCGGAACCCGCTTCAGCACGTACGCCAGCTACTGGATCAAACAATCGATCAAACGGGCGTTGATCAACAGCGCCAAGACGATTCGGATTCCCGCCTACATGGTCGAATTGTTGAGCAAGTGGCGTCGTGCGACGGCCCGGTTGAGCGAAGAACTCGGCCGCACCCCGACCAACGAAGAGGTCGCACGGGTGTTGGGCCTGCCCAAAAAGAAGTTGCCGATCATCCGCAAAGCGATCCGCATCAGCAATAGCACGCCGCAAAGTGACCAGAGTGAATCGGGATGGTCACTCGGCGAAATGGTCATGGACGAGCGTTTGAAAGCTCCCGACGAGATGATGCTCGATCACGACATCTTGCGTCACGCCATGGAACTGCTCGGCGATCTGGAAGAACGCGAAGCGATGGTCTTGAAACTCCGTTTCGGACTCGACGCAACGGAACCGAAAACGCTGAAAGAGATCGGCGCCGAACTCGGCCTGACCCGTGAACGCGTCCGACAGATCGAAACCGAAGCCCTGCGTCGGCTCGCCGACGGACTGACCGATCCCCGCGAACGTTTCGGGATCTAAACACTCAACTCAAGGTGTTAGCGGAACGGCGCGAGCCGTCCGGTTGCAGCTCCAAAACACCTCCAAAGACCGGAGGGCTCGCGCCCTGCCGCTAACAAAAAGTCTGCAACACCGGAGGGCTCGCGCCCTGCCGCTAACAAAAAGTCTGTCCGTCCGATGCTCCGCTAGCGGAGCACCACGGAGTTGGACACCGAGTTGCCCAGGTGTTCAAAATCGGTGAACGACCAAACGACGTTCTTCTTTCGATCGATTTCGATGATTTGCGGCTGGCCTTCACCGGCGTGACAGTTGCCCACGATGATGTTCCCGTTGTCGAGCACCTGCAGCGTCGTCACCCAGGCCAGCGTGATGTCTTTTAAATCATGCTGGTCGACCTGCCAGACGATCTGTTTTTCCGGAGTGACCTCCAGGATGCTGTGTCCGTTTCCGGTCGCGATCAACGTGTTTCCATTGGGCAGGCGCAGTGCGCTGAAGACCGAATCTCCAAAAGCCTCCGGGCCGTGTCCGCCCTTGGGCTGCTTGCCGAACAACGGCACGTCGTACTCCCAGACGATCTTTCCGTCACGGTTGTACTCGCGGACAAACCCGTCGCCCTCTTGAGCGACCAGGTACGTCCACTGCTCCCCGTCGATGATCGGGCGGACCAGACGTGTGTCGCGGTGTGGATGGGGGCGGTCGCGTTTGAGTTGGAACTGTTTGTGAACGTTTCCTTCGCGGTCGATCTCATAGATCTTTCCTTCGCCGCTGAGCGCCACCATCACCCGCCCGTTGGGCAACCGCGCGATCGAGTGCAATTCGACCTTCTCGGCAGTCGCCAACTGACGCGCGTCGAATCTCCAAACGATTTCGCGTGACTGCGCGTCCAATTCGATGATCTCGGTTCCCTGGTGTGTCAGCACGTTGCCGTTTTCGAGCACGTGAATGTCATGGGGCGCCCCCTTCAGCTCCACCTTTGCCGTCACCTTCCCTTCGGCATCGAACCAGAACAGCAGGTTGCGTTCATTGGCAACCAGGGGATAACCGGCGGCAAGCGGGGCGGCAAACAGTAACGCCAGGGAGAGGCAAATGATCGATCGCATGGATGGGCAGGGGGAGGAAAGTGAGGGGAACGTCTGACTGACGGACGAGCGCATCAACCGTCTCGATGTTGCGGTGGATTGTAACGCATCTGTCCGGGACGCGGTCCGATGGGGACAGGCGAGCTACACCGCCACGGGAACATCGCTGTCGAAATGGGGCTCGATCTCCGCGAGGCTCGGCAGGCCGGCTCGTGAGAGCAGCTGATCGAGTTGTTGGCGACGTTGACGGGGATCCGACGGTCCGGCGGTGGCTGGTTCGTTCTCGTCGGACATCGTTGGGTCGGAGTGGACTTCGGACAGCGTGGCGGCAAAACCACGCCTCCATTTTCGCTCGATCAGCTTGAACGTGATCACCACCAATGCCACGATCACGCCGATCGTGATGCCCCCCGTTTTCCAATTCCCGGAGACCAAGGCAAAGATCACGAAGGGCAGGCAAACCAGCACCGTGACCACGGTCACCAGCTTTGCCATCAAGCCCTTGAAGGATTTGCCGAGTTCGCCGAGCATCGCCGACGGATCAAAGTTTCCGGTCATCAGCAGCATCGGGACCAGCGTCCCGAGCGCTTCGGCGGCCGTCATCGGCGTCCCGGCGGGGCCGCTGAAACGGCATTGATGCTCGTACCCGTTGGCTTCGACACACTCCACGTCCCAGTCCGGCCAGTAGAGTGTCATTTCACCTGCAGCCGCTCGAATGTCGCGGCCCCCCCAGATTTCGATCCGACGCTCGGGCTCATTCACGATGATGGCTTCGATCACGTTCTGCTCGGCGGGCACGTCGTACGTGGGAAGCGATTTCAGTCGCGACAACGGATCGTCTTCGTTTCGAATCACGTCCGAGGTGATCTCTCCGATCAAGCGATGGTGGATCAACTGGTCTTCATCCAGAATCGTCACCCAGGCGAATCGTTCCTCTTCGTCATCAAGATCAAACGGCTCGCAATGCGGAGACTCCTCGTCGAGCGTCTCACTGCGAAATTCCAGCGGATCGACGCTCTCGTCGACCACCCGCAGCCGTTGCTGGCTGGCGTGGCTGATCGAATCGCCGGCGGCAATCTGCAGATCGCACATCCCGTCGGCGTACAAGATTTCGAATCCATGCCAGGCTTCGGCAATCAACGTGTCGAGCAACTGCATCGTCCGCGGCTGATCCACCGGCTCCTCTTCGCTGTACCAGAGCAACGCTTGGGCATCAAAATCGATCACCGCGCCGGCCTCGCAATCGGTGTCGAATTGATGGACCGGTTGGCGTCCGGCGAGCCATTGCTCCAACGCGTCTTGCCCCCAAATCAATTGGCGTGCGAAACACACCGATCCGAACGGATCGATGTACATCGTCGTTTCCCCGTTGCGAATCAACGCAATCAGTGCGGGCTGGATCATCGGAGTCGGCCTGCGAGTTACGGTTGCCAAGCGACTCGTCCGCCGCGCTGGATGTGTGCCTGAAGGGAACGCTTCAGTTGACCGACGATTTTCGAATTCGATTCAATCACATTGTGTTCTTCGTGTGGGTCGGCTTCCAGATCATACAGTTCCAGCGGCGAGAAAGGGTCGTTCTGCATCAATTTCCATTTCCCCCGGATGAGGGCGTGATACGCGCCACCCACGTAGCGTTGGTTGCCTTCGCGTCGCACAAAATAGAGTTCACGAGAGTGGTCCGGCATTGGATCGCCTTGCAAAATCGGCACCAGGCTGACCGCGTCCGATTCCGCGTCCCGCGGGCCGCCGGCCAAGTCCAAGCATGTCGCGGTCAGGTCAAAGGTCAACCCAGCATAGTCCGATTTGGTTCCGGCAAGGCGTTTGTCCAGCGGCCGAATGATGAAAGGGACCTTCAACCCACCATCATAATGGCTCTGTTTTCCGTCGCGCCAGGGCAGATTCCGCTGTCCGTGCGGCAGCGATCCGCCGTTGTCCGACGTGAAGGCGACGACCGTGTTGTCGCGAAAACCGAGACTGTCCAGGTGGGTGAAGAATTTCCCCAGGTTGTAATCGAGGTGTTCGACGAACGCCACGTTTTGGGCCCGTTTGTCGTCCATGTCCGGGTAACGGGCCTTCGTGCGATCCAACCACTCTTGGGGCGGCTGGATCGGAAAGTGCGGCGCGTTGTAGGGAAGGTACAGAAAGAAAGGCTGTTCGGGCGATTTGCTGCGCCGCGTCAAGTAATCGATCGCCCACTGCGTGAACAACTCCGTCGCGTGGCCTTCCGGATCGATCTCCTGCGCATTTCGACGCATGAAATTGATGCCGCCACGACGGTGGTCGTAGTAGTCATCCATCATGTCGCCGAGAAAACCGTGGAATAGATCAAATCCACGTTCGTTCGGCGTGTTCGGCGACTCCAATCCCAAATGCCACTTGCCGATGATCGCGGTGTGATACCCGACATCGCCCAGTCGATCGGCGATCGTCGGAACGCCGGGGGCGAGGTGTCCCCACGAGTTGGCCGGCGTGGTCCGGATGACTCCCGGCACACCGACCCGATCGGCGTAACGCCCGGTCATGATCGCGGCGCGGGTCGGAGAGCAAACGGTGCAATTGGCGCGCATGCCGGTAAACGTGATGCCCTCGGCGGCCAATCGATCCAGGTTGGGCGTTTTTACATCCGGCGCGCCCTGATAACTGACGTCGCCGTAGCCCAAATCATCGGCCAATATCAAAACGAGATTGGGGCGATTGGGTGACTCGGCCTTGAGGAACGGCGGAGACAGCAGCTGTGAAATCAGAGCGGCAGCGGCTAGACCTGCGAATCTAGCGATTGGGTGTCGCAAATGACATGAGAATGACCGGCCGTCACCGGTTTGCGCCAAGGCACAGCATTGAATCATCATGGATCCCATTCTTTCGAATGCGGAAGTTGGGCGTTCGAATCGAAGTCGCGTTCCGCCACCCATAGCGGGTCGGTACGCGCACTAAAAAACCAGAGGATCGCGGTCGGAAAACCGCATGGTGCTCCCCTGGCGGCGAGGAACCGAACTCGGTTCCCGCTAATAGCTTCTTCTTTCTCAACCCCCAAGTCAAATCCCGGCGGCAGCTCGGCCTCGACGCCCGCCGGATCCCTTGCCATAACAATGTCCATCATGATCGATGTGTGTTGCACGCCATCGACCTTCGTGGCGATGCGCTGTCAGCAAACGGTTCAGGCCTTCTGCTTGGGATAGGGCCTTAGTCCGAGCAGCATCTCCGCTCTCTCGGTGAGCGGATTGGCAACGAACTCTTTGTCGGTGTGCTCAGCCAGATGGCTGACGACTTCGTCATAGACCGCTTGGCGACTTTGGCTCGTGTCGATCTCAACACACTTGTCTTGGCTTTTGAACCGTTCAACGGTCGGCAATGTCTGTGCCTTGAACGTATCAAATCGCTTTTTCAAACTCTCCGCATTGTCGTCGCGTCTGCCGGTGTACTTCGCTCGGCCCAAAATACGCTGCCGCAAGACATCGTAAGGGCACTCGAAGTACAGCATCTTTGGCAACTCCGCGTCTCGACCGAAGATGTCGTACCAGCATTCGAGGTTGCCCAGCGAGCGGGGAAAGCCATCCAACAGAAAATTCTTCTTGCCAGTCGTTCGAGTAATCGTCTCCATCGATTTCTTCAGCAGACTGACGATGATTTCATCCGGCGCCAACTTTCCGTCGCGAATGACCTCGTTGATGATCGCAGCGGTCGGCCCTCCCGCTTCTCGCTCGGCGCGAAGCAGATCGCCGGCGGATAAGTGGTTCCAGCCGAGCTGCGACTCGGCGAGCTCGCACATCGTTCCTTTTCCCGCCCCCGGGCCCCCCAGAACAAAAACGACATTGGCCTTGGGACAGGGAAGTCGTGGGTCGCAGTGGTGCACCACGACCTTGGGAGCCGGAGCGACACCTTTCTTGTAAACGTGCCATTGCCTATCGGTCGGCGGCAGTTCATCGTCGCAGGTCACGTCGTAGGCGAGATGGCCGTCGAGCCGACAAATTCGCCAGGACTTGTAACTGTTGGAATAGGACAGAGCAGGGCATCGAGCACTTTTGCCATCGGCGCGATCCCACGCCATCTTGCCATTCCAGTAGCCAGGGCTCGAAACGGTACCCGATTCACTTTCGGTCGGCGGAGCCGTGGAGGGAACGAACAGTCCATCCACTTCAGGAAGACCTGCACCCGAAACTTCGATATAGAGAGTGTTCGGCTTCAGCTCGTTGGATTGGACCATGACATCTTTGACGGAGGGTTGGCAATTTCGAAAATCACTTTCCCGGAGATCTTAACCCATCGAGACAAGAACGTGCCTCGCCCATTCGCATTTACCGACCGGCCATTTTTCGTTGCTTGCGGAACTGGTGGGGGTTGGTCGCTTGGCCGGTGACTTCGTAGAGAAATTGGCTGGGGATCGTCGGGCGTGGCTTGCCCCATTTGCGTCGCGTCAGCGCCATCGAAAGGGTCAGTTGCTCTTGGGCCCGGGTGATGCCGACGTAACACAATCGTCGCTCTTCGGCGATGTCTTCTTCACGTCCCGATTTGACGCTGCGGGAGTGGGGCAACAAGCCTTCTTCCATGCCGACCATGTAGACGACCGGGAATTCCAGTCCCTTGGCCGCATGCAGGGTGAGCAGCCAAACGGCGTTTTGCATCGCCAGCTTGTCTTTTTCATTTCCCATCTCACGGCCGGACAGCGCGATGTCGGCCAAGAAGCCGGTCAGATCGGCGTCCTCGCGACTGTCTTCAAACGCCCCGATCGCGTTGGCCACTTCGCCGAGCGAGGCCATGCGGTTTTGCCGGTCTTCGGGTTCGTCGTACAGTCGGTTGATTTCATCGGCATAGGCGGTCCGCGTCAGCAGCGTATCCATGGCCGCCGTCAACGACTCGCTTTTGGCCCGCGCGGTGACGTCGGCATAGACCGATTGCAGGTCGGCGATCCCGCGCTGGGCGGCCGGCGACAGGTCAGCGATGATGTCTCGGCGTTGCATCACTTGCCAAATCGAAACACCGTCGGCGACGGCGTGCTCCATCAACGTCTTGACGCTCTTGGGGCTCATCCCGCGCGACGGCGTGTTGATAATGCGAAGTAACGACACTTCGTCATCGGGTTGGTCGATCCATTTCAGGTACGCGACCATGTCGCGGACTTCGCGGCGATCGAAGAACGATTGGCTTCCCAGCATCACGTAGGGGACATCGGCTTTACGCAACTCGGTTTCGAACAGACGGGGCTGCTCGTTGGTGCGAAACAAGATTGCGATGTCACGCGGTTGGACGTGCTGGTTTTCAATCAGGTGCTTGATTTCGCCGACGACCGACTGCGATTCTTTCGTCTCATCCTTGTGCTGTGCGATTCGAGGCCGCATGCCGTCGGGACGCGAGGGGCGCAGGACTTTGTCGTGACGCTCGGCGTTGAACTTGATCAGCCGGTTGGCCATTTCCAAGATCGCCCCACAGCTTCGATAGTTTGCTTCCAGACAAACGATCTTCGCATCAGGCCAATCCTTCTTGAAATTCAAAATGTGGGTCACGTCGGCCCCACGCCAGGCATAGATGGACTGGTCATCGTCACCGACGACGCACAGGTTGCGGTGTTTGCCGGCGAGGTGTTTGGTGATCCGGTACTGGCTGCCGTTGGTGTCTTGGTATTCGTCGACCAGCACGTGATCGAACTTCGACGCCTCGGCGTCACGGATCTCGGGATGCTCATCGAACAGGACTTCGGTCTGCAACAGCAAGTCATCAAAGTCCATCGCGCCGCGCGTTTTGAGTCCTTCCTGGTAGCGTCGGTAGCCGGCCGCGGCGAGGTGTTCTTTATCGGTCGAGGCGACCAAGGGCGCCTTGTCGGGGTGGACGGAATCGTTTTTCCAGTTGCTGATGATCCCCAGCAGGTCTCCGGGTTTGAGCGCCGTGCCGGGAAGCCGCAGTTGCCGAAGGATTTCGCGCGCGAGGGATTCCTGGTCGCTGCGATCGTAGATCGAGAATTTCGCCGGATAGCCGAGTGCCGTGGCGTGGCGCCGGAGCACGCGGACGCAGTGGGCGTGGAACGTGCTGATCGTCGGCTCGGAACGCTTTTCACCCTTCTTTTTGCGTTTGCCGGCATAGCCCAGCAGCTCGCCGACGCGTTCCTTCATTTCGCCGGCGGCTTTGTTGGTAAAGGTGACCGCCAGAATCCGATCGGGGGCCGTTCCGTGGCGGATCAGGTTGGCGATGCGGAACGTCACCACCCGTGTCTTTCCGGTCCCGGCGCCGGCCAGCACCAGCAGGGGACCTGAAAGTGTTTCGACGGCGTCTGATTGCGCCGGGTTCAATCCGTGAGCCAATGCAAGTCCTTTTGAAGTATCGTGGGTGCCGCGGAAAAGGGGTCAGGTACAAATGGCACGGGCAGACGTGTTGGTGTGCAGGCTGAAGAAGCCCACTGTCGCTGCGTCGCAGCGAACAGGAATCGCCTCAAGGCTAAACACCAACGGTTACTGCATCCCTTGTGACTGATGCCCGTGCCATCCGCGGCACCCTCAGCTGAAAAGTTAACGAAGCACTAGCGAATCGCGTCGCGGTCCACGACCGGGTCGGCACTGCCGGTTGCCAACAGGACCAGGTTGCCTTGTTGGGGTTTGTTGGCATTCATCAGGCTGCGATTGAAGGGGATGTAATAGCAGGCGTACATCCCGGTGGTCGTATTGAGGACATACACCACCGAGGAGGCCAGGGGATTGCTGTTGCTGCTGGGCATATCGACCAGCCCCGTCATCATCATGTACTCGGCGCCTTTTCCCGTCCCCAGGGCGTCATGGACATTCACGACGAACAGGCCCAGGAATTGGCCCAGTCGGGGATACATGACCGAACATTGCAACAAACCCGAATTGTGGTCCAGCACAAATAGACCTTCGGCGCGGTCGCTGACGAATCCGGTGGCCATCGAGAATTTTTCGCTGGAGATGGCGGCCGTGGCGTCCAGAGTCGGCAATTTCAATCCCGAGGGAAATTCCGCACGGCTGGATGAACCCTGTGCGGCCGACTCCTGATTCGCTTGCCGCAAGGCATGGGTCTGGCCGGCGAAATACGCCGCCACGAAAATCGACGCCAACGTCGCGGCCGCGAGCAGGGGGACCGCCCGACGTCGAACGAATGATCGCTGATCAGCTTGATGGGGTTGGTCAACCATGGAATTCTGCTCCGTGCGGCGAGGATGAGGTAACAGGCGAGGGGCGTTCAATTGTATCAAACAGCAACTCCGACGCCGCCGGCACAACGAGCCGGCGTGACGCCTGGACGGGGAATTGTAGGCTAGCCGACGGGTCTTTACGATTGCCGGCCACGCGAGAAAACAACAACCCGCTCAAATTGTCTCCCTTTGCATCATCGAGGTCAACAAAATCCACTATGGGCATGAATGAACCCCTGAATCGAAAACTCCGCATGGCACTCGTCGGTGGCGGACAAGGCTCGTTCATCGGTCGGGTCCATTCGATTGCCGCCTGCCTGGACAATCGGGCGGTTGTCACCGCCGGGGCATTGTCGAGCAACCCCGAACGGGCGAAAGCATCGGCACCGGATTACGGGATCGAAGACGCTCGGGCCTACACCAGTTATCAGGAATTGCTCGACGCAGAGCTGAAGTTGCCCGCCGACGAGCGAATCGATTTCGTCAGCATTGCGACGCCCAATCACGTCCATTTCGAAGTCGCCCAAGCGGCCGTCCAAGCGGGATTCAACGTCGTCTGCGACAAGCCGATGACCTACGATCTTGCCCAAGCCGAACAGCTTCTCGAGACCGTCGAGAACAGCGACGTCGTCTTCGCGCTCTCGCACAACTACACCGGGTACCCGATGATCCGTCAGGCGCGCGAGATGATTCTCGGCGGTGAACTCGGCGAAATCAACGCGATCCGGTCCCAGTACATCCAGGGCTGGCTTGTCGAAGCGATGGAGCACAAGGAGAGCAAGCAAGCGGCGTGGCGAACCGACCCCAGCAAGAGTGGTGCCGCCGGCGCATTCGGCGACATCGCCACCCACGCCTACAACCTCGGTCGCTACATGACCGGCTTGCTGCCCGACCAAGTCAGCTGTCACTTGAAAACCTTCGTCGAAGGCCGACGCCTGGACGACTACGGGACGGCGATCATCACGTACGAGAACGGGGCGCTCGGCACGCTCACCGCCTCGCAAGTCACCCATGGCCGTGAAAATGATTTTGAAATCGAAATCGACGGCACCAAGGGCTCGCTAAAATGGAGACAGGAAAACCCCAACGAGATGATCGTGCGTCACAACGGCAAGCCGCACCAGATCTACACGCGTGACCCCAAAGCGGCACACATCAACGCCATGGGCCGTGCCGCATGCCGCATCCCGGCCGGGCATCCCGAGGCGTTTTTCGAAGCGTTCGCCAACGTCTACAATGCCGCCTTTGACGACATGGCCAAACGTGCCTGCGGAGAGACGTTCGAGCGACGCGATTCGGTCTACACCAATTGTTACGACGGCGTCGAAGGCATGTTCTTCATCCAGCAGTGTGTCGCCAGTAGCCAGGAGAACGCGGCCTGGGTGCCGCTGCGGCACGAAGCGGCGCGGAAGTAGGTGCCACGGAACAGGTACCTGACCCGAATGGCGCGGGCCTAAGCGTTGGTGTGCAGGCTNNATTGGGCTTTAGCCGCCCCTTTCGCTGCATAGCAGCGAAAGGGAATCGCCTAAAAGGCTAAACACCAACGGTACCTGAACCCTTTTCCGCTCGACAAACGCAGGCTCGAAACTTGAACGCTGACAAAGCACTCGCCAATTCCTCTTGCGTGACGCAGGCTTGTATGTCCACCTCTCCAAACAACGTCGCGGTGATCCTGCCGGCCGCGGGCAGTGGTCGTCGATTCGGACAGGACCAAAACAAGCTGTTCACGCGGCTGGCCGGGCAACCCATTTGGCTGGTCGCCGCCCAGCGGTTGCGGGCCCATCGACGGGTCGCGCGGATCGTGATGCCGATTTCGGATCGGGACCGGCCGCGATTTGAAGGCGAGTTTGGCTCGCAAGTCAACGCGTTGGGCATCGAGCTGGCGTGCGGCGGTGCCGAACGAACCGACAGTGTCCGCGCCGGCGTCGATCGGGTCGCCGACGATGCTGCGATTCAACTGATTGCCATTCACGATGCGGCACGGCCGTTGGTGCGAAGCGCGGACTTGGACGCCGTGTTTGCCAAAGCGGACCAAACCGGAGCGGCGATTCTGGCCACCCCCGTCACCGCGACGGTCAAGCAATCGTTGGACGCGGGGGCGTCGTGCCGGACGGTCGATCGCAGTACGCTGTGGCTGGCCCAGACGCCCCAGGTGTTTGCGCTCGATGTGCTGCAACGCGCCTACGCCAAACACCGCGGCCGACCGGCGACCGACGATGCCGAACTTGTCGGCCGCACGGGTGTCCCTGTGGCGTTGGTCCCCGGTTCGCCCGACAACCTTAAAATCACCCACCCCAACGACTTGATCGTCGCCGAGGCGATCCTGAAGACTCAACACGAATCCAATCATGCCTGAGAACGACCTGATCCGAGAGCTGCGTTGGCGCGGCTTGATTCACCAAGTCACCGACGAAGAGGGCTTGCAAAAGCTGCTCGATTCGCAGCCGCAAACGGTCTACA
This sequence comes from Stieleria sedimenti, assembly GCF_025060895.1. GTDB lineage: Bacteria > Planctomycetota > Planctomycetia > Pirellulales > Pirellulaceae > Stieleria > Stieleria sedimenti. Next base: position 19,839 of record NZ_JANZKV010000017.1, on the reverse strand, counting down.
TCGGCTTTGACCCCACCGCCACCTCGCTGCATGTCGGGTCGATGATGCAGTTGATGCTGCTGCGGCGATTTCAACAAGCCGGCCACCGACCGATCGCCCTGGTCGGCGGCGCGACCGGTATGATCGGCGACCCGACCGGTAAAAGCGAAGAACGCAACCTGCTGTCGACCGAACAACTGCAACGCAACATCGCCGGCATCGAAACGCAGATGCGACGGTTCCTTTCCTTCGATGGCGACAACGCGGCGATCCTGTTGAACAATTTCGACTGGATGAAAAACTACACCTACCTGGAGTTCCTGCGCGACGTCGGAAAGAACTTTCCCGTCGGCGTCATGATGGGCAAAGAGTCCGTCCGGGCCAGACTGGGTAGCGAAGCCGGACTGAGCTACACCGAGTTCAGCTACATGCTGCTGCAAGCTTACGATTTCGTGTACCTGTGTCGCGAACACGGCTGCCTGATCCAAGCCGGCGGCAGCGACCAGTGGGGCAACGTGACCGCCGGCATCGACCTGGCACGCCGCATGCTGGGCAAACAGGTCTTCGGAATGACCGCACCGCTGCTGACGACCAGCGACGGCCGCAAGATGGGCAAAACCGAAAGCGGAGCGGTGTGGCTGGACCGCCAGCGGACCAGCCCCTACGCGTTCTACCAATACTGGCTGAACGTCGGCGACGAAGACGTCATGAAATGCATCGCCTACCTCACAGAAATCGGGCGGGAAGAATTCGACTCGCTGGCCGAAGTGACCGCGTCGGACCCGGGACGCAACACCGCCCAAAAACGACTGGCCGAATGGATGACCCGGTTCGTGCACGGCGAAGACGGATTGAACTCGGCGCTGAAGGCCAGCAAGACGCTGTTCGGCGGCGAGATCGAAGCGATGGACGATGCCATGCTCAACGAGATCTTTGCCGATGTTCCCAGCCAAGAACTCACCCGCGACGTGCTCGCCGGTGAGGGCTTGTGGGTCGTTGAGGCGCTGCAGCAAGCCGGGCTGGCCAAAAGCGGTGGCGAAGCGAGACGGACGATCAAAGAGGGCGGAGCGTACATCAACAACCAACGGGTGACCGACATGGACCGTCGCCTGGGGGAATCCGATCTGGCCAGCGAGACCGTGATGGTGCTCCGCAAGGGCCGCAAGAACTACGCCCTGCTGCGGTTTACTCCGTAGTGCTCCGACCGGAGGGCTCGCGCCCTGCCGCTAACAAAAATAGTGAAAGACCGGAGGGCTCGCGCCCTGCCGCGAACAAAAATAGATTTTCCGCCCCTTTTGAGGTGAATCGGCCCGGATCGGCTACACTGACGGAACCTTCGCCCCCGCCCGAGGTTCCATCACTATGAACACTCTAAAAACATCGATTTTCACGGTCTTTTGTGTTTTCGTTCTCGGCGACCCCATGTCCGCGCTCGCTCAGCGTGGCGGTGGTGATCGCGGTGGTGATCGCGGCGGCGGCGAGGGAGGCGGTGGATTCCGCGGAGCCCCCCCCGGCGGAGGAGGCGGTTTTCGCGGCGGCCCCGGCGGCGGCAGCCCCTTTGGCGGCGGCGGCGATCGCGGTTCACGCGGCGGTGGCTCGCGTGGCGGCCCGGGCGGCGGATTCGATCCCAGCAGCTTTCTCAGCCGGCTTGATCGCAACGGCAACGGGACGATTGACCCCGACGAACAACAGGGCCCGGCCCAGTTTTTGATCCAACGTTTGCAGTCGACCGACCCCAGCATCAAGCCCGGCCAGCCGATTTCGATCAAACGGGTCAGTGAGTCGTTCGCAAAAATGCAGCAACAGCGCGGTGGTGATTCGTCCCGCGATCGCGGTTCGTCCAGCGACGAGGCGCTGACGCCCGAACTGCTGGTGCCCGGTTTTGGAACCGATGCAGCCCCGCCGATGCTGGCGGGGTTCGGCCCGGCGGCGGAACTGATGGACGTGGTCGTGACCGATGAAGATCGCAAGCAAGCCTTGGAGACGATTCGACGCTATGACCGCAACCGTGACGGAGTCTTGAAAAAGGACGAACTGTCTAGTCGCTTCTCCGGCAACCCGATGGATTTCGACCGCAATAAAGACGGACGCTTGACCGAAGGTGAACTCGCGGTGCGCTACGCCCGTCGCCGCCAGTCGTCCGAGCAGTCTCGCGAAGACGATCGCAATCGACGCCGCGAGAGTGATCGCAGCGGCGATGTCGAACCACCAGACGTGTATGGCGGCCGAAAATCGTACCGCATCAGCGGCGAAAAACGGATGCCCGAAGGTCTGCCGGGATTCTTCACCGACAAGGATGCCAACCAGGATGGCCAGATCGAAATGGCCGAATTCGCGACCACGTGGGATGACGACACCGTCAACGAGTTCTTCCAATCGGATCTCAACCGCGACGGCGTGATCACCGCCGAGGAAGCCGTCCAAGCGGTCGAGCGGGGCGCCAGCACGCCCTCGGCCACCACGATGGCATCGACGTCCTCTGCATCCGAAAGCTCCGCCGCCAGCAGCGGCCCGGTCGGCACGCCCGATGAAAAGATGGTCAGCTACGCCGAGCGAATCATCGGTCGCTACGATGCCAACGGGGACAACAAACTGGTCGCCAGCGAATGGAAGAAAATGCTGATGAGTCCTGCCGATGCCGATGCCAATCGCGACGGGACGATCACGGTCACCGAGTACGCGTGGTGGATGCAGTCACGCTCCAAACGCTAGTGCAACGTCAGCTCCGGATCGGCCGTTTCGTCAGCCGGCTGACTTCATTGATGAAGTCGTCGGCCGAGTGGAATTCCTGATAGACGCTAGCAAATCGGATGTAGGCCACTTCGTCCAGTCGTGCCAAGTGTGCCATGACGATCTCGCCGACCTCCTTGGCCGGAATTTCCGTCTCGTATTCCTGGTAGATTTGCGTTTCGATGCTTTGCACGACCTGTTCAATTTTGTCGCTCGGGACCGAGCGTTTGGAGCAAGCCCGCTCGATGCCGCGACGGATTTTCTCGCGTTCGAGCGGTTCCCGCGTTTGATCGCGTTTGACGACGCGCAACGTCAACTGCTCGATTTTCTCGACCGTCCCGAATCTGCGGTTACAATTGGTGCAGACCCGTTTTCGGCGAATCATGTAACCGCCTTCGGCTGTCCTGGTGTCCAGAACACGGTCTTCGTCACGGTGGCAAAATGGACAGCGCATGGGCGACCGGTTGGTGCGGGGCGAGAGAAACGGCAAGTCATTATCTCGCCAAACGACGCAAAAACGCAAGGCCTTGCGTTTTTTGCTGCCTGCCGCGTGATTCTGCTAAACTGGGACGGCAGTAGAGAGACGGTGCAGGCGGCTGGGCTGATGGCGTGAATCAAAGTGGGCCGATCGGCCCCGACACAAATGCCTTTGGTTGAGGTGATCGCCCGTGTTCGCGCCGACGATGTGCATTGGCCGCCGATGAGCCTCGGCCACCGATGTCCATTGATCGGCGCAACGAACCGGGGACTTTCAAAGGAGCGAATCGAACCGTGACGGCTTGGTTTTTACAGCGAATGGAAGGCAACGTTCAAACGGAAGTGGGGCCGTTGCGTCCGAGCGAATTATTGGCGTTGGTCCGTAAGGGTGAGATCAAACCCGAGACCCGTTTGCGCAAGAACGACTCGGCGTGGTTTCCGGCCAGCGACGTCGGTGGCTTGTTTGAAGCCGCAGTCCGCCAAGAGGTTCAGTATTACTGTCCCTCGTGTGGAATCCGAATCAGCCAGCCGCCCCGCACCTGTCCGCGATGTCTGCGTGATATCGGGCGTGGGGAAGCACGCGAGGTCAAGCCGGAGAAACTGACCGCCAACATCGCCTCGTCGGCCGAGCCAGAAGAGCACAACGAATCCAAGCAGAGCGTGCAAAACTGGCTGCAGAAGAAGGTCACCGGGAAACAAAAAAAATAGCCGCGAGATCCTCTCCGGTTTCGAGTCTTTCTCGAAGTGGAGAGAACCGGGCGGCTACTGGGTGAATCGTTGACGGGGTGAATCGTTGACGGGGTAAATCGTTGAGCGGACCCGCAGGAGACAGCAGAGCGGTCGCAACCGAAGTCTCCGAGCGAAGTGTTTAGAACCGCAGTTCGACGCCGAAGGATCCGCCGTAGAACAGCAGACCGTCGTTCATGTCGATACGGGTGCCCATTGCATTGGTGACGTTCGCTTTGACTTGGCCGGGAACCAAGGCGGTGTTGGTGATGTAGAGCAATTCACCGCCGCCGCGGATCGACAGCATTTCTCCCAACTGGTAGCGAAGCCCCAACCCGATGTCGAAGACACCTGAAAAGTCGTCGTCGTCGCGACTGTTGTTGAGCACGGTGACACCTTGGTTGCGAAGCCGAACGTCGGAATCGGCAAAGTTATAGTAAAGGCCTCCCCGCAGTCGCACGTCGGTGTAAACGTGCTGCGTGACCGGATAGAGCAGGTCGAGTCCGAGTTGCAGCCCGGCCATCGTGTTCTGTGTACTCGCGGTCAGGTCCGAGTAAGACGTGAAGATGTCTTTTTCAGACGCGTAGCCATAATCTTCTTCGACGCGAATCACGCGTCCACCGAACAGGGCTCTGGCGACATCCCAACCGACGAGCGTCTTGTTCAATTCCGCACTCCAGTATTCGGTGTTGTAGAACTGGGTTTGCAGATTGGCGTTGTCGAACGGATCCAAAAAGTCGGCGTCAAAGTTGTTAGGGTCCAGACTTTGGTCAGGCGCCCCGCCAGCCCCTCTGGGCGTGCCGTCACCGTCGAACAGGTTCGAATCGATGTTGCCGGGCACGTTGGTGTCGACGACCCGCAGGTTGCGATTCCATTCGGTCGGACCGACGAAGGTGAATTCATAACCGTTGACACAGTTCGGCAGGGTACCGACCGTGATCCGCGGCACCCATTCGAATCCGAAGTCGTCCATCCGGGCGTTGCGGGTCAGACTGAAACCGTCTGCGCCGTTGCGTTCCAGGTACATCGCTTCGACGAACACATAGTAGTAGGGATCGCAGGGAATCCCGCAGGCCATGGATTGACCACCGTAGCCGGACATCCCGTAGCCGTTGCAGGATCCGTTGCAGGAGCCTTGCATGCAGCTTTGGCAGCCGTAGTCGACTTGGGCGACGCGGCCGGCGTTGACCGATCCGAGCGGCCCCGAGGTGGTGGCCATGGCTTGTGAGATCGATCCCGGGGCGAGCCCGCCGGGTCGGACGTCGGCCGCGGTGCGGACGTCGGAAGCGGAAATGATCTTGGTGCCCGGGCCGAACATCGCGGCGCCCGACGAAGACACCTGTGGGTCTCCGCCGAGTGCGCCCACCAATCCGGTTTGCGCCGAAGCCACGGCGCCGCTACCGGCGATCATGGCGGCCGCGGCGATCGCCAGAACCCTTGCGGCGTGACGCCGGATGACGGAGTGGATCAGAGGGATGTTCATGTCGAACCTCGTTGACGTAATCGGTGCGGAACAATTCCGCAAAGGATCAGTGGTTAGTGTGACGTATCTGAATCAAGTTGAATTGCGTTTGGCATGCCGGCCCCGTCCCCGGACGCAGAACAAGCCGACCCGCTTCGATCATCGAACTTTCAAGTTGTCTTGGACGGGGACGAGGCAACTTTTTCGAACCATGCGAACGATCTGTTTCGCCGTGTCTTCGTCGTCGCAGTGACCGGTGACGACCAACTCTCCGCCCCGAAGGGACACGACAACGCTGGCCGTCGGAAAGGCTTGATCGATCGAATCGTTCAGCAATTCGGTGTGCGCGGCGACCTTGTCGCCGATCGCATCGACCCCTTCGCTGACTTGGATTCGAAAGGTCTGTTTGCGCGTCGGCTCGCCCTCGGCGACATCCGCCCAGATCGTCAATTCGGTCTGGCCCGTGCCGGTGCCGATCAATTTGATCTGGTTGGCACTGGAAGCGAATGCCTGGCAAACGTCCTTGTTTTCGATCGTGAATCGCCGCACGCGACCGCCAATTGTCATCGATCGCACCTGGGCACGCGTGAGTTGCAGGACGACCGCGGGGCGTTTGCCGTCGGAGTCATCCCCCTGAGCACCCTGCGACAAGGATTTGTTCGGGTCGGGAACGGTCACATCGATTCGTTTCTGCTCCGGTTCGATCGACCGACGCATGATGCTGTGGCGCGACGACGCGAGCCGTGCGCGAGTGCTCGACATCGCCGTCCGGTTGGGCGGTTGAACGGTCGCGGTGCGAGGCGAGCCGACGTGTGACGGATTGACCGCGACCGGTGCCGCGATCAACGGAGCTTCATCGGTGCCGATCTGTTCGATGCCCGGCGCGACCGACGTGACGATCGCATGCCCCCCGACCTGTGGTGGCAATGCTCTCAGTTCGGATTGACTGGCGGTAGGTTGACTGGCGGTAGGTTGACTGGCAACGGGCTGATTCAGCGGCGTTCGACTTGCCGCGGGGTCGCGTCGGGAAAGTTCTTCCATCGCGTCGCGTTTCGGTTCGACGATCGAGCCGATCGGAGCAGCATTCTGAACCTCTTTCGAACGATGTTCCAACGTTCTGACGACGGCAGCTTTCGGGACCAACGGCGTCTCGGCATCCTCAACCGATCCCGAGTTCTCCGCACCAACAGCGGCCGTGGTGGGCCGGTCCGTTGCGGATTCGTCCTGTCGCGCCGCTGGGGCAGGTTCAAAACGAATCGGATCGATCGTGGACTGCACCACCGCGTCGTCGCTAGCGCCGAATTGCAATTCGACCGGCGGAGTCGCGATCGCGACGGTTTTGCGTTGCAGCAGGACCGGAATTTGTGAGTCCGCTTGCGGCGCGACGTGCTGTTCGGTGTTGATGACACGCGACTTGGCAGTCAGCGGCACGCGTGCTCGGTTGCTGACCACCAACTCGTCGATCCCGGAGTCATCGGCTTGGTCCTCATCGACGTCGGATGGGGCCATCGTCTTGGCTTTGACGACCGCATCGTCGCCGAGTGGAGCCAAGGCTTCCGGGGCAAAATTCACCGCCGGAGCGAGTTTCACCGGCGTCTCGACGGCGACCGGTGGCGTCGCGGGCGGCGAAGCTTCGGGCTCTGGCGTTTCGGGCTCGGGCGTTTTGGGCTCGGGTGCCGCAGGCTCCGTTTTCGGATCCGTCTGCATCGGTTGCTCAGCAGGTTCCTGAACGCTGGGTGTCGACTCACCGTCGAGTTCGAATTCGCTGGTAAACGCATCACCGGCTTCAGCCGTGTCATCGGACAGGGTGAAGAAGATCGGTTGCGTTTCTTGGACCGGCGTCTGCTCATCGCGAGCATCGGCGACCGGGATGACACGCGAATCCTGTTCGGCGACGATGCCGATGGGAGCGTTGTGCCCTTCGTTCAGCCGAGACGTGGCATCGGATGCCGATGCGGACCGGATCGGCGTGGCCGCACCGGTCGGGATCGCCAGCGGCGCCGGCGAGTTCATGGCCGCTGTTTTGGCCGCCCATGACAGTTGTGCTTGATCAGGTTGGTTCGGCTGGACGAACGCATCGGCGGGGACTGGCCCGAATCGGTCAAAGGCCTCGACCTGAGTCGCGGGGACGTGCTCGCTGGATCGGAGCGCGATCAGCGGTCGGTCGCTGACACCGGTCGCTGACGCGGCATGGAACCGCGGATTTTGCCTGACGCGCCCCACCGGTGACGCCGCCATCGACGGATGGCCGCCGGCCATGGTTGCAGACTGCACTGCCCCGTTGGCGGGAGTCGTCGGAGCCTGTCCGGGCGCCACAAACGGATTGGACTGCACCGCGCCCACGGGCATCGGGGCGGCTGTGCGTGCACCGCCATGGACGATCCCCGGCGTGGCGTTGTTTTGATTGAAGAAACGCGATTGGATCATCCCGCCCTGCGGCTGTTGGCCGCCCGCAGTGGAGCCGGACGCGACCAACACCGCCACCAGAACCGCTCGCTTTGCGATTCGTTTGGATGGGTCGCCGTTTTGGCTTGTCAATTTCGCGTTGTTCACACGCATGCCGCGTTCCTAGGTCCCGGTGATTTCGGCCCCAATGAACCGCGTTCGGTTCATCGAAAGGATGTGCCCCCCTCGGCACACCGACGGCACACAGTGATTGCGCACTGTATGTCCGTTGGTTTACGTATCGGATGCGTGTTGGCGCGACATTAACGATTCTCGGGCCTCTAGCACCTGTAACGCTGGAATCGTTTGTCGCGGCCGTGCGGCCGTCGATTGTCGCCACGGGTCACACAAAAAGCGTCAAATCGATAGGATTGGACCAGACGTGTCACGACCGGACACGACAACAACGCCGCAGGCTTAAGAACGGATTTTCACCAGGGGGGCTGCTTCGCCGTGTCATTTGATCTTTTTCCCGAATTGCTGTGCCGACGCGAGTTTCTGGGCTGGGACCGGCCCTTGCTGCCCGGGGTGGTCCGCTATTTCATCGATCGGGCGGGCGAAAGCGGCGGTTTGGACTTGAGCGACTGGATTTGCGTGCTGCCGACGGCCCAGTCGATGCTGCGTTTCGGTCGGCTGTTGCAATCGGCGGCCGCTGACCAGGGACTCGACTATCTCGCGCCCCGCATCACGACGTCGGGAGAATTGGCCGAACTGCTCTACCAGCCCGAGGCCCCGATCGCGATCGAGTTTGAGCAAACGCTGGCTTGGGCGCGGGTGTTGCGCCATCGCGACGCCGAGTCGTTGCGGCCGCTGCTGCCCGTGCTGCCGGAATCCGATGCGATCGGCCCCTGGCTGGAACTCGCCGGGACGTTGCGGCGATTGACGGCCGATTTGGCGGCCCACGAGGTGAGTTTCACGGACGTGGTTTCGGTCACCGACGGCGATGACGAACAAGCCCGTTGGACACTGCTGCAAGAACTTTTCGAACTCTACCTCGGCGAGCTTGCGACGGCCGGGCGCAGCGACCCACACCAGCAGCGTCGGCGTGCGATCAAACGAAAAACGATTCGTTCGGGACGTGCGATCGCGCTGGTCGGCACCAGTGACCTGAATCCATCGGTTGCCAAAGTGATCGCCGAAGTCGAACGCGACGTCGTGTCTTTCATCGCGGCGCCCCAGGACCGAGAAGCTTGCTTTGATTGGCTCGGCTGCCTCAAGCCGGACGCCTTTGCCGATTTCCAATTGCCGCTGACCGATGACCATCTGGTGTCGGCCGGCGACATCGCCGATCAAGCGACCGCGGTCAGCGAGGCGGTGACGGAATTCGCCACTCGCTATCAACCGGCACAGATTGCCGTCGGCGTGACCGATGATTCACACGTCGCCGCCACCGAAATGCAACTCGACGGATGCGGGTTTTCCACCTACCGGCACGTCGGCTGGACCGTCGCGTCGACCGCCGTGGGACGACTCGTTTCGCTCACCGCGACCCTGGTCGCCCGGCCGACCTGGCGATCGCTCGCCGCACTGGTGCGGCACGGCGATGTTCATCGTTACCTCCACACTCAACTCAACCAACCCCAAAACGACACGGCACCGCAAGACTACCTGATTCCGCTCGACCAGATGCTTGCCAATCATCTGCCGGTACGACTGTCGGATCCGTTGCCGCCGGCGGCGCTGAAGCACTATCCCGCAGCGGAGCAACTGCGCCGTGCCGTCCTTGAATGGCTCGCGCCACTGATCTCCCAGCATCTGTCCGACGGACCGCGACCGACCCAACCGATCGCCGACTGGTGCGATCGGCTGCTGCAATGGCTGGATTCGATTTACACCGACCTGGGAACCGCCGACCTGGGAACTGCCGACGCGACTCGGCCCGATCGCCGGTTGACGGTCGAAGCGGTCGCGAAAGTCCGTGGCCTTTTGACACGCTTCACCCAACTCAGCCGCCATTTGGACGCGCCCGTCACCGCCGCATCGGCTTTGGAAATGATCGCCTCGCGTCTGTCCGAACTGCGTGTGGGGCAGGATCAGAGCGCTGATGACATCCAGATTCACGGCTGGTTGGATTTGGCTCTGGACGATTCGCCGGCAATGGTCGTGGTCGGTTTCAATCATCCCTTCGTGCCCTCGGCGGTCACCAGTGATCCATTTTTGCCCGGTTCGCTGCGCTCGCGGTTGCGGATCGCCGACAACGAACGCCGCTACGCCCGTGATCTTTATGCGACGCAGTTACTGCTCTCGACTCGCCGAGACACCCGTTTGATCGTGGGCAAGAATTCTGCCGACGGAACACCGACGCCGCCCAGCCGATTGCTGGCCGCTTCATCACCCCCGGACGTGGCTCGGCGAATCCGGATGCTATTGGCCGGAGCGCGCGACAAGGTCAATGTTTCGCATTGTTGGGACAGCGATCGTCAAACGACCGATCTTCCCATTCCGGCATTCCATCTTGATGAATGCCCCGTCAAATCGATGAGCGTGACGGCTTTCAAGGCCTACCTTGAATGCCCCTATCGGTTTTACCTGCGGCATGTGCTGAATTTGAAACCCGTCGACGGATTAGCCCGCGAACTTGCGGCCAACCAGTTCGGTGACTTGGTCCATGCCGCGGTCGAGCACTTTGGGGAGTCCGCCGAGAAAGACGAAGCCGACGAAAAGCGAATCTTTGAATCGTTACGACATCACTTGCACCACTATGCGGCTGACCAGTACGGCGACCACGCCGAAAGCGCCGTCCGGCTGCAAGTCCGTCAAGCCGAGCGGCGACTGCATTTCGTCGCCGCTGAGCAAGCCAAACGCATTGAGCAGGGCTGGAGAATCCATGCGACCGAAGCAAGTGTCGAAGAATCCAAAGGCGCTTCGATCACCGTGGACGGAAAAAAGATGGGATTGCGAGGACGTTTCGATCGGATCGACCGCAACGTTCAAACCGGACAATGGGCGATCTTGGACTACAAGACCCACGGTCACAAACCGGAGAAAAAACACCTTCGCAAAAACCGCGACACCGGCCAATACGAATGGATCGATCTGCAATTGCCGCTGTACCGGATGATGGTGCCCTTTCTCGGCATCGAAGCGCCGCCGCAAGAGGTCCAACTGGGCTATTTTAATGTCAGCGACAAAGCGGACGAAACCAAGATCAACATCGCGAAATTCGACGAACCGCTGATGGAGCAAGCCAAAGATCTGATTCATCAATGCGTCCGCCGCATCTTTGCCTGTGATTTCGCCCCCAGCGACCAAGGCGTGATGTACGACGATTACGAAATGATTTTGCAGACCGGAGTTGCCAGTCGAATGCTGGCCGGTGCGGCGATCGCGGAAGGAGACAATGACCAGTGAGCACCGAAATCACATCCCACGACCGTTCCGCCAGCGACGTGTTCCTGGACGGCAACCTGCCGCCCGTCTTGGTGCGGGCTTCGGCCGGCACGGGGAAAACGTATCGTTTGACCGCACGACTGTTGCAGATTCTGTTCCAGGGGGCGGCCCCCGAATCGATCCTCGCGACCACCTTCACACGCAAAGCGGCAGGCGAAATTCTGGAGCGGATCCTGTTGACGCTGGCCGAAGCCGCCGATCCGGACAACGATGCGGCGCTGGAGGATCTGCGCCGGCAGGTCGGCCTGGAGACATTGCCCCGCAGCTTGTGTTTGCAACTGTTGCAGCGTCTGGTCGCAAACATTCATCGCATCCGCATCTGCACCTTGGACAGCTTGTTCACCCAGCTGGCCAAATCGTTTCCCTTTGAACTGCAACTGCCACCGGTTTGGCGATTGACCGACGAGATCGAAGAAGCGTGGTTGCGTGAGCGCGCGATCGACTCGATGGTGTCAATGCTCCAGCCCGGCGAGTTGGCGACCCTGTTGGCGATGCTCAGCAAAGGTGAAACGAAACGCTCGATCGTTCGTGAACTGATTCAAATTGTCTCGGGCGCGTACACGAAATCGCGTCAGACCGCGTCTGAGGCTTGGACCAATCTGGACGCGCCCACCGCGCCCGATGATGCCGCGTTGACGTCCGCTGCCGGTTCCTTTCGCCTGTCCGAGCCGCCGCAGAAAACGGTTCGCGCCAAACTCGATGCGATGGCTGAACTCCTTGAGACGCGTCAGTTCGATTCGCTGGCGACCGAAACGCTGATCAAGAACTATGCCAAAGCGAAACGCAACGGAGAGTCGACGAAGCTGGGCCGATCCGCGCTGCCCGACGGCCTGGATGACGCACTGGGCGCGTTGTATGCCGCCGCGCGTTCAAACACCCTCTCGCTGTTGGCCGCACAAAACGACGCTACCGGCCAGGTGTTATCGCTGTACGACGGACAAGTCGCCCAGCTGAAACAATCCTTGCGAACACTCGGCTTTGACGACATCGCCGTGCGGTTGGCGAAACAGTTTTCCAAGGTCGACCACCGCTCCATCAGCCGACGCTTGGACGGCGCAATCGACCATGTTTTATTGGACGAGTTCCAAGACACTTCGCCAGCCCAGTGGCAGGTCCTTCGACCGCTGGCGTTCCGATCCGCCGATGCGGCCATCGACCCCGATCCCGATCCGGAAGCGGCGGTCAAACGCTCGTTTTTCTGTGTCGGGGACACCAAGCAAGCGATCTATGGCTGGCGCGGCGGCGTGGCGGAGATCTTCGACGCGGTCAGTGCCGAAATCGGCGGCGTTGAATCGATCGAACAGAACACGAGTTTCCGCAGCAGCCCGGTGATCATGGATTTGATCAATCGCGTTTTCAAAAACCTCACGCGACACAAGATCGCCGACGCCGCCTCTGACGGACACGACGCGGACAAAGCGACCTACGAAGCCCGCGCCGTCACCCAATTCGCCAAACGGTTCCCGCAACACGTGGCGTTCAAGGCGTCGCTACCCGGTTACGTTCGCATGGAGACCTGCGAAAAGATCGACAGTCGCGACGGCGCAGAAACGACGCAGGCCTGTTACCAGTTGGCGGCACAACGTATTGCCGAACTCTCTCGCGCCGCGCCGGATCGTTCGATCGGTGTCTTGACGCGAACCAACAAAGGCGTCGCCAATCTGATCTTCCTGTTGGAACAACTCGGCGTCGACGTCAGCCAGGAAGGGGGAAACCCGTTGGTCGATTCCGCCGCGGTCGACTTGGTCCTGTCGGCATTCATGATGGCCGAGCATCCCGCCGACGGTCGCTGGAAATTTCATGTCGACCATTCTCCGCTGGGTCAGGTCGAGGGCATGTCGGCCGACTACGTCAGGGATCTGGTCACCGAAGTCGGGATCGCACGTGCCGTCCAGCGTCTGGCCGCCGTCCTCGCACCGGTCTGCGGCCCCCGCGATACCACACGTCTGAAACAATTGGCCCAGTTGGCGGTTGCTTATGAGCCCAACGCGACCGACCGCTTGCGAGATTTTGTCCGAATGGTCCGTGAGAAGCGAGTCGAACGACCGCAATCGGCCGCCGTTCGCGTGATGACAGTTCACCAATCCAAGGGTTTGGAATTCGACGCCGTGTTCTTGCCAGAGCTGGACGGCAAATTGACCGGCCAGCCACCGCTGTGCATCGCGGATTCGCGGAATCTGACCGAGCCGCCGGTCGGGCTCTCAAGATTCTTGACCAGCGAGGCCTGGCACTTTCTGGACACCCGCTGGCGCAAGGCGTTCGGGCGCGATGCGGCGGGAAAGATGACCGAGGCGTTGTGCCTGTTGTACGTCGCAATGACGCGTCCCCGCCAGGCGCTTTACATGGTCGTTCAACCCTGTAAGCCTGACGACAAAAAACCGGCCGCGTTGATCCACGCGGCGCTGGGCGTGGACACGAATCCCAGCGAAGGAGAAACGGTATTGTATGAAGACGGAGATTCGAATTGGTATGAACATTGACGATCACCTTCCCCGGAGGTCGTGCAGTTTTCAAAGTCACCCTCCTGGCAGGAGGGTCGAGCGCAGCGAGGGGAGGTCGAACGGTGAATCGCGGCGTTCACTTCACTCTTGATGGGCGATCCCAAGCAACAACGAAACCCCTCTCCTCGCTACGCTCGACTCTCCCAGGGGGAGAGTGACGAAAACCCTTGAATATCAACGACTTAAAAACTGCACGACCTCGCCAGAGAGGGTCTTGTTTTCCCCATCCCCGACATTGCCTTGACGACACGAAAAATTCTTCATGCCGCGGACATTCATTTGGACAGTCCGCTCAAAAAACTCGACCGCTACGACAGTGCGCCGTCCCAGCGGATTCGTCGCGCGTCTCGCCGCGCGCTGGAAAATCTGACTGCGTTGGCGATCGAGGAAGACGTCGATCTGGTCGTGATCGCGGGTGATTTATACGACGGTGACTGGCCGGACCAAAACACCGGGCTGGCCTTCGTCAAAGAGGCCGCCAAATTGGTCACCGCCGGTATCCCGGTGTTGGTCATTCGCGGCAACCACGACGCGGCGAACCAAATGACGGCTTCCCTGCCGCTGCCCAAGAACCCCGACGGCAGCGACATTTTCCTGCAAACGGGAAAGGCGGAATCGAGGTTCATGGAAGACATCGGCGTCGCCGTTCATGGACAATCCTTTCGCAGCCGCGCCGAAAAGTCGAACATGGCGGCAAAGTATCCCGATGCGGTTGCGGGAATGTTCAACCTGGGCATGTTGCACACCGGACTCGAGGGCGCCACCTCCCACGCCCACTACGCTCCATGCACCCCGGCCGAGTTGACCGAGAAAGGCTACGACTACTGGGCGCTCGGCCATATCCACGTCCGCGGCGACCATCAAATCGAAGGCGGACCGCCGATCGTGTTCAGCGGCAACTTGCAGGGCCGACACATCGGCGAACAAGGTCCCAAGGGCTGCGTGTTGATCGAAGTCGATGCCAGGAACCGTTGCCGCTACGATTTCCACCCGCTGGACGTGTTGCGTTGGCACGAATGTGTGATCGACGCCAGCCAGATGCAGGATCGCGATGAAATTCTGGATGCCTACCAGGGCTGGCTTTCCGAACAAATCGATGCCTGCGACGGCCGCCTGCTGGTCTCCCGGGTTCGCTTGACCGGGCAGTCGTCGCTGCACGCGGCGCTGCACCAAAACACCGAATGGGTTCGCGCGGAATTGCAAGCGATCAGCGTCGCCGCGGGAAACGAACAGGTTTGGTTAGAAGACGTCAAGATTCGAACCGCGATGCCGAACGACCAAAAGATTTCACTCGATTTTGATGGACCGCTCGAAAGTCTGGAATGCGTGCTCAACACCCTGCGAAACGACCCGTCGCTTGCCTCCCTGATCGAACGAGAACTTGCCGGTCTGTCGAAGAAACTCCCCAAGGAATTGAAGGGTGACGAAGACCAGGCGGCCTTTCCGTTTGGCGATGACCAATGGGTCGCGGGGCTGGTCGAATCCGCCGCGGCCGACGTCGTCGGACGGCTTCAACAAGACGAATCGACCACGGGTACGGCAGGAGCCAAGAAATGATTATCGAACGACTCGATCTCAAAGCATACGGATTGTTCAGCGATGAATCCCTGGATTTGTCCGCAGGCCCCCGTCGCTTCCACCTGGTTTATGGCCCCAACGAATCGGGAAAATCCACGTGTTTGCGAGCGATCAGCGCGCTGCTGTTCGGCATCCCGACGCGGACGACGGACAGCTTTCTGCATTCCAACGCAAAACTGCGGGTCGGCGCGACGTTGATCGGTCCCGATGGAAATCGTCTGACGGTGATTCGGCGCAAGAACGGCAAAACAAAGCTGCACGCCGAAGACGACAAGACGCCGATCGACCCGATGGAGCTGGAGCAAATGCTCGGTGGCATCGACGAAGCCGCCTTTCATCATCGCTTCGGGCTTTCCCACGAGCAGTTGGTTGCCGGTGGACAAGCCGTCTTGGAAAGCAAGGGCGAACTCGGCGAAATCCTGTTTGCAGCCGGTGCGGGCGTCGGCCGGCTAAAGGCGATTCAAACCGAACTTGAACACGAAAGCAAGGAACTGTTTCTCGAACGCGGCAAGAAACGCATCAACAGTTTGCTGAGTGAACTGGACGAAAAACGCAAAATCGTGCGTGAACTTCAGACGCCGCCGGCCGAATACCAATTGCTCAAACGCCAGTTGGCCGAGGCTCAACAACAATCGCAAGAACTGGCGGACGAACGCACGCGGTTGGCCCAATCGTTGGCCAGACAAAAGGCGATTCGCGAGGCCCACGCGATCGTTCCCATCTGGCGACGGCACAAGGCCCAATTGGAAGCGTTGTCATCGGTGCCCACGCTCGACGAAGACTTTGCCGCACGCCGCCGAGAGGCATCCGCAAACCGTCAAACCTACCAGCGATTGGTCGATCAATTACAACGTGAGATCGAGGCCACGGAAAAAGAAATCCGATCGTGCTTGATCGATCCGGCGACGATCGAGCATGAAACCGAAATCGTCGCCTTGTTCCAAGGAATCGCCGCGCGTGAAGCGGCATCGAAAGATCAAGCCAACCTTCACCGGGTCGTCAAAAACCGCAACCGCCACCTGCGTGAATTGCTGCGTGACCTGGAAGTCGACATCGCCGACGATGCCCCGGACGAAGTGGTCGATCGACACGTCGACCGATTGCACGTCAGCGACGCGGCGCAAATTCGAATCAACGAATTGGCCGGTGATTGCGAAATGCTGCGACAGCAGGAACGCGATTCACTGGAGTCGCTGCAAGCGTTGCGGAAACAGCTTGCCGAATTGGACGACGAACTCGAACGACACCCAGACGTCGCGGACCCGGCGATGATCGAGTCGGTGCTTTCCGAGATCGGTCCGCCGGCAACCCTGTTGGATCAGGCCGACCAAGAACGGTCCAGTTGCCGAGATCTCGAATCGCAGTGCGAACGGTTGATTCGCGAACTTCGACTCGGCCAGATCAGCCTCGACGATACGGCACGCTTGCAACCGCCGACGGCCGCGGAGATCGATGACCACGACCAAACACTCCGCGATCGCGCACGGGCTGTTGATGATGCCAAGAAAACGGTCGCGAGCTTGCGGAAACAGCTTCACGATGCGGGCGAAAAACTGACCCGTTTGCAAGCCGATCATCCGCTTCCGACCGAGCAAGAACTCGAACAGTCACGCGAAACACGCGACCAGTGGGTCGATCGACTCGCCGACTCACGAGACGATGAAGAGAACTTTCAAGCCTCGACACGCAAGGTGCGGCAGTCGATTCGCACCGCCGACGACGTGGTCGACACGATTCGCTCCCACCAGAAACAGGTCACCGAGCGGGCGTCGGTCACGCTGGAAATCACGGGATTAAAAGACGCGATCGACGCGGCGGAAGAAGCGGTCATCCAGGCCGAACGTCTGGCCGCCGAGGCGTCCCAGCAGTGGAGTCAGCTATGGGAAAGCTGCGGGATCGCCGCCGGCAAGGTCCGCGAAATGCGAAACTGGATCGCCAAACATCAAACTCTGGTTGAAAAATACCGCTCACTGGAAAAAGAACGCGGACGGCTGGATTCCACACTGAATCGTATTGATCGCAATGCGACGCGGTTAGCCCACGCCCTGCAAGGGGCCTGGTCCGCCCGTCCCATCGCTGCCGGTCATCATGAGACGTCGGCCATGGCGGATGACCCGCTGAATCTGGAATCCTTGCACGATCGTGCGACAGCGTTACGGAATGAACTCGTTGCGGCAGCATCGCATCTGGAACAAACCCGCCGCAAGCGAAACGAAATCCACGCGGCGCTGCCCGCGGCCGAAGCCAAGTACGAATCCAATGCGGCGAAACGAAAACAATGGGACAGCGACTGGAAGCAGGCGATTGCATCGTTCGCCGGCGATCAGGACGTCAGTCCAAGCGTGATCAGCATGCGGTTGAAGAAGATCGCCAAACTGTTTGAAGAGACTCGCGAACGCGATATCATCCTCGGACGAATTCGCTCGATCGATGACGACGGTCGTTCGTTTGCACAGCGGGCGACGGTGATCGCAAGAATCGTCGGCTTGGAATGCAAACCCGAACAACACAGTGCGGAGATCGCACACGCGTTGTACGAACGCTTGCACGCGGCCAAGAACGCGGCCAGTCAAGCCGAGCGTTTCAAAGCCGAACTGACCGCGGCGAAAGCCAGACTTGTCGACGACCATCAGGTGCTCGAAGCGGCCGCGGGACAGCTTGCTCAACTTTGTCGCGAAGCCGGCGTCGACAATACCGACGAATTGCCCGGCGTGGAACAAAACGCGGCCGAAAAGCGAGCCGCCCTGCAGGCCTGTGCCCGCGCCGAAGAACAATTGGCATTGATCGCCGCTGGGGTCGCGGTGGAACAATTTGCCCAGCAAGTGGAATCGCATGATCGGGTCGAATTGGAACACGAAATCGGCAAACTCGAAGAATCGTTGCAGACCCTGAACGAACGCTGGTCCGCAGTCGAACAGCAGGTCGGGGCGATCAAGAAAGAGCTGTCCAGGATCGACGGAGGAGATCGTGCGGCGGAACTGAACCAGGAACTGCAACTGCTTCACGGAACGATCCAGCGGGAGTCGCAACAATACGCCAAGCTGCGAATCGCGTCGATGATTTTGCAACAATCGATCGAGCATTACCGGAGTGAGAACGAAAGTCCGGTGTTGAAAATCGCCTGCCAAGCCTTCGAAGAGTTGACGTGCGGTCGATACGCCGGATTGAAACCGGAATTCGATGACAAGGGGCGTTCAAAGTTATTCGGCATCGCCGCGTCGCCCGAGGGAGAAGAAAACTTGGTGCCGGTCGATGCGATGAGCTTGGGGACCGCCGACGCGCTGTATCTGGCCATGCGGCTCGCATCGCTCGAACACCAACTCTCCGCGGGCCATGCAATTCCCGTCGTGATCGACGACTGTTTGATTCAACTGGATGACCAACGCACCATCGCGGCGATGAAGCGATTCTCAAGATTGTCCGAGCGAACGCAGGTCATTCTGTTCACCCACCATCAACACCTGATCGATTTAGCGCAGTCTGCGCTCGAGCCCGAGCAGTTTCATCTGCATCGTCTGGCGCGCTGACAGTGAATCCACACTCCTGCCAATCGCGATGCTCACACCGACGACAAGCACTCGTTAACAACATGTTGTGTTTTGTTGAAGATACGGCTAAGGGGTTGACTCTATCGATCAAGCTCGTGGATAAGCCGCTACCATTTCGATTCAAGTGAATGGACGTGTCAACGCGCTGGCAGCGTGGGCGAAATGCGAGTGAAAAATGGCTCGATTAGATAGACAACTGGACAAGATTTCCGGCGAGAAAGTCGTCCGGCTCCATTGGGCCGACGACGACTCCATGGACATCGAAATGCTGCGGGCTGATATCGTTCGCGAAATCAATTCGCACGAACACCGGATCCCTCTGGACCTGCGCGGTGTCAAAGGTGCTCCGTCCGAATTGGTCGACTTGCTCATCGACATGGACCGTTACGCACGATCCAAGACCAAAATCTTGTCAATGACGTGGATGCTACCGCCGCTCCGCGATGCGCTCGACCAGCGTTTGGGACGGCAGAGCAAATCCAATTCCAACGGTGAAACGGACGCCGCCAGCAAAACCGCATGTGATCTGCTTGAGCATGCCGAAAAAAAGAAAGAGTATGATCTTTCGAAAGCCGAAAAACTTGAGCGAAAGAAGCGTTCCCAGAAGTCAAAGACGGGGAAAAGAAGCTACCTAACACTCGTCGCATTCATCCTGGTCGGGGCGATCGTCGTCGGCGTGGTCGAAGGATTCATCATCATGCAACAAGAGGAATCCCTGATCATTCCTGAAAAAGGGTTTGAATGAATGGGACGGACAGACGTGTTGGTGTGCAGGCTTTCGCCCAATACCGCTAAGTTAAGCGTCGTTTCTTCAAATGAGGGCCCGTAGGCTCGCGCCAAACGGCTGATATTCGTTTGATATCAGCCGGTTCGCGCCAGCGTCCGGGCCCCCTCATTCATGTTGACTTAGCGGTATTGGGCTTTAGCCGCCCGTTGTCGCTGCGTCGCAGCGACCGAGAATCGCTTAAAGGCTAGACACCAACGGTTTGTACGCGATAGCAGC
>NZ_JANZKV010000169.1 GCF_025060895.1 Stieleria sedimenti | reverse complement strand
CCGGCGAGCAAAGCTCATGTTCGACGTCGCGTTTTTGGTTCGGAGCCGACTGGAGTCTTCATGAAACACCACATCGAGAACCCAGTGCATGCTCTCAATCCCCCAATGCTTACGAGCACAATTTGAAAATTCACGCACCCTTGCCGGTCGACTTGATATGTAATATCGGACATCGCTTGATTGCTTGTCGCCACGAGTGGTGCATGTATTCGCTTGGCAAATACTTTTGGCTCCCTTCCATTGGTCGGTCAGTTCGCGGAGCGCTTCGGGAATCGGGCAAGTCGCATAGAAGCGTTCTTCGTCTCGCCCGGCCTGCTTTCCAAGCGTGGTGATGGTTCGGACACCGTGGTCTTTGAGCCCTTCGTTGTGGGCCATCTCAAAGTAGTCAGCGATGGCTGCGCAAAGCTTGGGATGGTTGTCCTTGACTGCGAACACATAGTCGCCACCTTCCTCAATGATCTTTTCAGCAATCGACTTTTGGCATCCCATGGCATCGAGCGTCACGATCGAATTGCGCACGTCGATCAGATCGAGCAATTCGGGAATCGCCGTGATTTCGTTGGACTTGGAGTCGACCTCGGTTTGTCCGAGCGTGACACCATGCTCAGTCGCCCAGGCACTGACGATGTGAATCGCATTGGATTTTTCCGCATCGGTATAGGATCCTCGCACCGTCTTGCCATCGATCGCCACGTGGATGGGACCTGTGTGATTTTTGGAATCGCTATCGGAAGATGCACGGGCAAGTTCACAAAGGTGCGAGTGCCACTGCAGAAGCGCCTTTTGAAACTCCGCGGGCTTTATCAACGACAGCACTCGCGTGATGGTGTCGTGAGAAGGGATTCCAGCTTCAAAGTCAGCGAACTTGGAGAGCCAGTCGAGTTTCTCTCCACCGAAGCTTTCGATCTCATCGGGACCGTCCGCGCCTGCGATGACCGCCGCCACAACCAAGAATAGAATCGAGTTAAGCCGATGGATCGTCCGCCCAGCAACTCGCGGGTCGCTGACCTGATCAAAACACTCGTGAAACACATCAATTTGGGAAGCCATTGCCATCTCCATGCCAGGGCAGTGAAAAACCAGTCCGGCTGAATTTATTGGCAGAGGGGTTCACCAAGGCAAGACATCAACGAATACTGAAACCAGATTTTGATGCGATCGTCGTGCTCACAATGTGATGCTTGACGGCGACGGCGAACCTCATGTTCGGCGTCAATTAGAACTCCACTTTAACGACAATTAGAATTCCTTTCCGGATGTCATTCCTGCGAGGCTTGTGCCTTTGGCTTTGAGCCATCCGAAGGCACTTCGCAATCGCGTTTTCCTTTGGCTTCCGCCAGGCGATAACTGTCGATGTTCAGTTCGATGATCACCGAGTGATGTATCAACCGATCGATCGCCGCTGCTGTGGTCATTGGATCCTTGAAGATCTGTTCCCACTTCGAGAATGGTAGGTTGCTGCTCAACAGCACGCTGCCTCGTTCGTAGCGTTCCGAGAGAAGAGTGAACAACACTTCCATCTCCTCGCGACTCTGTTGCACGTACCCCAAATCGTCCACGATCAAGGCCTCGAATTTGCTCAGTTTCTTGATCAGACGCTCCATCCGTAGATCGCGTTTGGCGCGTAACAGATCTTGGACCAACATCTGACAAGTTGTGAAGTAGACCGATCGGCCACGACGTACCAGTTGATCTCCCAACGCCGAAAGCAAATTCGTTTTCCCCGAACCAGGTTTCCCGAAAATCAACAAGTTGTCCTGACGATCCAAGAAGCTGCCGCTGCGAAGCACTTCGAACTGTTGGGTCACATGCAACGGTAAGCGTGACCACTGAAATTGCTCCCACGTCTTGCCCGGTAGTAAATGAGCTTCTTTCATCAATCGCAGGATCCGATTCTCTTTCCGCGATGTGCATTCTTTCGAAGCCAACTCCGACAAGAACTGCAGATGAGTCCAGTGGTCCCTGGCCGCCAGTTCGGCTGTCTCGACGTGGAGGTCGCGGATCGTCGGTAGACGCAGTTCCTTGAGTTGTTCGGGAAGCTGGGAGATGCTCGTCGTAGCTGCTGAAGGCGACGTCGAGTCCTGCGTTTCCGAGGACGCTCGCTTGCGGCGCCCGCTCGGTTTGCTCGGTGCGGTCTTGTTGGTCATCGTACACATCCTTGTGTGAAAGTAATGAATCATACGCATCCAAATCCGGCGACTCGACGTTCACTTCAGTCGGGCTTGGGACTTGCTGTTTACTGGCAATCATGCCAAGTACCTTGGCCGCCAATGGCGGCTCTCCCTGCAGCAGCAGGAAACGCAAAATGTCGTCAACCGTTTCCAAACCCTCATGTTTGGCGGCGTGCAGGATTTCGAGGTATTGCTTGACCGCAGACGCTTCGGTCGTGTGTCGTGTGTTTTAAGATCGCGTCATAGGCCATTCGAAAACGCGTCGTGGGATAGAGGTGGTGTTGGTATTTGTAGTTCGTGAATGCACCCGGCTTGCGTTTCAGTGAATCAATCACATGACGAAAATCAATCGCTTCCTTATCGCGTCCGTAGAGCCTCGGCATGACTTCCCTGCGCTCACCTGAGTACCACAGCTAGACATGATCTTGATGAATCTGAATTTCAACCGCCAAGCCGATGTACTTGCTGCTGACCGAGTACGAATTGCGTTTGATCCGCAAGACACAATCCGACTTGACATTCCGATCGAGAGTCGTGTAGGTCGCAACGCGTTGCGCGGGCAGTGAGCGAAACTGAGCGACTTCCTCAAGCAACTTCACGTCGCGTTTGAAATTGCGTTGCCCAACCACTTCGAGCAAGAAATCTCGGTACTGCGAGTGATCGCCAAAGTCACGATTCCCACGAAGCCGAAGCGATTGATCAATCGCCGTTTTGATATGCCCATTGGAGGATTCCACGTCACCGTTTTCTTGCGGCTTGCGAACGTTGATGCGATGGCCTTGGAGTCCATAGTGACTAAGTAGGTTTTGATATTGCTTGGCAAATTCCTTGTCGCTTGAGAGGTTGTTGACTGCGGCTGAAAGACTATCGCTACGCACACGCTTTGGAACACCTCCGGCAAGATGCAACGCGTCCTGTAGGCCGGTCGCTAAGGCTTCAAAAGATTCCGAATGGCAGATGTGAACATGCTCCCAATTGGAATACGTCAGCACGGCATGGAATAGCTTGTGGTCAAATTGTTTCCCGGCGATCGTGACCTTCAAACAGTTCAAGTCGACAAAGTCGAATGCGACCACGTCACCGGGATGATGGATCTGCGGAAAGATCACCTCCTTGTTGACGTCATTTTGCAACTTCCAGTTCTGGACACGCCGTTCCAAGGTGCGCCGGATCGAATCCGGAACGATGGTGTCGTCGTCTGCCGAGTTGTACTTCTGCTGCAGCCACTGCAGCAGTGCGTAAGGCTTCAGCCGGTGGTCATTTTCGAGCCGCTCTTGAACCTCGGGCCAAAACTGCTCCAGCGGGTCGTTGCGGGTGCGATACGTACGTTGGGGTCGTTCGATCTGGCTCGGCAAGACGTTCGAGTCTCGGTACTTCCTGACGGTCTTTTCGCTCATCGTTAGCATCCTTGCTGTATCCGCTACCGAACTTCCATCGCGTAGCAGGGTGAGCATCTCGCTCACCTTTTGATCCTTGATCATCGCAAGCCTCCTAATTGAAAGAGCTTGCGTTAGCCTGCCGTAAATCCCGAGGCCAGGGAATTCTAATTGTCGCGGAATTCAAGTCAGCGAAATGCTAGCAAACACCGCTTTGTGTCACTCATCAGCGCCACCAGAGACTTCCAAGCAGGTCCTTTTAGTTGTCGCGGAGCGGGCTTTCTAATTGACGCCTTACAGAACCTTAACGATAGGACTCTAAAAGGCAGTCTCGTGAACAAGGATCTACTCCTCTAAAAAGGCGCTGTCACCTTTGGCAATGACTACACAAGTTATGGCGGCAAAAACGCTGAAGGTGATTGGTGGGTAGGAGATGACCGTCAGCAGGACTGCGACGATCGCCCAGCCAACAGCAATCCACCGGTAGAACGCCCAGAAGTTGCCGCTCTTGGCAAAAAAGACGAGCGAAGAAATCGCAGCCCAGCATGGGTAGAAGAACTCGAGTGTTCTACCGAAGTCTGGATGACATAGGATCCGTAAGGCAACCATGCAGACGAAAGTGCCTATCAGATGACCGGTCCAAATCGACCACAGCTCCCGTCGTGCCTGTTGACCTGCGCGACTGACGCGTCCGCTTGCTAGAAACGTTGCAAAAAGTGGTCCGTAGCCGGCAAAGACTAGCAACCAGATCCATCCTTCGTGCGCTTCGGTTTGAAGAAGCCACCAAACTCCAATCCCGCTCAATAGCAGTACAGGAGCTATCACCATCCACAACAAGCTGCGAAGCCCGGGAAAATGTTGGTTCCAGTGAGGACGGCAGCGCCAAGATGATAAGTCGTCAGCGAGATCCGCAGCCGACGAATACCGCTCCGCGGGATCCGGTGCCACGCATTTCGCAATAATACGTGAAAGCGCCAGTGGAATTGTGGGGCCTGCATCTGCTTTGAATTCGAGATTCCCGTTGGCGACGTCCGCTAGGTGCTGCCGCGCATCACGACGCTCATTGCACGGAGAACATCCAGTAAGTGCAGACCATAGCGTGGCACCAATGGAATAAATGTCAGAAGCAACGGATCGGACCGCGGCAAATTCATCGGGCGATTCACCTCGCAGTGCGGCCCTGGCCAGTTCAGGCGCCATGTACGCGGGCGTCCCGACAACACCCCGTAATACGTCGCTCGAATATCTCGCGTCGAAGTCGGCGAGCCCAAAGTCGCTGATCATCGGGCGATCGGTTTCGCTTTCCACCAAAATGTTGTGAGGCTTGATGTCGCCGTGAATGATGCCGTGACGGTGAACTGCGTCGATAGCGTGGGCAATCGCTTCTACGTATCTCACAGCACGTTCCGGAGCGACTCCGCCCTCGTGAGCAAGTGCGCGTAAACTCTCCCCTTCGACCAACTGCATGGAAAACCAAGGCTGGTCCTCTATCTCTCCAACTTCGTAGATCGGGACGATGTGTTCATGGGCGACTCGGGCTGCCAACTTCGATTCTTGCTGAAATCGCAACTGCATCAATTTGACTGTGTCGCTAGACATCCCTGCTAGGCAATCACGACGAACAACCTTGATCGCATCGTGTCGCTGAGTCTTCCTGTTGAAAGCGCGATAAACGATCCCCATTCCACCGCGACCTATTTCAGTTAACGCTTCGTAGTGAGGTAGCAATGGCGGCTCATCGACCGCGGATACAGCTGATCGAATGGGCGCAGCCAACAGATCAATCTTCCGGTACGCGTCCCCGTGTTCTTTGCTGAGAATAGACGCCGTATCCGAACCAGTGTTTACCCTTTCGGATTCCATTGCTCGTTCGAACTCAGCAAGCTCGTCGTCGGCAAGTGGTGACTCGGTGCCGTCTTTCCGGGTATCGGCCTCATTCATCGCACTTCCCCATTCGACGAATGAGATTCTGTCTTCCCCTATGAAGCAGTCCTGCGGTGGCGGGCTCAGATAGGCCAAGGGACGCTGCAACCTCTTTTAGAGAAAAACCTTGAAGATGTTTCATGATGACTGCCCGCCTTTGGTTGTCAGGTAGTTCTTGGAGCGACGAGAGCATCGTCGCGATCTGTTCATTGCGAGAAGCCAGCCGGCTCGGGGATGTCTCATCTCCGGCCAACACTTGTTCCAGACGCGCAAAGGACTCTTCAAGTTCAGACTCTCGGACTCTTCGGCTGACATCGCATTTTTGTGTTTTTAGATGTTTGACAGCGTCGAGCATGTTGTTCTGGAGCGATTTTCGCAGCCAGCCGAAAAACGGTCCATCGTCCAGCGGCTCGAGAACACTCGCGCCGGTGTGCGCCTCCAGGAGCGTTTGCTGCACAAGATCCGATGCTTCAATATCACCTCTATAGGCGGGAGAAATCATTGCCTCGGCAAGTGTTACAAGCACGGGACGATATCGCTCCAACGCCAACTCCAACTCATTCTTTTCTTCGTTTTCTGGTTGATCCATGAAGGCTTCCTAGTCCTAAAAGCGATGTTCCAAAGCCGATGGTGCGCAGCATTCGCGATAATTCTGTCTTTTTCGCGCATCGCTTGGGCGTTGACCTCGCTTTTTGTGTTGGGAACTAGCTTATCACGCCTGACAGGATTTCCGTGCAAATGAAGCAACTGAATTTTGGCCACAATGTCACGCTGAATCCGCGTTCGATGTACGCTCCCAAGAGCGAGCAAGAGGTGATCAAGATCCTTGACGAGAACAAGGGAAGACGTATTCGCTGCATTGGCCGGCTTCATTCTTGGAGCAAAACATTGCAGTGCGACGATGTGCTGTTGGACCTGCGGTACTTGAATGATGTTCAACTGACCGCCGCTGGCAATTCGACAGTTGCGCGGGCGGGCGGGGGATGCCAGATCAAGCATCTTCTGGCGGAATTGGAGAAGCAGAGTTGGACGTTGCCATCGGTGGGGTTCATTACGGAGCAGACAGTGGCCGGTGCGATTTCCACCGGCACGCATGGTTCCGGGCGCCATTCGCTTTCACATTACGTAACGAGCATCCGAGTCGCCAGGTACGACCGCCACAGCGGTAAGGCGGTCGTCGAAGAAATTGCATCCGGCGACGAGCTTCGCGCCGCACGATGCTCATTGGGCTGTGTGGGCGTTATCCTCAGCGTCACGATGAAATGTCGCCCGATGTATCGCGTCGAGGAGCATTTCCGCGAATATGAGAATCTGAGCAAGGTCTTGGACGCAGAGAAAGATTACTCATTGCAGCAATTTTTCCTTGTACCCTGGCGTTGGACTTACATCGTTCAACATCGTCGCGAGGTGGACGCCCCAAAATCACCGACTTCATTCCTGTATATGTGGTATCGCTTCTTTACCCTCGACATCGCAATGCACGTGTTGATCCTTTTGACCGTCCGAATCGTTCGCATTCACGCTGCCGTACGAACTCTGTTTCGCCGGGTGCTGCCGATATTTGTGATCCGCAACCGTCGGTTCATTGCTGATTCAACGACACAATTGGTCATGGAGCACGAACTCTTCCGACATGTGGAAATCGAATTGTTCGTGCAACGTGACCGATTGGTCGCGGCGCTCGAGTTCCTTCGGCATGCACTCTGTGCGATGGGGGATAGAACAAAGCAGCCTAGCGAGACGTTTCTGGCTCAACTCGAAAAGACAAGTTGCGAAGAATTCAATCAACTACGTGGTGCTTATTGCCACCACTACCCTATTTGCGTCCGAAAGATCCTTCCGGATGACACACTGATATCAATGGCCAGCAATGCGCAAGGCTTAACAGAGCTTGGCAATTGCGAAACGCCTGATGGTGGATCGGACCATGCCTGGTACTCGATCACACTGACCAACTATCATCGTGGATCGAATCGAAAGCCATTCGACGAACTTGCGTCGTTCCTCGCGACGAACATGGCTCGGTTGTTTGGAGCTCGTCCTCACTGGGGGAAACTTTGCCCTCTACCGCCCGAGGAACTTCAAGACCTCTATCCCGCTCTGGATCGATTCTGCGAAGTCTGCGTTAGTGCCGATCCAAATGGTGCATTTAGTAATCAATGGACTGAATCGTTATTCCAAATCCAGTCGAATCACGTAGAAATTAAGAGCCTCAAATGAAGATCTTCAGACAGTGCATCATAGCAATCGGAATCGCGGTCTCCTTGGCCTCAAGTGCATATGCGGATCGACTTTGGGAGGGGTACATTCACTTGGTTGATAGTCGTATAAAATTGCCGTTTGCGGACTATGGGCACAGCGATTTGAGCGCCCTTAAGCATCTCGAAATCAAGACGGGTCGCGTCGGCAAATTTCATCAAGCAGGATTCGCATTTGTGCCTGACGATGACGATCCATTCCAGGTAACGTTCAACGGAAAAATTCGTGTCTTTGTTGACGGCTGGTCAGCAGAGACTCGGAAACTACGGTTGGTGCGGAAAACTCGGTACTCGAATACTTGGAAGGTACATCCAGGCGACGTCAAGCAGGTTGTTGAATCAAGCAAGGCGTCGAAGGAGAAGTAGTCGGAACGGTTCCGCTGATTTGTGTATCGCGTAACTCTCTAGGACATGGAACAACAAATTTGATACCACAGGAACACGAAGCCACACTGCCGTCCTGAGTCGTCGTGACCAAACGCGTCTCGCCACTTTGTCGCAGTTGAGCCTTTCCATCGAGCAACGAATGCGTTAGGGGGCGAACACAGCCGTTAGCGATCACGGCATTGGCTTCCGTAGCACGCGGCGGGTGCATCGACCGACGCGAGTTCGGCCAACTGCTTTGCTGCAGTCTTCATGACATCCTGGCCCCACATCTACGGAAATTGCATCGAACCTACTTCGATGCGATCTCTCGCAGCAGCCAAGTTCGAGTGCGGGCCCAGAATCGATCGGCGGTGGACTTGGTGCACGACGGACCGTTTAGGGGGGTTGCCTGTGCCTCGGAAATGGCGCATTCTCTGATGCTGGTAGATGAGTTTTCCGGCGGATTCAGTGATCAATGCTTCGCGCATCCCAATCGTCTCTTTACTGCTTTTGGAGCGCGAAGGTTTTGGAAGTGTTGCAAACACTGAAGTCGCAAGTCTTTTTATCGCTGTCGACCGCTCAACCAGCTGGCGTCGGCTTTCCGTCTGCATCGAGAGGATTCCATCGGTCATGAAAAACACACTTGCACTACTTTTCGCGAGTTGTATCGCGATTTCGACGCACGTTGCTGTCGCTGAAGAATACAACGCTATCGGCGTCGTCAAGTTCTCAAATCTGCAAGAGTTGCTGTCAGAAGTGACAACCTTGCCGGAAGGCGAGCCTGAGTTCAGTGCGATCGTTCCGTTGAAAGCGAAGCAATTCAGCGACTTCAACGGTCGCGCCCTCCAGACAGGCTCGATCACGCCAACGTCCCTGGCTCGTCCCGCTGAACCGGCTGATCTTGATGAGTTGCAAGATAGCTTGGATCGCGTCGGGCAATCGATTGACTTCGAGGCCTTTGATGTGATTCTGACCTTCACCGGTGTGCAGGGCCCCAACCGGCAATTCGGCAAACGTCCGCTACAAGTTCTTCGGGGGAGAGGCGGGCAAGTGTTTACGACTTGGGTTGCCCGTTTCTACGTTTTTCTCGATCTGGAAACGGGTCACGCGATTCTGTCTGGTGATGGTGACTTTACAGTCGTCGGCGGAACGGGCCAGAACGCGGAAGCGAGCGGTGAATTCTTGACGATATTCATTACCGATCCACTCCCCCTCACTGCAGATAGCGCCGAAGCAGCGTACTGGCAGGTCGGTGAAATCAACCGCTAGGAGAGTTAGAGAGAGCGTGCTGCAATCTCTCTGCGGTTGAACGCGATCTCTCCGCGCGAAGTGGAAGGAGGTTTCAACCGCAGAGTGTGGCTAGCCAGAGTGTTGCGGATCGGATCATCACCAGTCCACACCGAAACTCTCTTCCCATTCCCAAGCCTTCGTTTGAAGGGAAGATCAGCCCGACTCCCACTGAATCGGTGAAGGACTTTTCTGCTGAGGTCAAGATGAGGTCAAAGCGCCCGCGGAGGCTCCCAACGTGCTCATCGTTCTCACCGACCATGTCGGATTTGGTGCCAACAGCACCGTCGACCGGAAAGGGCTTGCGCCGGGGATAGGCTTGGTTTTCGGTTTTCAGGTCTTCTCATCTCACATATGATGACCAGAGCAGAATGATCAATGGAAAGAATGCGGCCATAGCAAGCCCCAACATTGCAACCCCCAAGCTGCGTGAGGTTGCATCGACCGCTGTGAGTTCGCTGGATTTCTCCGCTGCAGACTTCTCGGATTCTTGGGCTCGATTTTTAAAGAACCGCAGCCAAGTCCCCGATCCGCTTTGGTGTGAACACCGAAGCGTCGGCGCGAATCGTCCTGGGGGACCAACTGCTGGAACGCGACGTTGGGGTGATCATACCGAGTTGAAGCTCGGCGGTCCGCTGCTTCGCGGCGCGTATCGAGAGTAACTGTACCGATGCCCGTCGGGGGCCGTAGGGAATTTGCAGCCGGCTCGAACGGTTCGAACTCGTCTGCGTTTGTCTCGTCTCCGTGTGTCTCGTCTGCTTTCCGGAGGGTTTCGCGATGGCTGGTGACTTGTCGGGTGAACCATCGGAATCCGCGGCAACCCGATGGGGAGATTCCGGTGACGTTTCCCCCGTCAACGCCGTGTTGGTGCGACCGGTACTGCGACGCGAACTCGTCGCCGTCACTCTCTGGACGTTGATGGCGGATCTGCTGATCTTTCGCGCCCACGGATTCAGCGGACCTGGTGTCTTCTTTGGGTTGGTGCCGTTGCTGTTGTTGATTGGTTGCGATTATGCCATGCAATGATACTGATCCGCGCGGACCGTCGCAGTTGTGTGAGGGTGCCGATTCAGCGCACGATGTCGTCTTGGTCGCAGCGGTCGATCGCGTGGGCGCTGGCCAACAGGAAAAATCGGGTCGCCTCGACGATCGCTTCAGCGCTGATGCCGCCTCGGATCGGGATGTGATAGTCAAACACGATGGACTCACGTTCGTTGACGTGCGCCCGGACCGTCGAGATGTCGTTGTTGACGCGATTGACGAATTCCAGCTTCGCGGCGCGATCGATTTCTTCCTTGACGCCCACGAAGGTCATCAGCATCAGTCGCTCGTTCTCGGCCGTTTGCATCACGTAGCAGGAAACGCCGCGGGTCACGACCAGGTCGCCGTCGTTGTCACGGCGGACTTCCAGATCCGTGGGCTCAAAGATGGCGTCCAATAATTCTGCGGTCAGGTCGCTCGGTCGCAGTACTTCGTTGATAGACATGTCATTTCCAGCAGCAGGATTGATGCGTTCGGCTTGGGGCGTGTCAGGTGAACCCACGTCCCACCCCCAACCAAAACGGTAACGCCAACGCCTGTCAATGCCAAAAAAACAGGCTCGCTGTTTCCAGCGAGCCTGTTTCGTTTCTTGTCAGTGGTGCGGCAACGGATCGTCACCGTGCCTGGAGCAATACTCAGCCCGAGATCTTGGCGACCAGATCGAGAACCTTGTTGGAGTAACCCCATTCGTTGTCGTACCAGGAGACGACTTTGACGAAGGTGTCATCCAATTGGATTCCGGCGCCGGCGTCGAAGACCGAGGTGCGGGCTTCGCCGCGGAAATCGGTCGAGACGACTTTTTCGTCGGTGTAGCCGAGGATGCCCTTCATGCTGCCTTCGGCCGTTTCTTTCATCTTGGCGCAGATTGCTTCGTAGCTGGCACCCTTTTCCAGTTCGACGGTCAGGTCGACGACGGACACGTCCGACGTGGGAACGCGGAACGCCATGCCGGTCAGCTTGCCGTTGAGTTCCGGGATCACCTTGCCGACCGCTTTGGCCGCACCGGTGCTGGAGGGGATGATGTTTTCCAAGATCCCACGTCCGCCTCGCCAATCCTTCTTGGAAGGACCATCGACGGTCTTTTGCGTCGCGGTGGCCGCGTGCACGGTGGTCATCAAACCGCGTTTGATTCCGTAGTTGTCGTGCAAGACCTTGGCGATCGGGGCCAAGCAGTTGGTCGTGCACGAAGCGTTGGAGACAAACGTCTCACCGTTGTAGGTGTCATCGTTGACGCCCATCACGAACATCCGTGTGTCGTCTTTGGAGGGAGCCGACATGACGACTTTCTTGGCGCCGGCATCGATGTGACCTTGGGCGCCTTCGGCGGTCAAGAAGATCCCCGTCGACTCGACCACGACGTCCACGCCGATGTCGCCCCAAGCCAGCTTGCTGGGGTCGGTTTCCGACGTCGCACGGACGGTCTTGCCGTTGACGATCAGATTGCTGCCGTCGACCGCGACTTCGCCCTTGAAGGGGCCGTGCACGGAATCGTACTTCAGCATGTAGGCCAGATAATCGGTGTCCAGCAAGTCGTTGATGCCGACCACTTCGATGTCGTCTCGGCCGACAGAAGCGCGGAAGACCAATCGTCCGATTCGACCAAAACCATTAATTCCAACTTTGATAGCCACTGTTCGTTTTTCTCCTCATTGGGGTAGACTCAGCCAATTCGCTGGCCGGCATCGGATAAAGGTTCGATGAGTCAGCGGGAGCCCATTCTCACTCGCTTGGAGAAGCTGCGAATCGCTGCGATGAGCTGCAGTTGTGGCGCTGATCATGACGCCGGGATTATAGGAACACAAATCCGTTTTGAACCAGCCCCCGCATTCCCCCCGTCCCCCGGACTGGCTGCGCCCGCCCGGCGTTGCCACGGGAACTTGGCAATACGTCCATCAGCGGACGATCGCACGCCACTACGACGACTTTGTGGCGGATACGCCGCTCTGTGAACTCGATCGGCGCTACGTCCTTGAAACGCTGGACACCGTTTCCCCCCGCCGGTCCACAGAGCGTGCCGCAGAATCCCACGATTCCCGACCCGTGATCCTCGATCTCGGAGCCGGTACCGGTCGGTTGGCCGATCCCGTCCGTCAACTCGGGTACGACGTCCTGGCCGTCGACCTCAGTCAATCCATGCTGGAAACGTTGGTCGAGTGGTACGTTGGTCGAGCGGCGTCGCAAACCCCCGCGGCCGGAACGATCCTGCCGGTGCGCGCCAATTTGGTACAGCTCGACGCGATCGCCGACTCCATCGCCGATCACGCGATCTGCATGTTCAGCACGATCGGCATGATTCAAGGCCGAGCTAATCGCGTTCGCTTTCTGTGCCATATCGCACGCGCCGTTCGCCCCGGCGGCTGCCTGATCCTTCATGCCCACCGTCGCTGGGCGGCGTTGCGTGAAGCAGGCGGAATGCGGCGTCTGATGCGCAGTTGGATCCAATCGTTTCGAAGTGACGCGGAATTCGGCGACGCAACCTATGCCTACCGCGGGCTCGACAAAATGTTCATGCACCGCTTCAGTGAGCGCGAAATCAAATCGGAATTAAAAACTGCCGGCTGGACGGTCGAGCGGATCGACCGCGTGGGACTCGACGGCAGCGAGCTGGCGAGGTCGGCTTGGCAGGCGAGCGGACTGTTCTTGGTGTGTCGGCGGTAAACGGGGCCGGCGGATGTCGGTGGGGTAAGAAAATTTTGGAGGTAAGAAAATTTTTCCCAACACAACCCGCGCTCCGAAAATCTTCCTACCTCCAAAATCTTCCTACCTCTACGGCGATTCGATCCGGGATCGGACCAGCGACATGATCTGCTGAAGCACTTCTTCGGGCAGCATGCCGTCGGTGTTGACGACCACGGCATCTTCGGCGGCGCGAAGTCGCCCGACGTCGCGCATTCGGTCTTCCAGGTCGCGCTGGTTTTGCGCCGCCAGGACATCTTCCAGCGAGACGTAGCGTCCCGAATCGGCCAATTGCCGCATCCGTCGTTTGGCGCGTTCGACCGGTGATGCCGTCAAGAAGACTTTGCACTCGGCGTGTGGAAACACTTCGGCGCCCTGATCGCGTCCCTCGGTGACGATGTCGCGTCCCTCGGCAATGTCCCGTTGGATCTGTGACAGTTGTGTGCGGACGGCGGGGACGTCGGCCAAGTAGCGAATCGACTGGGTGACTTCGGGGGTGCGAATCAAATCCGAAACATCTTTCCCGTCGAGACGGACGGTGCGATCCTGCCACGACAAATTGAGGGAAGCGACGAATTCGGACAGTCGTTCGGCGTCTTGTAAATCGATGTGGGCGCCGATCGCGGCCAGCGTTGCAGCTCGATAGAGCGCGCCGGTGTCCAAAAATTCGAACGCCAGTTGTGCCGCAACTTGGTGCGCGATACTGCTTTTGCCGGCGCCGGCGGGGCCATCGATGGTGACGATCAACGTTAAAACATCCTGCAATTGACGAAGTACGATCACCGCCTATGGTGATGCCGCGACCAACGTTGTGCAATTGGGAGGAACATCGAATCCCCACAACGCTCAGGCTCCTCGCCCCCCACTCCCGTCGTTTTTGCCCCCACACCTGCCGTTATTCATTGTGCGAGACTACCTGAAGCTCCACTTCGTCGTCTTGATCTGGGGCTTCACCGCGGTGTTGGGGAAGCTGATCGAATTGAGTGCGACCCAAGTCGTGCTGTACCGCAGCGCGGCCGCGGCCGCGATCCTGTTCGCCCTGCTGCCGCGTCGCGCGGCGGTTTCAAAACGGCTTGCCGTGGCCTTGATCGTCAACGGGATGCTGGTCGGCGCCCATTGGATTTTGTTCTTCCTGGCGGTCAAAATTGCCAACGTTTCGATTTGCATGATCGGCATGGCCACCACATCGTTTTGGACGGCACTGCTGGAACCGATTCTGGTTCGAAAGGTCCGTTTTCAGTGGGGGAACCTGCTGTTGGGCTGTGTCGTGATTGCGGCGGTTTACTGGATCTACCGCACGGAGACGCGATTTCACTACGGGCTGTTGGTGGCGTTGGTGGGGGCGGTCGTGGCCACGCTGTTTTCGATCATCAACGGGCTGTTCGCGGGCAAAGTCCATCCGCAATCCGTTGTCATGTACGAAATGGCCGGCGCCGCCGTGTTCTGCAGCTTGGCGTTGGTCACGGCCAACGCCTGGGGGTTCCCGCTTGATTCGGACCGCTACTTGCCGACGGCCCTGGAATGGCTCTGGCTGGCGATACTCGTGCTGGCAGGCACGGTCCTGGCCTACCAGATCTACGTCGAACTGTTGGATCGACTTTCCGTGTTCACGATCAACTTTGCCAACAACCTGGAACCCGTCTACGGCATCTCGCTGGGGGCGTTGTGCTTTGGCGATCACGAACTGCTGGGAAACAGTTTCTACGTCGGCACGCTGGTGATCCTGGCGGCGGTGATCGTCCAGCCCTGGCTCATGAAAGCCGAACGCATGCCCGGGGCGGAGTGATCCGATAAAATGAACGGCCCGTGAGAAAGGCACCGGCATCGCCGACGGTTGTGCAGCCTTCGTTGCTGTGCAGCCTTGAGACGCCCCGGAACGCGTTTCAAGCGTTCCGCAATGCCGGGCAGAGCGGCTGAAGCCTGGACACCAACACCTCCCGATGAACTCCTGTAGGTACGTCGATGTTTGATCCCGCCGACATGCTCGTCTGGCCCCGACGACGGCCGAACCGCCTGTTGTTGGTCGCCTTCCTATTGACGGCATCTGCCGTCGCGACAGGACGCTGCGCTGCCGACGACCGGACGATCCAGCTGACGGTCGTCGATTCCGACACGGGCGCGCCCCTGGCCGCGCGGTTGTACCTGCAATCGGACGACGGCGTCCCGTTTTATTTTCGGTCCGATGACCCGACCGGTTCGGCGGTGCGATACGAAACACAGAATTGGATCAACAAGCAATCCGTCGAATACCACACCACCGTCTCGGCACACCGCTGCTCGGCGACGGTTCCCGAAGGCGAGTACCGCTTGATCGTCCGGCGTGGCAAGACTTACTTTCCACATCGACAGACGCTGACGGTCGGAGCGGACGACCTTGATCTGACGGTGCGTTTGAAACGTTGGAATGATCCGCAAACGCGCGGTTGGTATTCCGGAGACACGCACCTGCACCGCACGATCGATGAACTGAAAAATGTGATCGTCGCGGAGGACTTGAATGTCGCATTGCCACTGACGAACTGGGTGACGATCGCCGACCAGGCACCGCGTGCGGGAAACAAAAACCTGACTGAAATCCCCGATGGGCTGGTCGTCGTCGATCCGACGCACGTGATTTGGCCGCGCAATACCGAATACGAAATCTTCACCGTCGCCGGAAAGCGACACACCCTCGGTGCGTTGTTCATGCTCGGACATCGAAACGGGCTGGAGACAGGCGTGCCCCCATGGCGACCGGTCGTCGAATCGGTCCGTTCCAGTGACCCGGGCGTTTTGTTCGACATGGACAAATTGGATTGGCCGTTCGCGATGGTGTTGCCGACGATCGTGCCCGATGCATTGAATGAGTTGTCCAACAACCACGTTTGGCGCACGGAGTTCGCCTTTCGGAAATGGAATACACCGGCACCCCCGTACATGCAGCCTCCTTGGGGCGCAAGCGAAGGCGGACATCGTCAGTGGATCGACTACACCTTGGGCATGTACTACACGCTGCTCAATTGTGGTTTTCGCATGCCGCCGTCGGCCGGAACCGCCAACGGAGTGCATCCGGTTCCGGCGGGGTTCGGTCGCGTTTACGTGCACCAGCCAGACGGATTTGAATTCGAAGGCTGGATGCGGGGATTGCAGGCGGGGCGGTCGTTTGTCACGACGGGGCCGATGCTGTACACACACGCCGCGGGGCAAGATCCCGGACACGTTTTCCGATTCAGCGAACCGCAAACGATTCCGCTCGCGATCGATATCCTGTCCCAAACCAATTTGTCTTACGGGGAACTGCTAATCAACGGTCGCCCGGAATCGCTGCTTCGGCCGCAAAATCAGGTCACGTCCGATGGAGCCTTTCGATCGGCATTTTCCATCGACGTGTTGCCCCAACGATCGGGATGGTTCGCGGTCCGGTTTTGGGAACCCCGCGACGACGGGCAGTCGCGGTTCGTCCACTCGGCACCCTGGTACGTCGAGATCGGTGATGCCCCCGTTTGCCCGATGGCCCATGAGAAACGTTACCTGATCTCTCGGGTCGAAAACGAAATGCGACGCAGCCGCGGCATCGTCCCCGATGCCGCGATGCAAGAATACGAGCGGGCGCTGGCATTCTATCAAGGACTGGACGTGTACGACGATACGGCCGACGTGGCGGCCGAGGCGAGACAGTCCGAAGGACAACCGCTCGAACGTTGGCTGGACAACATGATCCTCGATCACCGCTTTGACGTCGATGAAGTCAGGCGGGCGACCGGACTGTCAACCGCTGAGGCCATCACCGCGATGGAACGGCGTGCCGACAAACGGCCCAAATCCGGATTCCGCATCTTACCCTATCCCGGTGGTCGACATCCGCGGATCGGGTTTCTCGACGGAGCGATTCGGCCGCAACGTGAAACGAAGGTCAGCGTGTTCACCCCCTGGGCCGACGGGGGCTACGTCGTCGTGGATGTGCCCGAAGCGGTGTTCTCGAATCTGGGGCTGACCTATTTGGCGCACGAACACATCCCGACAATCTGGCCCGAGCAAGGCGTCGATCTGCCACGCTTGGAATGGTCGCGCGATAGCGACACGTTGAACGTCCAGCGAAAGCTGCCCGGCGGGATCGTGATCGAAAGTCAGGTGACCGAACAAGCCGGTGCAGCCAAGATGGAATTAAAACTGACCAACGGCACCCAGGAAAAACTGACGGGGTTGCGGGTCCAAGTCTGCGTGATGCTCAAGGGGGCCGTCGGATTCAACGTTCAAGAGCGACTTGAGAACGTGACGGCACCACCCTTTGTCGCGATTGGTGCCGAAAATTCAAACCGCTGGATCATCACGGCGTGGCAACCGAACCACCGTGTCTGGACCAACCCGCCGGTGCCCTGCATCCACTCCGACCCGATCTTTCCCGACTGTGAACCCGGCCAGACGGTCACCGTCCGCGGCGGATTGTGGTTTTACGCAGGCGACGACATCCAAGGCGAATTGAAACGGCTGGCCGAATAGAAGTTGCGGCGATGGATTCCGCAATCGTTGGTGTGCAGGCTTT
>NZ_JANZKV010000168.1 GCF_025060895.1 Stieleria sedimenti | reverse complement strand
GTTCGCGCCACCGTCCGGGCCCCCTCATTGATGTTAACGTAACGGGATCGGAATTCAGTCGGGATCGTCAAAGAGTGCGCAGTGTTCGGGCCAGCCGGGGCTCTTTTGTCTTGGCCCGCCGAAGTCGGCGGCGGTTTTTGACTCTTCAAGTGAAGGCCCAGACGATGTCGGCACGCGTTTCCCATAGCCTGATCGATCCGATCATTTCACCGAAGTTGCAGTCGCTGTACCCTCATCTGCGGATCCCCAGCGGGTTTCCTCCCGAAGGGATCGTCTTGATCGGGCATCTCTCGGCGATCGTCGGCGCCGTGGGGCTCGCGTTTTCAACGACCTTCTGGTGGGCGGGAATCGTTGGTGCGGCGGGAATCGTCGGCAACCATTTGGCCGACTGTGTCGATGGCACGCACGCTCGGCGGACCGGCCAGTGTCGCAACGGCGGTGAGTTGCTCGATCACTTCACCGATCCGCTTTCCTTTGCCTACTATCTGATCGGAATCGGTGTCGCCTGCGGACGATTGGATTTGGCCATCGTGGCGGTCGTTTGCCTGTTCGCGACCGCTGTGCTGACGAACATCAAGGCAAAGTTGGTGGGGGAATTTACGCTGTCCCGATTCGGGCCGACAGAATTTAAGACGCTGTTGAGTTTGATCGGGATTGCCACGGCGGCATTGTTTTGGCTGCCGCAATCCCTCGTCACCCCGGCGCAGTTCCTGCTGTTCACCTACGCCGCGCTGATCATTGCCGGACTGGTCCAGTTGCCGATTCAGCTGATCCGATCGGTCAAGGAGGTCAATCAACACGGTGCCGCGGCGGATACGACCGAGTGGCAATTGAAGTGAGGCATCAACGCCAGCCCAATGCCATCAAGCGGCGTGTCTTCTTGTTAGCGGTAGGACGCGAGCCCTCCGGTCAATCACTCGATTTCCCGGCGGCCAGTTGCAGCGCCAGGTCTTTGGCGCCCTTGAGGTCCAGTTTGCCGGTTCCGAGCAAGGGGATTTGTTCGACTTCGTAAAACGCATCCTGCGACGGGATGAACAGATTGGGCAGCCCGGCGGTTTTGAGATCGGCCAAAATTTCGTCGATGTTTTTGTCCAGTCGGCGGTGCAGCA
This sequence comes from Stieleria sedimenti, assembly GCF_025060895.1. Lineage (GTDB taxonomy): Bacteria > Planctomycetota > Planctomycetia > Pirellulales > Pirellulaceae > Stieleria > Stieleria sedimenti. The sequence continues at coordinate 43,364 of NZ_JANZKV010000168.1, read as the reverse complement.
CGATCAGGCGTTCGCCCTTCTTGCTGTCGGGGACGGCGGTGACGCAGAGCGTCACTGCATTTTCGTCGTCGGTTCCTTTGCCATCTGCGGCTCCGTCGTCAGGCGATTCGCTCGACGGCGACTGGGCAATCGACTTGGCGATTTCCTCTTCGACCTTCAGGTGCGGGACCATTTCGCCGCCGATCTTGGAGAACCGGCTCAGTCGACCGGTGATGTGGATGAAACCTTGGTCGTCGATGTTGGCGATGTCGCCGGTGTTGTACCAGCCCGATTGGATCGCTTTTTCGGTCAGCTCTTTTTGTCCGGCGTATCCGGTCATCACGTTGGGCCCGGCGATCATCAGCATGCCGTCGATACCCGCCGGTTGTTCGTCGCCCGAATCCTGGGAGACCACTTTCGCGCAGACGCCCGGCAGCGGGCGGCCGACGGATCCTTCGATGCGATCGAGTTGGTAGGCGGCCGGAGAACGACTCGGGGGGATGTTGACCGAAACCAGTGGGCTCAATTCCGTCGTCCCGTAGCCTTCCACCGGTCGGAGTCCGAAGGTCTGTTCGAAGGAGTCGAAGAGGTCCGCCGGCATCTTCTCGGCGCCGACAATGCAGGTGTCCAGGGTCTTGAATTGTTCCGGTTTCACGCGTCGGATGTAGCTTCGCAAGAACGTCGGCGTAGCAAGCAGGACCGTCCCGCCGTACTTTTCGGCCAGCTTGCCGATCTGTCGCGAGTCGAGCGGGTTGAAGTGATAAACGCCGCAGGGACCCAGGACCTGGGTCGCCCAGAGCGTGACGCTGTATCCGAACGAATGGAAAAACGGCAGGATGCCCAGCACGACGTCTTCGTCATTGAGGCGAATGGCTTTTTTGATCGCGTCGACGTTGTGGCTGATGTTGGCCTGGCTGAGCATCACGCCCTTGGGCATGCCGGTCGAACCGCTGGTGAAGATCACCGTCATCAGATCATCGCTTTTGACACGGTGCAGACCCAGCATGCGTCGCAGCAGTCGCCTCGGGATCACGTTGGCCTGGATGAACGCGATGACTTTGTCCGCCGTCGTGATTTTGTCGCGGATCGATTCCAGGGTCACGGTGTCGGAGTCGATCTTGATACCTACTTTGCTCAGGAATCGTTCGCTCGTGAGCACATGGCGAATGTTGATTTCCCGGATGCAGTGATTGATGACTTCGCTGGAAACGGTGTAGTTCAGGTTGGCCGAAACGCGGCGATCGAGTGCCAGCGCAACGTTGACAACCACCGCGCCGGCGCTGGGCGGCAAGAACACTCCGATATTGGTTTCGTCCTTTGCAAAAACCTCCCGCGATAGCACACGCCGCAGTGCGAACGCGCGCGTCAAGGCTTCGCGGCCGCCCAGTTCGGTTCCCATCGAATCGGCGATTTGAAGCCGTTTTCCACGATGTCGCCAAGCTCGGATCACCTCCCCGGCGAGGATGGGGAACTCATGTCGATGGTCGGTTTGCGCCTTGGCATTGAGCTGATTGACTTGAGAACGGACCAGTTCGATCGGTGTGTCGTTGGGGAGCGGTTTGCCGATGTAGAGCGTCAATCGACGGCGAAACTTGTCCGGCCATTTGAAGAAGAACTTTCCGCCGCTGTAGCTGAAAATGCTGCCCCACATGCCGTCCAGGTAAACCGGAACCACGGGGGCGTCATGTCCCTGCAGGATCTTGCCCATGCCCGGTTTGAACGCTTGCAACTGCCCGGTCCGCGTGATCGTGCCTTCGGGAAAGATGCCGACGACGTCGCCGGCTTTGAGCGCCTCGCGTGCGGCCTTGAGCGCCCGCATGATCGATTTCGGGTTGGCGACCATCAGGATCGTGTCAAAGGCGGCGGCGATCCACTTGGCGAACGCCGAACCGAAATTGGAGCCGTCGACGACGAAGCGAACATTGCGGGGCATCATCCACAAGATCACGATGCCATCGATCCAGGAGACATGATTGCTGACGATCAGGTAGCCGCCCGAAGCAGGCAGGTTCTCTAGACCCAGCACGCGTTTGCGATAAAACAACGCCAGCATCGGACGGAAGATGGCGCGAACGAATAAGCGAGGCAGGAAAACCGCCATCGCGGAGAGCAATAACAGGGAAACGATGATGATTCCCAACACGTACCAACCACCCATGCGTCGCGTTCCTTGTCTGTCGGGTTTTGTCCGGGATGGTGAAGGGGAGCCCGTGTGGCGGCATGCGATTCAATTCGCTCAGCCGCCGCACCTGGCGTCAACCCAAGAGAATAGGGTATGGGGGTTGTGGTGAGCAACCGCAGCCGGAAACGCATGCGAGGCGGGAGGGGGAGGAAGATCTTGGGGATTTGTGCATGGAACCGCGCCCAAAATTTACCATGGCAAATCGTTACCCGTGCTGCCGATCCCGAGCGGGCTCAGCTTTCCGCCTCGGATAACGCGGCTTTTGTATCGGGCAAGCTGGGATCGAAGTCGAGTGTCACTTCCCATAAACCCGAGCGTCCGACCACGTAGGCTTGGCAGATCGAATGGATGCGGTGATAACCCAGGTCGCTCACCCGACGGTGCAGCCGCAAGGCGTCGGCGTGGCCGAGATGCCCGATGACCTTGCCCGCGATTTCGACGCGGATCGCAGTGGGGAGACGATGCTCGGTATCCGACACCAATGCCGCATCGGTCTGCAACTGGTACAAGTGGCGTTCCCCGTCCTTGCGAGTCCATTCGTTGGACGTTGCCTTCCAGAACACATTTAGGCTTTTTATCGACAACGACGTTACCTCGATGTCAAAGGTGCCTGGTCCAAACAAACGAATTTTCAGAACGTGCGAGGGCTGGGGTTTGGACAAGAGACGCTGTAAGAACTTCATGGATTAATTCCTCGGCGGCTGGGGAAAGAGGCACTAACCTAGCATCTCGGTCCAATCGATACGTCCCTGACGGTTCCCGCGGCCGGTTCAGCCCCCCTCCTGTCGCCATCCCGCCCGCTTCGTCTTGCAGTCTGGGCTGCGCCGAACCGCCGTGTCACGCCATCCATTCGATGGAGCGTCTTTTCCTACCTTCAAAATCTTCCTACCTCTCCCCCAGCCACGGTTTCCTGTCGAGTCGGCGGAAATGAGGAGCGCGTGGTAGGTCAGGCCGTGCCTGACGGTCCATTGGCATGCACAGCATGCCCTACGCGAGGTCTCTTGGCATGCACAGCATGCCCTACGCGTGGTCTCTTGGCATGCACAGCATGCCCGACGCGAGTTTCGAGACTTCAAAATCGGAGTCGACGATCTGCTAACGAATCGCCTTGTCCGGCAGCGCGGTTCCGATGCCGGCATCCAGCGGCATGGTGTCGTTGCTCGGATCGAGTCCGACGGCTTTCATCGCCCGCAACAACCGCTGCTCCATTTCCGCGATCGTCGACTGGTGTGCGGGGGCGTTGACCAGATTGGTTGATTCCGACGGGTCGTTCTGCATGTCGTACAACTCGGCCATGTGACGATCCGGGGACCCGTCGCCGTGCGGATAGCGAATGTACTTGTAGCGGTCTCCCCGCACCGAGCGGACGTTGGGCGTGTAGGGGAATTGTTTTTCGTAGTTGTAGTGATACAGCCATTCGGTCCGCCAGCCGCTGTCGTCTCCGGAGATCAGCGGTTTGATCGAGCTGCCGTGAATGTTGGTCATCTGGGTGGCACCGGCTGCGTCCAAGATCGTCGGCGCGACATCGGTCGTCAGGACCTGTTGTTTGATCCGCACCGGCCCGGAAGCTTTGGTCCAGCGGGGGTAGCGGATGATCATCGGCACACGGGCGCTGGCCTCGTGGGCCGTCCGTTTATCGACCATACCGTGTTCCCCTTCGAGCAATCCGTTGTCGCCCATGAAAATGAACAGGGTGTTGTCGAATTGCCCGGCCGCTTTCAGATGATCGACCAGCCGGCCGACGCTGTCGTCGACCGACAAAATGGTCCCCCAATACGCCCGGACCATGCGGGCGAAATCAACGACACCGCTGGCTTTGTCGTTGGGGAATTCTTTGCGCCAATCGAAGATCGGCCCATAGATGCCGTGCCACGTTGAGAGTCGCTGGGTGATCCATTTCGGTTTGTCGTCCAGCTTGAACGATGAGTGCGGGTAGTTGACTTCGACGTCGTCAAAGACATGTTCGTATTTCGGTTCGGGGAAATAGAAACTGTGCGGTGCCTTCTGACCGATCATCAACATGAACGGCTTGGAGGCGTCGTCGGCGCGATGTTTGTCGATCCAATCGATCGACATGTCGGTCACCACGGTGGTGTAGTAACCCGGCACGACGCGGCTTCCGGTTCCATTGATGTTGAACTCCGTATCGAAGTAGCTGCCCTGGCCCTTGTGGGTGACGAAGTAGTTGAATCCGGGGCGGGGCTCGTCGTTCTTTTCGCCCATGTGCCACTTGCCGATGTACGCGGTCTGGTAGCCGGCCTCTTGCAGCCGTCTTGGGAAACTATCCAACTCGGCGGGGTAGTCGGTGAAGTTGTTGGTGACCCCGTGGGCGTGGGCGTAAAGTCCGCTCAGGATGGTGGCACGACTGGGAGAGCACAAGCTGGTCGTGCAGAACATGTTCTCGAAATAAATGCCCTCGGCGGCCAGGCGGTCGATGTGGGGCGTTTTCAGGTGCGGGTGGCCGGCGCAGGAGAGCGCGTTCCAGCGAATGTCATCGCACAGCACGACGACGACATTGGGGCGTTCTTGCGCGAAGGAAGAGAGTGTCAGCAAGCACAGCAAGCTACAAGCGAGGAATGGTCGCATGGCGGAAATGTTGGGGCGAGGTGGGGAATCAAGGTGGAGTTGAAGGCGATGCAGTTTAACAGCTTCTCCCCCGGCTTTGGAGATCGTGCCGTTTTTAAGCGGTTGAGGTACCAATGCCTACCAGGAGGGTGGCTTCGGAAACGGCGCGATCGCTAAGTGGGAAGAAACGCGAGGAATGCGGTGGGCTGACGTGTTGATTCAGTCGCAATCATGATCCCGGCGCAGTGGAAAGTCGGTCTATGCGATATAGTTGGGCAATCAGAGTCCTGACCCGTTTTTCCGTGAACCTTTCCATGCGCATCCGTATGCTTTCGGGCGAATCAACCAACATTCTTTCCGCCATTTTGCTATCCGTCGTCGTGGTGATGCCCGGGTGCTCCCGCAATGAAACCGATCCAAACTCTCACGATGCCGCCGCCGCCGCGACGGGCGAAAGCGATGACGCCTTGATTCGCAGTGCTGCCGACATGGCGGCCAGTGGTGAGGAGCCCGATGTCGGATCCGACTCGTTTTCTCAACAGACCACACCGCTGCCTTCGACGGCCGGAGAACGTGGCGACTTGGCCGGTCGCAGGACGCCGCCGCGCGGATCGACCGCTCCCAGTCCGCCCGATTCGCCATCGGAATCACCGCCTGGGTTCGAATTGGCCGAAACGACCGGAATCCCCGCGGGGATTCCGGAGATGATCGATGCCGCCGGAGCCGGCGCCGCCCAACGTGAACTTCGCGACGACCTGACCGCCGGCGAATTGATGACATACCTGGAAGAGTCCGACCGCGACATGGAGATGCTCGCCCGCGGCCGCGAACAGCTGCAAGACCCGAATCAGGCCAACGAGCTGATGCAACAGCTGGTCAGAAGCAAGCTGCAAGCCGCCGTCCGGCTCCAAGACCACACCGATGCCACCGCCAAGCAACGCACCGCGGGCTTGCGGGGCCAACTCCAGGCGCTCTCGCACCTTTCGGCGATGGGCGACCTGGGTTCGGCCAAGGCGCTCGAAGCACTTGCGCGCGAGAACCTGTCGTCGCCGGAACCCACGATCGCCGGTGACAGCCGGATCGTGCTGATCGGGTTCGCGATCGACGGGCTGAGGGCTGGACGCGAATCGGCGGCCCAAGAAATCGTCTCGCTGATTGAAGGGATGACGGCCAGTCGCACCGCCGACATTCCGGCGGTCTTGATGATGGCCGAGGCCAGGCAGGTGTTGGCCAATTACGGCTTGATCGACGAATCGGCTCGGGTCCGCGACAAGATCCTGGCGTTGTACGGCAACTCGCCCGACAAGATGATCGCACAAGTCGCCGCCGATGCCGCCGGGACCGCCAAGTATGACTCCGCCAGACGCCTGCTCGGGGAGATTTTGCAGAACGACAACGTGGCTTTGGCGCGATGGACCGAGGCCGTGACGGAATTGGTTCGCGAAGCCCCCGAGATGAACACGGTGGAATTCTTAGGGACGTCGGCTTTGCAGCTCGAAGCGGCCCAACGTGACGCGTTTGTCGAAGAAACGTTTCGCATCCTGGCCGATGGATTTGCCGATACCGACTCCGCCACGGCAAATGAAATCGAAACGGCGCGAATGGCGATGGAAGCACGTCGTGACGTCATCGGGACCTCGTTCGACGCGTTGGCCAACCTGCCAACACTCGACGGCAACGGTATCTCATCAAGCAGCGTCAAGGGCAAGGTTGTGTTGATGCCGTTTTGGGCCGTGACGATTCCCCAATCGCTGCAGATCGTCCCGATGCTCAAAGAAATCCAATCGCGGCATCCCGATCAAATCGCCATCGTGGGAATGAACCTCGATTCAGAGCAGGCGCCGCTGGGCGAGTTCCTGGCGCAGAATGATCTCGGTTTCCCCAGCTTTCGAAGCGTTTCCTCATCGAACGTCGACCAGGGAAATCCGATCGCCACCAAGTTCGGCTTGGTCTCGCTGCCCTTCGTCGCGATCTTCAATCAAGACGGCAAGGTCGCGGCCTTAGACTTCACCGGGATGCAGCTCGAGACGACGGTTGAGCAACTCGTTCAATCCGCGGACGATGCAACGAACACCGAATGATCGACACCACAGGAAACAGTGATCGCCCGCTTGGTGCGAAAGTGTTCTCGATGGCAGCATGATGGAAAGGATTTGAAGTGGCAGAATCATACGGGGCAGAATCATGTTCTGAGCGCTCAGATCGCGGAGCCTGCATCAGACGGCTACCCCATCATTCTGCTACCCCATCATTCTGCCACATCATCATTCTGCTTCCCCGTCTGGTCATGAACGCCGTCTGGCGACTTAGCTACGCAACGTTCGACTGCAATTGACCGCCCGTTGTTTCGCGACGACACTTGCGGACCTGTTGAACTGTACCGCATCACAAACACTCCGACATGTCAAACGACCTCCAGCAAAATCCTTCCACCGATCCCGCTTTATTGCTGCGGTATCGGGATCGCCAATACGCGCCCGAGATGCTGGCCGTCGCCATCGGCAAGCTGAATCTGTTCTCTTGGATCCATGCGCGGGGATCGGCCACGACCGAATCCATCGAGCAGCATTTCTCGCTCGCGGCGCGGCCCTTGGATGTGCTGCTCACCCTTTGTCGTGCCGGCGGGTTGATTCGCACCGACTCCGGCCGACACGAATTAACGGCGCTGGGACGGGAGCATCTTGTCGATCATTCGCCATGGTTCTTGGGGCCGTATTATACACCGATCGTGGATTCACCGATCGCCCTGGGTTGCCTGCAAGTTCTGCAGCATGATCGCCCGGCCAATTGGCAGGCCAGCGAAGACGGCAACGACTGGCACGCCTCGATGATGGACGAGGACTTTGCCAAGGGGTTCACGGACCTGATGAATTGTCGCGGCACGGCGATGGGACAAGTGCTTGCCGACAAGACCGGACCGTTTCTCGCCGATTGCAAACATGTGTTGGATGTCGGCGGCGGATCAGGGATTTACTCTTCGACGCTGGTCGCCAAGCACGACCACCTGCGAGCGACCGTGTTAGAACAGGCCCCTGTCGATCGGCTGACTCGCGACGAGATTCTCCGTCACGGGCTGCAAGATCGAATCGACGTGGTCCAGGGCAACATGTTTACTGATCCGTGGCCCACCGGCGCCGATTGCGTGCTGCTGTCCAATGTGTTGCACGACTGGGACTTTCCGGAGATCCGTACACTGATCCAGAAGGCCTCCGCTGCGTTGCCTTCGGGAGGCCGCATGATCATCCATGAAGCGTTTCTCGACGATGACAAAGCCGGTCCGCTGCCGGTCGCGGAATATTCCGTGTTGTTGGTCAACATCACACGCGGCAAGTGTTACTGCCCGGCCGAATACGGCAAGATCCTTGCCGATTTCGGATTCGACGTCGGTCCCTATCAAGACACCATCGCCGACCGCGGATTCATCACCGCAATCAAGCGTTGAGCAACGAACGGAACAACAAGTGACGGGAATTGAGTGTGGGCTAGCCTTCCAGCCTGTCGTTTTCGCCGTGACAGGCTGGAAGCCCATCCCACTCGGTTAGACCGTCGTGGAGACGAATTCCGGGACGGGTGCCGGCGGATAGTGGAAACGGCCGTAACGTTTGGGCCCGACGTTGACGATTTGGCCGTCCAGCGTCCCCTGGATCTCGGCCAGAACCCGTCGCGCCAAGCGGACGACATCGTGCGTCTCGCTTTCGTCGAATTCCACGACAACCGTGTCTCGCTGCTCTGCTTCTTGAACGACCACCTCCAGGTGTTCGGCCAGCATCTGTGTCGGGTCGCTCGATGACGAACGCTGGAACAGACACTTCGTCAAAGGCCGGTTCTGTTTGACACCTGAATTGGCCGAAACCGTGATGATGGGAATCCCTATCCCGAGCACGCTGATCAATCCGCATTCAACGATGTCGGCGTCGTTGTTGTATTCCAGGTCCGTGACGACCATGTGCTGGCAACCGAGTTGAATGGCTGCGGCCGCAATCCCGGTCTCACGTTGCCACTGCAGCGGATCCGCTCGATTGAAGCCGGCTTCGGTTAACGCTTCGGCCTTTTGTTTCAGCGCGCCACTGAGCGGCAAGGTTCCAGAGGGAACCAGCGGTGGATCTTTGTACTCAATTTCTTGGATCACCGGTTCCATCGAACAGGCTTGGTTCCATGACATCCGCACGGGTTTCTTTTTGGGCTGAACTTCGACGCTTGTGCTGAGTGCCCGGGAGGTGATTTGCAGCGGCACCGCCAGGATTCCTCCCAGTCCGATGAACAGCGTCGCGAATCCGAACGCATGGAAGACCGGGTTTCCGTCGGTCGTGCCGAAGTGTCCCATCGGAACCAACAGATAAACTCCGTAGCCCATCAGAAACCCGCCCAGGGCGATGTAGGTGAGTCGAGTCGTCCAACTGCCGCGGCCGTAACGCATCGGGTGTCCGATCAAGCTCAACAGCGAAGGCAGGGGCGCGTACCAACAACACCAGATGCCGGGCCCGCCGCTGCCACACAGGATCAATCCCAACGCCAGCGCAAAACCGGAAGTCAGAAACAGGTTGCGGGCCAGTCCCAGGTCCGGGGTCTCGTCGATCGGCACGATGGTGTAGGCGACCTGACCGTCCTCGGTTGGCCCTCGAATTTCATTGCCGCTGCAGAACGCGACGAAATCGGCGATCATCTGGTTCACGCCGTAGGTGCTGACCATCCCGGTTACCGCTCCCGTCTCCTCGACTTGGCGAAAGGCCTCCTCCAAATAGTGCTCGCCTTCGGCAATGAACACCCGCGGCTCGACGTCCGTCTCGTGAGCGCCGAGCGGGATGACTTTCGCCGGCCCCAGATCCAACGTGTCCACTTCGCCGGCCCGGAAAGGATCATCCATCAACGTTTCGAGGTCGTCTTCGGCCAGCAGATCGTCCCGCTCGATGTAGGGATCGATCACCGCAATATTGACCAGACGGAGGTGTGGGTTGTCTCCGTAGCCCTCGGCCACCAGAGTGTGCCAGTCCATCTCGACCGGCTCGCCCTGCATCACCGATGCCTTGTGGAATTCATGAACCGACCCCGTCATTCCGGCGATCAAGCCGGCGATGGCGATCATGGCGCCGAAGATGATGCGAAGCGGACGCGGCGGGGTAGAGGAATTGTACGGGTTGTAGCTCATCGGAAGCGTTCACCGGCAGCGGAACCAAGCGGATAGGTCGATCGAGTGACAGGGGCACAGGGGGAGCCTAGCTCGAAAAACCTTCCGGAGGGGCAGATCAGAAGCGAAACAAACGCGGTTCATGCCCGGGTTGGGCGACACCGAAAAATTGCCGAGTCCGCGGGAACAGAGTTCCGCGGACAGAGTACTGAGTACTGAGACTGGCCGCAGAGGCACGCACTCCGGCTGTCAGACAAGGGACCGACCGATCCAGTCGTCGGTCACCTCAAGAGAAGCGGATGGGGTGGGATTCGAACCCACGGTAGAGTTTCCCCTACGCTAGTTTTCAAGACTAGAGCCTTCGACCACTCGGCCACCCATCCGGCTTGCATTGATTCGCTTCGGCCGCATTGCAGGGCCAAAGACACTTGCCACCCACCCGTTGAAGGCATCGGCGGCGATCGAGAGCAGTCTACATCGTCACGTGTCAGTCGTGAAGTCCAGCCAGGAATTCGCAAATCCCGACTCAATTCCCCAGATTCCGCCCTAATCGTTCTGCCGCGAATCCTTTTCGCGGGGGTTTGCAGTCAGCCAACTGGTTTGCGTGTGGGGCCAGAAATCATGATCATCAGAGCACCACTTGTCACCAACCGGTCTTCAAGGAAGCAGCGAACGATGAACCACCTACCGATTGCCATGACGCTCGTTCTGCTTTGCTCATGCACGCCGCAGTCTGCTGGCGACAGTCCGCTGGCGACGACGACGCGACGTGCAAACAAGGGCCGCCAATTCAGTCGAAAGCTGGGGGGTACTGCGTGTGGCGTTTGGGGAAACGATCGCTTGGCGGGTGCTGAAGGGTGAACAGGCATCTTTCGCCCTTACAGGCTCCCGAGGTTTGCCGCGTTATTCTCCGTCATCTTTTCAAGCAATCGCAGATGGGACGCAACAATCGCCTTGTCGTTGACCGTCACCATGATCCCGTCCTTGGTACCGATCCATTGCGTCCCGTCGTCCAGTTGTTTTTCATACTTCTGTTCGGCGAGCTTGATCAGCGCGTACTTCTGGTTCGGAAATTGAAGTTGAACCATTGCGAGCTTTTCGTTGACAAAAATCAATGCTGTGCTGGGAGTCCCCTTCAACGGACCACCCTTGAAGACCACCGTTTCATTGCGTCCATCTTTCTTGTGACCCAAGAAACGCATTGATTTGGGCACTTCTTTGACCGCTTGATCCATACTTCCGCCAAGCGTGAATCCGCAAAACGTCGCGTCGCGTGGCTGTTGCGATTCGGCAGACTGACTGAAAAACGCAGACTCCTGCACGTCAGCGGCGAGTGTCGGATGGATCGAAACGAGAAGCAGGACAATCAAGCTGAATCGCATTTGCTGGAATTCCGTAGGAGACGTGTTTCGTAGAGAGGACTCACTATCGAAACGTATGTCACCTACGGAGGGGTGGCAAATCCAGTCGCACGCTTTTCGCCAGAAGACGCTAGTGCTTTGTTCCAATTTGCAATTAGGGTTGCCAGCGAAAAGGGGTCAGACCCCAATAGTGCGAAGCACCCTTCGGGCCGTTCCGGCTATTGGGGTCTGACCCCTTTTCGCGAATCTCTCATCGACCCGAACATTGAAATGGAACAAAGCACTAGGCCGCTTTGGGAACCTGGCCTTGCTGGTCGGAATCCTGGTCGCTTGAATCGTGATCGGCCGCCGGCATCGGGAAACTGATCGGCCCCGCGTCGGTCGCGGAGGATTCGTCCTGGTCGTCCGAGGCCGCGTCTTCCAACGCAACGTCTTCCAACGCAACGTCTTGCAAGGCAGGGGCGTTTGCAACGATTTGCTCGCCCTGGAACGACGCCACCAAGGCGCCGCCGGCACCGTGGATTTTCAGTTCGTCGGGTTCCATGAACCAGGTCGCTCGAAACGTTTCGCCCTGGGCGGTCGCATGAAAGGTGCGTCCGGCGTAGAACCCGTCCCGAATCAGAATCGACTCGGAAACGATTTTCGCGTCGTTCTCGTCCTCTTGATCCGACTGTGACTGGATTTCCTGCGCCATTTGCTCCTGGGTGGCTTCCGCCGATTCCGTCGCGTCGGTCTCCGATGCCTGGTCCAGATCGCAATCCGCGTTCAATTCAGCCCCTTCAGAAACCTCTGCTTCAGAGACCACGTTTGATGCATCCACGTCCGGCGTCATTTGGCAGGGGCGCGGCATCACATTGGCGGCCAGCCACTGCTGCAGATGGGCTCGCACGGTCGCCAAACGTTGGGAATTGGTCATTCGTCGGGTCTGTCGAAAAAACGCGTCAGTGGAGCAGGGATCCCTGGGACGGACGAGGCATTCCGGGGGGGGAAGTCCCGTGGGAAATTATCGGCCGCCGGTGTATCGTTCATCGGCGTTTCGTTGTGTCCGATCCGCAATTTGCTGGACCGAATCGCACTGAAGCCCTAAATCGCCCATTTTGCCAGCCATTTGAGAATTTGCCGCGGGGAGCGCGTCGACCGGACGCGAAACGGATGCGTATTCTGCTTGATGAGAACCAGTTACAGGCCGGCGTCGAACGACTGGCCACGGAAATCGATCGGTTTTACGGGGCGCAGCGGCCGCTGACGGTGATTGCGGTCATGACGGGCAGTTTGGTCTTGTTTGCCGATCTGATTCGTCGTCTGTCGATGCCGCAACGAGTTGGCGTGATCCAGGCGTCGAGTTATCGTGGGGGGACCGAATCGGGAAATTTGGAGGTCAACGCCAACATGCTGATCGACGTCAAAGATCGCGAAGTCCTGTTGGTCGATGACATTTTTGACACCGGACGAACGTTGGATCGGTTGTCGGGGATGATCAAGGAACTCGGCGCGAAATCGACCAAGACGGCGGTGTTGTTGCACAAGCATCGCGAGCATGCCGTGTCACTGCGTCCCGACTTTGTGGCGTTTGAAATCCCCGATGAATTTGTGGTCGGCTACGGCTTGGATTACTTGGACATGTACCGCAACCTGCCCTACCTGGCGGTCTTGGAGACGCACGAGATCGAAGCGACGGAGCACAAATCGAAACAGTGAGTGGTTTGGAACGCCCCGTCCGTGTTCTGCTGATCGGTCGACACTTTTGGCCGCACGGGTCGATCGATTCGGCCGGCCATTTGATGGAACTTGCCACCGGGTTGCGGCTGGCGGGGATTCAGGTGTCGGTCGTGACGCCGAAATATGCCGGCTCCTGGGCGGAGAGGTTTTCGTTTCGCGAGTGTCAGGTGTATCGGCCGATTCGGATGTTTCGAACCGGTTGGACGGCCCGTGGTGACCGCACGGCATCACGCTACATTCGCTACCTGCGTGACTGGATTGAATCCGATCCGACCTCGTGCGATATCGTCTACTGTGACGCCGGTCGTGAAGAAGCGATTGCGGCGGTCGAAGCCGCCCGGGCGATCGGTGTTCCTGCGGTGGTTCGCCTTTCCGGGCACGGCGACTGTAGCGATTTGGAATTCTTCAAACAGAGTCGCATCGGAAAGCGTTGTCGATCAGCCGTGATGGACGCCGCTGCCGTCATTCTTGACAGTGCCTCGGTCCATCGCCGTTGGCTGGCCGAAGGCGGCGACAAGACGCGGACCCATCGCATTGCCCATGGGGTCGGTCCGACGAAGGAGCATGGGTTATCGAGTCCCAAAAATCTTCGCCGGGCGATGTCGCGGATCAACGGCGATCTGTTCGTCCCCGAATCCTGCTCGGTCGTCCTGTCGGTCGAACGCTTGGATCGAAGTTCGGGCATCATGACACTGGTGAAATCGGCCTACCTGCTTTCCAATCACATCCGCGGATTACAGTTTTGGTTGATCGGCGATGGCCCGCTGCGTGAAACGATCTACTCGCGACTGAAAAGCGACGGGTTGCGGCAATCGATGGCGATGCCGGGCTCCTTCGGATCACCCGACGATGTCTATTCCGCAGCCGACTTGATGGTCCATGTCGGCGACGAGGGCTTCGAACATCAGGTCCCGACCGCGATCTCGGCCGCATTGCCGTTGGTGCTGGCCAATACCGCAACGGCGCGCGAGTTTTTCGGCGTCAGCGAGTCGGAGGTCCGGCTGCGGATCATCGAGCGTCGTGGCGATGCACTCCAAGCCGATCCCGAGGCTGTCGACCAGATGTCCGAGCAGGCTGGCCACTTGGTCTGGTGGTTCGATCCCGCGCGCCCCAAAACCCTGCGTTTCGCGATTGAACAGATCGTCGGCAACCTGGAGCAGGCTCGCCGGCGCGCCCGGCAGACGCGTCGGATCATGCAACGAAGCCGATCACGAAGCGACTCCATCGAGCGTTATGTCACCCTCTTTCGCCAACTCGTCGCCGGATCGTCTCCGAACACTTCGCAATCGACATCGCTGGAAAACGCGCAATGAAACTTCGAATCGCGCTGATCATTCCGACGATGGACCGAGGCGGTGCCGAAAAGCAGCTTGCGTTGTTGGCCGAAAACCTGCCGCGCGAGGAGTTTGACGTGCGAGTCTTCCTGTTGACGCGCGACGGTCCGAGAAGCGAATCGCTGAGGCAAGCTGGGATCTCCGTCACCGTGATCGGCAAGCGTTTCAAGGCCGATCCGACGGCGTTGTTTCGGCTGCGACGGGTGTTGGCGGATTGGTCGCCCGATCTGGTGCACACCTGGTTGTTCGCCGCCAACAGCTTCGGCCGCGCCGCGGCGCTGCTGGCCAAGGTTCCGGTGATTGTCGCCAGTGAACGTTGCGTCGACCCTTGGAAATCCTGGTGGCATTTTCAGATCGATCGTTTTCTGGCACGACGTTCGGCCGCGATCACGACCAACAGTTCCGGGGTCCAGGAGTTTTATGCGCGTCACGGCATCGCCCCCGATCTGTTTCATGTCATCCCCAATGGCATTCCCCCGCGGGCTGCGACGCCGATCTCGCGCTCGCAGGCTTTCGAGCGGCTCGGCGTCTCGGTGGAGCGAAAGCTGGTGCTGGCGGTCGGCCGCCTGTGGCCGCAAAAGCGTTATCGTGATTTGATCTGGGCCGCCGAACTGCTCGCCTGCACGCGTGGCGACACCACGTTGGTCGTGATCGGCGACGGTCCCCAAAAGGCTGAATTGCTGCGGTTTCGCGACTCCGTCACGATCCCCAAACACGTTCGTTTTGCGGGCGCGCGCGATGATGTCGCCGAACTGTTGCCGCACGCGGATCTGTTTTGGATCGGCAGCGAGTATGAAGGCCAGAGCAATGCGGTGATCGAAGCCATGCAAGCCGGGATCCCCGTGATCGCCTCGGACATCCCCGGCAATCGAGATTTGGTGATCGACGATCAAACCGGTCGACTGGTTCCACTGGGAGACCGTGCAGCGCTGGCCCGCGAATCGCTGGATTTACTGGAGCACCCCGACGCGGCCGACCGGCTGGGGGCCACCGCCAGACAACGCATCGAGGAAGTGTTTTCGGTTGAGAAAATGGTCGAGGGCCACGCCCAGCTGTATCGAGATCTGATCTCGCGATGACCGTGACGGGAGCCGATCTTTTCGGAAAGACACACGTTGCCTGCCGAATTGACGGCAAATCCTGATAAGCCATTCCGTTCGTAACGGTCAAGCCAAGGCCGGAGCGACGAAATTGATTTGAAACCGCGGTTTTGCTTCAGTTGCAAGTTGAGTGGCGGCAAAGGACAGATACCATCAGAGCATCGTTGGACGACTCGGTCAGCCGAACGGTGCCCCACCAGGGTTGCCTGCGGGCCGGTCGACCGATCCTTTGCACCAGCCTAGCTGCCTCCCCCCCCTGCCAACCGGTTTAGATGGACATGCGAGAAACCCGCCGCCAAACGATCGACGAAGTCGAATTAATGTTGGCCAACGCGCGGCTTCGGGATGAGCTGGAGCCCTACCGCGACGAGTCGATCGAATCGTCGATCAACCGAATGTCGCTGCAAGCCGAGAACGAATACTTGGCATCGATGTTGGCTTGGGAACGGGCACCTGCCCTGCCGATCTCCGACTGGTTCGCTCCGCCGCTTCACTTGCTGCCGCCCGACGCCTTGGGGGACTCGCAACTTTCGCACCGACTGAAAAAGACGATTCAAAAGTTGTACAGCAAGCACATCGTGTTGCGGTGCACCGATCACCTCTGTGATCGAGAACTGTACACGATCATTTATCGCGATATCCTGCCCTGCTGCGAAAAGAAAGTCGATGTCCCGGGCAAGGCCCTGGAGTGGATGTGCGTCGAGGATACTGAGACATGGCTGCGGTTCTACGCCACGCCCGTCGAACGACGCCGTTACCAGGAAGAGTTTGACTGCGAGCTGCCGCCCTCGGAAACGCCGAAACACCGTCGGCAACTGCCCGGCAATTAGCTTACGCCACTTTGTTGCGAGCCAGACGCGGCAGGCGGATCAGCACTCTGCCCGCCCCGGCGACCGCACGCCGCAGCCATCCCGCGTTGCGGTAGCGCCACATGCACGCCAGCGCGGCGATGCCGTCTTTCCAGGTGATTTTTTTGCCCTCGTCATAGCTGCGGTACTGGTAACCGGTGGGCACTTCGGCGATCGCGATTCCGCGTTCGGCGATCTTGCCGGTGATTTCGGGTTCGAATCCGAATCGACACTCTTTGATCCGAATCGATCGCACCAATTCGCCTCGAAACGCTTTGTGACAGGTTTCCATGTCCGTCAATCGCTGGCCGGTCATGCAATTGCTGAGTGCGGTTAGAGCCCAATTGCCGAGCCGATGAAACATCGACGGGTCATCGCTCTGTCCGAGGTAGCGCGAGCCGTACACGACTTCTGCCTCGCCTTGTTGAATCGGCTGGATGACGTCCAGCAGGTCGATCGGATCGTACTCGGTATCGGCGTCCTGAATCGCGACGATTTCGCCGCGACTGTGCCGCATGCCCATTCGGACGGCGGAGCCCTTGCCGTGATTGCGGCCGCGCAACAGAATCGTTCGATTGGCCCGCGGCGGCAGCGCCGTCAACCATTGAGCTGTCCCGTCGGTGCTGGCATCGTCGACCACCACGGTTTGCGTCCCCTCCGGCATCACCTCATCAATGCGGTCTAAGATTTTCGGCAGGGTGTCTCGTTCGTTGAACACGGGGACGATCACGCTCAGCCCGAACGCGCAGTTGCGTTCGTCTCCGATTTCCCGGCACGCGTTTTCAACCTCGGTGAGCGTCTGTTCGACTCGGCCGATCACGTCGGAGGGACCTTGCGGTTGGGAGGGCAGCGCGTTCTGTTGATCGACACCGGTGGTGACCGATTGCGAAAACGTCAGATGGGATGGTTGACTCATGCAGTACGTTGCGTGTTCGAAAAAGGTGCTTCGTTGAAAAAAGCGTGCGGCGCGATCTTCCCACTGGCCTGTTTTGCTTGACCAACCACCGCGATCACTTACCAGCAATCTGCCGATTGGTCCGATCGGTCGGATCATCCGGCTGTTTCGCAGAACTCTCGCCGCCTCGTCTCCTCCGTCGCGTCGAGCGGTTGAAATTGGTACGCTTTACGGACCGAATCGCCTCCCCTCCGACTCCCGGCCTCTTCACCCGCGCATGTCCATCGAACCGATCTACTTGCTGATCGCCTTGCTTCCGCTGGTCGCGTATCTGTTGTTGCTAGGGATGATTCGTCTCAGCGGTCGGGTGTTGATCACGACGGGAGGGCGCGATATTGCGGCGCTGGGGTTTTCGGTCGTCGGTTTGGTGGCCATCGGTCCGGGGGAACTTTTTTTCCCCAAGGCGGCGGCCGGCGTGTTTGGCGGCTGGGTGTGGCTTGCCCTGGCGACGTTTTATGGGCTGATCATCTCTCTGTTTGCGCTGACCGCGCGCCCGCGATTGGTTGTGTACGGGCGGATGCCGGAGCAGATGTTGTTGCCGTTACTCGAAGCCGCGTTGGAACTCGATGCCGAGGCGACGTGTGATCGAGAGACGCTGCAGGTGTTTCTGCCCCAGTTGCGCGTCCACTTGCGAGCGGCGGGGCATCAAGCGATCGATTCGACGTCGATTGAATCGTTCGAACCGATCGCGACGAGTGTTTTCTGGGAAAAACTGTTGGGGCACTTGAGAGACAAAGCGGAAGCGACGTCGCCTCCGGCCCCGCGGCGTGGCGGCACGATGATCATCGTCGCGCTGACGCTGGGGTTGTTTGTCGTTTGGCGAGCGATCGCGGAACGACAGCAGGTCGTCGAAGGTTTCCGCGAATGGCTGTGGCGCTAGCGGCAGGCCGCAAGCCCTATCTCATCCACTCTGGCTCGAAAGGTGTTAGCGGAACGGCGCGAGCCGTCCGGTCGCGCTTCAATAACATCGTGAAAGACCGGAGGGCTCGCGCCCTTCCGCTAAGACGGTTCATCCGCGCTACATCCGCACGCCGACGCTCAGCAGGATGTTGGCGTAGCGTTGCTGATCGGCCGTTTGGATCGTCAGCACGTGGTCTTCGGTGCTGACCGCTTTATAAAAATCCCATTTTTCGATCGGTTCCAATTCCAGATCCAGGCCTTCGGATTTGATCGTCGCTCGGTAGTCGTCCCAGACCGGCGGATCGCCGTCCAGGGCGTAGGGGCCTTCGGTTTCCGTCTTCATGGTCTGGATGGTTTCGACCGGGATCGCCGACAGGACGGCCTCGAGAACCTGATTGCAGGTCGGGACGCCGGGCATTAGATTCAAACTGACCAGTTCGGCGCGGGGGCCTCGTTTACTCGCTGCGGGGTAGTTCCCGTCGGCAATCAGGATGGTGCTATGGTGTCCCGAGGCAGCCAGGATGGAGGAGATCTGGGGGTGAATCAGTTTGTGGCGTAACATAGTGTGATGCGGTTGAGGAACTGACGGAATTTTACGGACTTATTGAACGGGCCGAGCCGACGTGTGGCGAAGACGACTCAAACTGGGAACTTACTTTCGAATCGGCGTCTACGTCCACTGGTCGTTCGCCCTTTTGGTCGCTTACGTCGCCTATGCAGGATACCAGGATGGCGTGATCGGCACGGTTTTCGGAGTCACGCTGTTGTTGGGCATGTTCTTGTGCGTGACGCTACATGAATACGGCCATGCTTTGATGGCCCGTCGTTTCGGCATCGAAACGTTGGACATCACGCTGTTTCCGATCGGCGGCGTCGCCCGATTGATGAAGATCCCGCGGATTCCCTGGCAAGAATTTCTGGTCGCGGTTGCCGGTCCAGCGGTGAACGTCGTGATTCTATTGATCTTGGGAACCGTTTTGTGGCTCCTGCCCGGATTGGGGCTGCCCTCGCTGGGAGAAATTTTGACGGAGGCCGAAGCGGGCGATCGGGTCATCGAAGTGCTCAATTCACCGACACCGTTGGGGTACCTGTTGTCGATGATGTTGATCAATACGGCTCTGGTTTTGTTCAACATGATCCCGGCGTTTCCGATGGACGGCGGGCGGGTGCTGCGAAGCGTCTTGGCGATGGGGATCGAGTATCGGCGTGCGACACGGATTGCGTCTTACATCGGCGTCCTGTGCGCCGTCGTGATGGGTGGCTTAGCGCTGCACCATGGCGCCGTGACCGCGGGGCTGATCGCGGTGTTTATCTGTTACGCGGGCTTGAGCGAAGCGCGACAAGTCGACGTGATCGAGCCGCTGCGTGATTTGACGATCAACGACGCGATGATTCATCAACCACCCCGGTTGCCGATGGACATGGAACTCGATGAGTTACTTCCGTCGCTGCGATCGTGCCCGACGACCGCGGTTCCGGTGGTCGGTCAGGACGAGTTCGTCGTCGGCATCCTGGCGCTCGAAGACGTCACCGAAGCCGTCGAGCGCGGTGCCGATCCCCGCACCACCGTCGGCCAACTGGCTCGATATGACGCGCCGGTGCTGTCTCCGGATGAATCCTTGGAATCCGTCGTCACACGGCCCTTGGAAGGCTGTCGTCAATTCGCCGTGGCCGACGCCAGCGGTCGCTTGATCGGTCTGCTGGATCTGGACACCATCCGCGTCCGAGCGGGGTTGGCGGCGCAGGGCTGACGCCGCCAAGCGGGTGTTTTTTTGCTAGCGACAGCCCGCTCGCGCCGTTCCGCTCACACCTTCAGACTCAACGCACGTGGCGTGAAAAGCGGGCCCCGCGATCCATCGGAGTTTCGCGCCGTCGCACTTCCTTTCGCTGCGACTTCGTGAGTTTTCCTCTTTCTCGGCAACCCCGCGCCCCTCCGGCGGTCTGAAAATGCCCTACGCTAACGAGTCGGTTTAGGAATCGCATGACTCTTGCTGGGCATGACCGCTGTGGAAGAAGTACTGACAGATCTCGCCAATCGAATGTTCGTCGGTCCGGTATGGCCGGCGTCGATTCTGGTTTGCCTGATGGTGATGTACACGTTGGTGGCGTTGATCGGGCTGATCGAACTGGATCTCGATGCGCCCGACATTGACCTGGACGCCGACATGTCGATGGACATGGATGTGGACGTGGGGACGCCGGATCTGGAGGCGGTCGATTTCGACGTCGCCGGCGGGGATGCGGACATCGGACACGCGGGCGGTTTCGACTTTTTGGGCGGGTTTGCGGCCACGACGGTCCGCTGGTCCAACTTCGGACGCGTGCCCTTGGTGATTTGGTTTGGGGCATTCACCGTCCTGTTCTGGATGGTGTCTTATGGCTTGTGGCACGGTTTCGACGCCTCGCGATACCAGCCGGTCTGGCTGCCGTCGATCTTGTTGGGCGCGCGAAACTTTGTCATCGCCGTCGTGGCGACCAAATTCGTCACCCAGCCGGTCGTCGGCAAATTCACGCCCGAACCGGGTTACGACAAGGACCGACTGATCGGGGCGACCTGCGAAATTTCGTCAATCCAGGCTTCGTCCACGTTCGGGCAAGCTAAGTTTCGGACGAATGCCGCTCCGCTTTTGCTAAATGTCCGCACCACGGGGGCTGAGATTCCGAAAGGGACGGAAGTGCGGATTCTAGAGTTTGACCCAACCAAACGGATTTACACCGTTACTGAACTTGAACCGGAGAACGAATCGTGATGACTTGGAGTATTCTTGCGACGCCGCTGCTGGCCGAAGGCCTGCTGACGAGTGTCCTGATCGGTGTCGGGATTCTCTTTGTGGTGCTGCTCGGCATCGTCGCGACGATCAAAAAATGTTACATGGTGGTCGGCCCGGACCAAGCCATCGTCAAGACCGGGATGGGCAAGATGGACGTCGTCACCGGCAACGGCATGCTGATCGTCCCTGTGATCCATCGCTACGAGCTGATGGACCTGTCGCTGAAGAGCTTTGAAATCAGCCGTCAGGGTAGCGAGGGGCTGATCTGTAAAGACAACATTCGCGCGGACATCAAAGTCGCCTTCTTCATTCGAGTCGACAGCAGCGAAGAAGAAATGAAGGAAGTCGCCGCGTCGATCGGGGCACGCCGCTGTTCGGAACTTGAAACACTGCGTGAACTGTTTGACGCCAAGTTCTCCGAAGCACTCAAGACCGTCGGCAAGCAGTTTGATTTTGTCGAACTGTACGACGAACGCGACAAGTTCAAAGACGAAATCCTGAAAGTCATCGGCACCGACTTGAACGGTTACCGGCTCGACGACGCGGCGATCGACTACCTGGAACAAACGCCGCTGGAACTCCTTTCGCCCAACAACATTCTGGACGCCGAAGGGATCAAAAAGATCACCGAATTGACCGCCGCCGAAAAGGTCAAGGAAAATCAATTCACCCGGGACAAGGAAAAAACGCTCAAAAAGCAGGACGTCGAAGCGGAAGAAACGATCCTTGCGCTTGAGCGACAGCGTGTCGAAGCGGTCGAGAAACAGAAACGCGAAATCGCCGAAATCACCGCCCGCGAACAGGCTTCGGCCCGAAAGGTCGAAGAGGAACAGCGATTGGAATCCGAGCGGGCGCGAATCGCGACCGAAGAAGAATTGGGCGTCGCAACGGAAAACAAGGACCGCCAAATCCTCGTCGCCCAGCGCAACAAAGAGAAAACCGACGCCGTCGAATTGGAACGTGTCAATCGTGACCGTGACTTGGAAGCCACCGAGCGCCTGCGAGTCGTCGGGGTCGCCGAAGTCGAAAAGGAAAAGGCGATCGAAACCGAAAAGCGGAACATCCAAGAAGTCATCCGCGAACGCGTCGCCGTCGAACGAGCCGTCGTCGAAGAACAGGAACGCATCAAGGACACCGAAGAAATCGCCAAAGCCGAACGGGCCAAAAAGGTTCAAATCACGGCTGCGGAAATGAAGGCCGAGGAAGAGCTGATTCGCCAAACCAAGCTGGCCCAAGCGGAAAAGGAATCCAGCGAGTTGTTGGCGGAGAAAATTCGCATCGAAGCGGAAGCCAAACGCGACGCGGCGGAAAAAGAAACCGCGGCAACGAAAATGCTTGCCGAAGCCGAATCCGCTCAAGCCGCCGCGGCGGGACTTGCCGAAGCACGTGTGCGAGAAGCCAAGGCAGCGAGTTTGGAAAAAGAAGGTTTCGCCGAAGCGACGGTCTTGGAGAAGAAAGCCGTCGCCGAAGCCAAGGGGATCGAAGCCAAAGCCGCTGCGATCGAAAAGCAGGGCATGGCCGAAGCCAGCGTGGAATTGGAAAAGTACCGCAGCGAGGCGGTCGGCATCACCGAGAAAGCCGAAGCGATGAAGATCTTCGACAGCGTCGGAAAGGAGCACGAGGAATTCAAACTCAAGCTCAGCAAAGAAAAGGATGTCGAAATCGCCGCGATCGATGCCCAGCGTGGCATCGCCGAAAGCCAAGCCGGGGTCGTCAGCGAAGCCCTCAAGGCCGCTCGTATCGACATCGTCGGTGGCGACGGCGAGTTCTTCGATCAGATCACTTCGGCCGTCAAGGGCGGCAAGGCGATCGACCGATTCGTCTACAACAGCCGCGTCGCCACGGACATCAAGGACACGTTCTTCGACGGCAACGCGGAGTACTTCCGCGACCAGCTGACCAAGATGATCGGCCAATTCAACTTGGACACCGACGGCGTGAAGGACCTGTCCATCGCCGCCTTGATCGCCAAAATGATGGGGATGGCCGATACCGACGACATGCGGTCACAACTGACCAGTCTGCTCGGAATGGCCGGAACCGCCAACATCGCGGACCAGAAAGCGAGTCGTCTGCTGGCCAACCCCTCCGGCAACGGCAAAAATCTGAAAGGCGGTTTAGCGTAACTCGGCCGGGACTCGGCGGCATGTCCAGCGGCTTGCCGCCGACCTTCGATTTCACACCGCTCGGCCACGGGCGGGCGTGAAGCCTCCGATTACCTCGCCGATCGTCCCGGGGGTTCGTCCCCGGGCATTTTGATTCCGTCGCCTGCTTTCCAAACCCACCCTTCGGGAGCCAATCCATGCCCGACTCCCAACTCGCCGCCGGCACCTATGAAGTTCTCCGCAATCGCTTGCGTGATGCCGCAGACAACCTGCGTGAGCGTCTTGCCAAGCTGAACGAGTCGCGTGCGGAGGTGTTTGGCAACATCGAGACCAAGCTGATCTCGACCGAACGCGTCACCACCGAGCACAATTGTGTGCCCCGCGACTTGGTCTCGATCGGCGACGAGTTCTTGTTTGGTTACAACGTGCAGTTCGGCCTGAAGACGGAAATCGAACTTTCGGACGTCTTTTCGGCCTACCGATTCGAAGACAATCAGTTCCACGAAGCCTCGCTGGATCTGATCGGCGACTCACGTTTCCACAATGATTTCAGCGAACTGTACCGGTTCTACAAGGACACGCGTTTTTCGCGTTTCTATCGCTCCGGCCCGATGCTGCATATGGTGTTTCAGGTCGGCAAGACGACCCGTGATATCAAGTCGTTTAAGTGGCGGGTCTCGCCCGACGCCATCGAATACATCGACAACCGTAGCGATCACGAGGTCAAAGAACCCGCACAGCATGAATTCCGCTGGGCTCGCACCACCCGCGACCAGCACCACTATGGCGACCACCCACACATCTCGATCGAAGACCTTGTGTTTGTGGAAACCGTCGGCGGTGACCTGACGATCAAGGTCGAAAACAACACCAGCAGCGGTGAAGGGATTTATTGCGAGCCGGTCGACAATCCAGACCAAACCCTTGATGACGCGGAAATCTATTACGCGATTCTGGGCAATCTGGTGCTGCTGAAAATGAAACCCTACCAGGAAGACCAATTCCGGTACCTGGTCTACAACAGCAAAATCCAGCAGGTCATCCGTCTGGACGAAATCGCCGCGGCGTGCGTCATGTTGCCGGGGGATCAAGGTTTGATTTTTCCCGGCGGTTATTATCTGCAAACCGGAGAATTCAAACGCTTCGAAACCGGGCTCAGCGACATGCGTTACCAACGCACCGTCGCCGCTTCCAACGGCGAAGACTACCTGTACCTGTTCTACGCGCCGATCTCGGGCACCTATGTTCAACTGCGCTATAACCTGATCAAGCAGACGGTTGATACGCCGCTGATCTGTCACGGGCAAACGTTCTTCGAACGCGGCGAGATGGTATGTTTTCGCGGCCAAGAAGAAGCCCAAAAGCACCATGCCGTCCAAATCTGGCAGACACCGTTCACCGGTCCCAACTTCGTCCCCGAAAACCAAACCGACTCGTTGCTGTTCAAAATCGGCAATAAAGAGATTGTCCGAGGGATGGCCGAATGCAGCGAATTGCTGCAGTTGATCGACAAGGACGATAGCTACGAAGGTCTGTATCTGGATCTGAACAAGAAGTCGTCTGACATCCTGGACAGTTACTTCTGGATCGACAAGGCGGAAACGGAAAACCTCGCCGAGCCGTTGCAGAGAATCCGTGAGGCCTCCAACGCGGCCGTCGAAGAATTCGACAAAGTCGTCCGTGCCCGCCGCGAAACGAACACACGCACCCAGGAAGTCTCCGCCGCCATCGAGGACTTGATCAAGAAGATCGAACGCAGTCGATTCGAGTCGATCGATGATTTCGTCAAATCGTTGGCCGAACTGCGAACCCAGCGTGGACACGCCCTGGGACTCAAAGAACTGCGATACGTCGACTTGGAGGTCGTCGAGGAACTCGAGTCCACCACGGCCGAACGCAGCGAACGACTGAGCCGTCGATGTGTTGATTTCTTGCTCACCCCGGGCGCGCTCGATCCCTACATCAAACGCATTGCCGCGGCGAACGAACGCGTCGCCGAAGTCGCCACCGTCGCGGAATCCAAATCGCTGGGCGAAGAAATCGACGCCGCCGCATCACAACTGGAATTGTTGACCGAGACCGTCAGCAACCTGCGGATCGAGGACGCAACCAAACGCACCGAGATCATCGACGCGATCGGCGACGTGTTCGCCTCGGTCAACCGCGTTCGCAGCGCGCTCAAGGCACGCACCACCGAGTTGGTCGGCGTCGAGGGTCGCGCCGAATTTGCATCACAATTGAAATTGCTCGAGCAAACCACAGCCGGCTACTTGGACGTTTGCGACAGCCCCGAACGCTGCGACGAATACCTGACCAAGGTCATGGTGCAACTGGAAGAACTGGAAGGCAAGTTCGCCGAGTTCGACGATTTTATCGAGCAACTGGCCGTCCGCCGCGAAGAAGTTTATGCGGCGTTCGAGTCGCGAAAGGTCCAGTTGGTCGAGAAACGCAACCGCCGCGCCGAATCGCTTTCCTCGGCAGCCGATCGGATTCTCAAAGGCATCGACAATCGCGTGCGATCGATGGAATCGGCCGACGACATCGCGGCCTACTTCGCCGGCGATCTGATGGTCGAAAAGGTTCGCGACATCATCGACCAGCTGCAGGCCCTAGACGATGCCGTGCGGGTCGGCGATCTGCAAAGCCGGATGAAGACGATCCGCGAGGACTCGGTGCGGCAACTGAAGGATCGCCAAGATCTGTACGAAGATGGAGGCGACATCATTCGCCTGGGGAAACAAAAGTTCGCCGTCAACACGCAGCCGCTGGATCTGACCACGGTCCTGCGCAACGATGCGATGTGTTTGCATTTGACCGGAACCCAGTATTTCTCTCCGCTGGAAGACCCGGCTCTGTCGGATGCCCGGGATCTGTGGAATCAGGAACTGATCAGCGAAAACCGCCACGTTTATCGGGCCGAGTACTTGGCCGTGGACCTGTTCCAAAACAGACATTCATATAAGGACAAATTGACCGCGGAGAAAGTTAATCCCGCTTGGGTTCAATCGCAGATCGGCGGACGGTTCGATCAGGGATACGCGAAAGGGGTTCACGATCACGATGCCGCAAGCATTTTGAAAGCCCTGTTGGAAATCGATGCGCACATCGAACTGCTCGCGCATCCGCCCAGCGTTCGGGCCGCCAGCCTGCTCTGGTTCGGCAAACTGTTGGTGGGGAAGACGCGTAAGGAAATGACCGACTGGATCGGAGGGTTTGCCAAACTGGCCAAAGCCTATCCGAATGCCGAACCGGCGGTTGAATTCCGCCAGCGACTGGCCGAGTTGGCAGAAGAAGACGCTCAGTACTGGGGGCCGCTGTTCGATCACAACGTCACTGCCGAGGCGATCGCAAACTACCTCTTCGACCAACTCGTCGACAACTCACGGAAAAACGTCTGCAGTGCTCGCGCCGCGGGGCTCTTTCAAGCGTTCACCGATTCGGTCCCCGAAGTCGATCGGCAAAAATTGCTCGAAACCGCGATGAAGAGTAACGAAAGTGATCCGGTGCGTGCATTCGTCCTGGCACGCAACTGGGCCAAAGCGTTCTTGGCAAATCACTCCGGCGGCGATCAGGTGGATCCGCCGCACTACTACTTGGACGAATTGGCATGGATCATCCTGTCCGGCGGCTTATCGAATCTGAGTGTCGCCGAAGTGGCGGTCGCAAAATCGTTGACCGGATTGGTCGGGAACCATGATCGGATCCAAGGTGGATCGATGGTCGTCCACTATCATGAACTGTTGCGACGCGTCGGGCGGTACATGTTGGATGTCGTGCCGCGTTATCGAAAACTGAACCAGACCAAATCCAAACTCGTCGACGTGGCCCGCGAGGACATGCGGCTCGATGAGTTCAAACCGCGCGTCCTGACCAGCTTCGTTCGAAACCGACTGCTGGACGAAGTTTATTTGCCGTTGATCGGCGACAACCTGGCCAAACAGATGGGGGCCGCGGGCGAGAACAAACGGACCGATCGCATGGGGCTGTTGTTGCTGATCTCTCCGCCGGGCTACGGAAAGACCACCTTGATGGAATACATCGCCAATCGACTCGGCCTGGTCTTTATGAAGATCAACGGACCGGCGATCGGACATCAAGTCACCTCGCTCGACCCCGCCGAAGCGCCCAACGCGGCCGCGAAAGAAGAAGTCGAACGGTTGAATCTGGCGCTGGAAATGGGCGACAACGTGATGTTGTACCTGGATGACATCCAGCACACGCATCCCGAGTTCTTGCAAAAATTCATCTCGCTTTGCGATGCGACGCGAAAGATCGAAGGCGTCAGCAATGGGAAGACGAGAACCTACGATCTGCGTGGCCGACGTGTTTCGGTCGTGATGGCCGGCAACCCCTACACCGAAAGCGGCGACCGATTCCAGATTCCCGACATGTTGTCCAACCGCGCCGACGTGTACAACCTCGGCGAGATCATCGGGGAGTCGGCCGACGCGTTTGAGATGAGCTACCTGGAAAACTGCTTGACCAGCAATCCGACGCTCGCGCCGTTGTCATCCGCTTCGCCCGACGATGCCCGCGCCATCATCCGGGCCGCCGAACGCGACACCATGGAAGGCATCGAACTGCAGGGCAATTTTTCACCGGACCAAGTCCGCGACATGTACGAGGTGATGCGAAAGCTGTTGCGGGTCCGCGACGTCGTGCTGCGCGTCAACCGGGCGTACATCCGCAGCGCCGCCCAGGCCGACGCGTACCGCACCGAACCGCCGTTCAAGCTCCAGGGCAGTTATCGAAACATGAATCGCATGGCGGAAAAAGTCGCCAGCGTGATGAACGCCAAGGAATTGCAATCGCTGATCGTCAGCAGCTACGAACAGGACGCACAGACGCTGACGACCGACAACGAAGCCAACGTGCTGAAATTCAAAGAACTGATGGGGATTCTCACTCCCGAAGAAAAGGAGCGTTGGGACAGCATCAAGTATGCCTTCGTCGAAAGTGTCCGCATGCAGGGGCTCGACAGCGAAGACCAGGCGGGGCAACTGATGCGGCAGTTGGCATCGATGCGGGACGGTTTGGAATCGATTCGGCAGGTGATCTCACGAGCGATCGCGGTCGGCGGCGACGGCACCGAAGAGCGGATGGACGCCCGCATCGATGCGTTGCGACACAGCCTGACCGCCTCGGCCGATCAAGTCGCGGCAAGCTTGAAATCGACCGGCGAGCAACTGCAACGCATCAGCGAGCATCAAGCCACCGCCCAGCCGCCGGATCAGAAGGTCTACGTGCAGCACAAGGTCCCACGCGTTTTGGCGGATCTGATCAAAGGTCAATTCCACTTGATGCAGGAATGGCTGCGACCGATCTTGAGCGAATCGATCGACAACGGCCGAGACCTGGAGCGGTTGAAAGAGCAACTCGACGCGATGCGGGCGAACTATCGAGAAATCGAATCCACCTTCGATGCCGCATCGGGCGACGAACCCGCCTGACCGGGCCCGCCGGCAAGCGTCCCGGCCCACCAGGCGATTGACGCTGCTGACGCCGTCCAGCGAGTCAGATGTCCAGACAGGTAGGGCATGCTGTGCATGCCTTTTGCCTGATTGCGGCAAAGCCCGATAAAACGGTGAATTTCAAAAAATGCACGCAACAAACCGCGACTGGGTACGACCATCACTGTTGCTGATCTTTCTTTCACGCAAGAGACGAATCATGTCTGCACGCCGCGAAGAGTGTATGGGGTATGGGCTGTTCGGTCGCTGCTCACCCACGGCTGGATCGGGCGAACCCGGTGGGACGGCCACTGAAATCACGATCTCGGGCTCGGTCGGTCGCCAGGGAAAGAATCTTCGCTCCGACGTCAAATCGATTCAGCAGGCCCTCAACCGGGTCCCGCTCAATGCCGGACGTCCTAACCCGCTTCTCGTCGTCGACGGGCTCAACGGTCCCAAGACCGAACGCGCGATTTACCTCTTTCAGAAGCATCACTTCGGAGCCGCCCGCGCCGATGCCCGCGTCGACCCCGGACATCGCACGATCGCCAAATTGAACGAATTACAACCGTCCGCCGGCGGATCGGGTGGGGGATCGGGCGGCGGATCGGGCGGGGGCGGGGGATCGTCGGGGCCTGGCACAAGCCTGTTCGTGCCCACGACGGAGTCTGAAAAGGACGTCATGACGCGGATCAATTCAAGCGTCAATCGGGCCGAACAGTGGGCCCGCAAAGCCGTCGTCGAACTGCTCAACGCGATTCTCTACCTGGAAGGCAAGAAGGAACAAAAACCGAGCTACGATCTCGTCGACCGCTGTTTCAAAATCAAGAGCTTGTCGACCGAAAAACAGCAAATCCACGCGATCAACAAGATCATCAAGATCTTCAATCGGTATCCGCGTGCCCGCCGCGCCGTCAAGCCCTTCGTGCGATCCGGAGGCAGTTGTAGGAATGAAAAAGGCCATGCGATCTTTGCCGAGGCGATTCCCGGCGGGTTTCACAGTGCAGTAAAAGACAAGAAACGGGTCAAAGTGTGCGTCAAAAATATGCAAGGAAAAGACACCTTTTTCATGACCGACGCGATGGTCCACGAATTGGCACACCTGGTCGGGCCTGCCAGTGGCAACGAGATGATCATGCACGGCGGTCGCAAAGAGGCAGCCTATGGGTTAGCGGCACTCAAATTGACTCACCGAGAGGCGATGATTTCGGCTTCGAATTACGCTTGGTTGGCCTGGTTGGCACGGCTACCCCAAGCGGAATGGCTGACCAATACGGGCTAGTGCTTGGTCAACGCTATGTTTTCGGGTCAGAACGAAAGTGGCGTAAGCTTCCAGCTTGCGTTTCACGAGCGAAACGAGACGATCGGTACAACCCTCCCAACCGTCAAACTGTCCCATCGGAACGCAGTTTACATCAGGCGAAGTGGGCAAACAGTCAGGCAAAATGGTAAAGCTGGCGCGGCGTTGGTGAGCTAAAACACCGGTTTTTCCGCTCTTTTTTTGGCATTTGGCTAACGAACTGCGTAACCTTAACCGGTGGCTCTGCCGACGGGCCGCCCAGCGTTCGTTTGATCGCGTTCCATGTTTTAGTTGCTAGAAGGTCCCCTCGCGATGTATCGCCAGTTCCCCTGCAGTCTGTTCGCCCGCAATCTGGTTCTCGCCGGTTCCGCCCTTTGTCTATGGAGCGGTGGGGCGCGGGCTCAGGACTTTTGCTATCCCCAGGCTTACCGACTCCAGCCGACGACCACCTACGAGCGACAGACGGTGCAGCGGATGCGGCCGGTGTACCGCACCGAAATGGTCGAAGAACAAGTCAAATCGTTTCGGCCGGTCGTCCGCACCCGCACCGAAACGCGTGAAGTGACCGTCCCCGTCAATACCGTCGAAACCTCCTACAAAGAAGAGCGTTTCACCGTGTGGAAGCCGGTCACCGAAACCAGCTACCGAGACGAAACGTACACCGAGACCGAATACGTGACGGAGACCTCCGAGCGGGAAGAGCAATACACGACGTACCGCCCCGTGACCGAAACCAAGATGTACCAACAGCAGTACACGGTTCAGCGGCCTGTGACCGAAACCAGCTACTACGAGCAGCAATACACCGTTCAACGGCCGGTCGTTGAAACGCAAATGCAGACGCAACAGTACACGACGTTGCGTCCCCAAACGACGATGGTCAACCAGACCGTCGACGCCGGCGGTTACGTCCCCCAAACCACGGTCACTCCCGGTTCGGTGGGCTACGGATTGCAGTACCAACGGGGACTGTACGCCACCCCAGGTCCGCTCGGGCTTTTTGCTCGTGTCCACGGCGGCTATGTCGCCAAACCGGTGGTCACCCCGCCGACGGCGCAAACGCAGTACGTTTACCGGCCCAACTACATCCAACAGCAGGTCGCGCAAACGTCCTACATGCCCGTCACCGAGCAAGTCCAAGTGCCGGTCCAGGTCCAGCGGATGCAGAGCGAAGTGGTCACCCAGAAAGTCCCCGTCCAGACCACGCGGATGCAAAGCGAAGTGGTCACCCAAAACGTTCCCGTTCAGTCGACGCGGATGGTGCCGACGACGATGGTTCGCAAGGTTCCCTACGTCGTTCAGCGGCCGGTCACCAAAACCATGACCCGCAAGGTGCCCGTGACACAGCAACGCTGGATCACCGAAGAACAGGTGCGAAAGGTGCCGGTGCAAACCAGCAAGATTCGCTACGAGACGAAAAAGGTGCCGCAAACCGTCCAGTACACCGAGTACGAAGAGGTGATTCAAACGGTCCGTCGTCCGGTGACCCGTCAAGTTTACGAACCCTACACCGAGACCGTCGTCGTGCCACGCCAGACCGTGATGCGCGTGCCGATGTCCTACTATGACTCCTTCGGCAGCGCCATCACCCATGGCTTCTCGTCGTTTTCCGAAACGAGCAGCTCCTCTTCGACGATCAATCAGCCTTCGGCCGACAGTCAGATGAGTCTGAAGCCGGCCGAAACCTTCGACGCCGCGCCCAAGACGGGCTTGAAAAGCATCGAGACGACCGGTCCTGAGCCGGCGGTGGACGAAGACGACGCGATCGAGCTGAACCGTCCCGAGTTGGAGGGGGAGAGCGATTTACCCGCCCCCGCGGGCGGCGGTGCATCCATGATGGATGCCGGCTGGAAGATCCAGTGGAACCCGCCCCTGTCGCGAAGCATCTGAGCCGCCCGACCGCTTTTCCGGGGACGATGGTCCCTGCCAAGCCGTCATCGGTAGCGCTCTCCTCGATGACCTAGAAAGGACGTCATACGTGGCATCCTGGCGGAACTCTTCATTTTTTGACCACCAAATGTTTTGACCAATTCCCCGTCGTCCAACGGGCACCTTGAATCAATTGTGGTGGCGTTCAGCGAGACGTGTCACGAAACCCACCAATTTTCCGGCCGTTGCTAAGCCGTCCCTAGGTGGACGGCTTCGTTCTGCCTCGCAAACACCCTACGCCTGCGACGGGTGCACATAGGGTTTGCGGTACGGACGTTTCAATTTGGCCGTCGCTTCGTCGTCACCGATGATGGTGTGGGTCGCGGGATCGAATTCCAACGACCGTCCCAGATCCATCGACACGTTTGCCATGATGCACGATGCGCTGGAAATGTGTCCCTGCTCGATGTCGGCAATCGGCTTGGTGCGGCCGTCGATCGCATCGAGAAAGTCTCGCATGTGACCGCGGATCGCTGATGCGACGTGCAACTCCAGACGCCAATCTTTCTGATCGGAA
Source organism: Stieleria sedimenti (assembly GCF_025060895.1). Lineage (GTDB taxonomy): Bacteria > Planctomycetota > Planctomycetia > Pirellulales > Pirellulaceae > Stieleria > Stieleria sedimenti. The sequence goes on along the minus strand of NZ_JANZKV010000168.1, from coordinate 11,224 downwards.
AGATCGCTGGGGTACTTGTCGGTTTCGATCAGCTTCTCGCCGGTCAGCTTTTGGCCGCCGCCGCGGGGTGTGAACTCGTATTTGTGAACGTCCAACTTTAACGTGCCCCGATCACCGTAGATGATTCCGGCCCACGGCCATTCCGGATCGGGTGCATTGCCCCAACTGCGATGCGTCCAATTGATGTCCAACTCGTCAAACTCGAAGCGGGCCGACTGCGTGTCCGAGATGTTGGCTTTTGAGTCATGGTCGACGTAAATGCCGCCGCTGCTGCTGATCCGTTTGGGCCAGCCCAGACCGAGTTGCCAGCGCACCATGTCTAGCATGTGAACGCACATGTCGCCCACGATCCCGTTGCCATACTCCATGAACGCACGCCAAGACCGTGGATGCACCAATTCGTTGTAAGGCCGCATCGGTGCCGGTCCCGTCCAGGTTTCGTAATCCAGGTACTCCGGTGGCGCGGTGTCCGGTGGATTCTTCCTGGCTCGCATGTGATAGTAACAGCAGACTTCCGCGTGCGCGACATCGCCCAGCAATCCTGCGTCGACGACACGTTGTTTTGCCTCGATCAAGTGCGGCGTGCTTCTGCGTTGCGTTCCGACTTGGACCACTCGGCCATTGGCCCGGGCGGCATCCAACATCGCTTTGCTTTCCAGCACATCGACGCCCGTCGGTTTTTGGACGTAAACGTCGGCGCCGGACTGAACTGCCGCGATCATCGGTAAGGCATGCCAATGATCGGGCGTGGCCACCAGGACAATGTCCAAGTCCTGTTCGGCCAGCATGTCGCTGTACAGCCCATACGTCCGAGGCCGTTTCTTGGATACCTGACGGGAGGCGAACAGGTCAGCGGCTTCGTTGAGCATTTTCGAATCGACGTCGCACAACGAAACGACTTCGACCGGCTCGATGTTTAGCAACTGCAGCAAGTCGCATTTTCCGTACCAGCCGCATCCGATCAAACCGACGCGACGTTTCTTGTCACCCGCCGCGGCGTACGCGTTGCGATTGGTGGCAGCGGCGGATGCGACCAATGCAGATCCTGCAAGAAACTTTCGGCGATCCATGTTCGATGTCCGGTGAATGAGAGGAGGGGCCAGAGCGGATCATTATCGTCTGTGTACCGACGACAAGCAACCGAGCGGGCGCGGCCACTGACAAGGGAAAGTGGGATCGAATTTCAGCCTGTCATCCCACGGTTCATTCATCAATCCAGTGATAAATCGTTGTTGCGGATTTCGGCCAACTTCTTCGCCAACGTCGACCGCATTCTCGTCGCCACGTCTTGGTAATTCTCCTCATCGACCAGATTCCGATACCCCTGCGGATCCACGTCGGTATCAAACAGTTCCATTCCCCCGGATGCATCCTCATTGTACTGAATGAACGCAAATCGATTCTCGCGGATCAAAAAGCCTTTCCGCATTGGTGCGACGCTGAAGGCGAACTCGCGAACCTGGTGATCGGGATCATCCAGCATCAACGAGATGTCTTTGCCCTGCACATGCTCCGGGATCGGCAACCCACAGAGGGACGCGACGGTCGGATACAGGTCCAACAATTCGACAAAGCTGTGGCAGACGGCGGGTTGCTTTCCGGGCACGCGAATGATCAGCGGCACGCCCGCCGATTCGTCTCGCAATGAAACCTTGGCCCAAAAATCATGTTCGCCCAAGTGGTAGCCGTGGTCACTGGTGAAGATCACGATCGTGCGGTCTGCTTGTCCCGACGCTTGCAGTGCATCGAGCACCTTACCGACTTGAGCATCCATGTACGCGACCGACGCATAGTAGCCGCCGACGGCTTTCTTTTGCCGACGCACATCCATCTTCATGTTCTGGCTGGTTTTGTAATTGATGCCGGCTTTGGGGATGTCGTCCCAATCGCCGTCGATCTTGGGCGGCAGTTCTAGCTTGCTGTACGGTTTGTAGGGCGGGAAGTAGGTAGCGGGCGCGACAAAAGGCACGTGGGGGCGGACAAATCCGACGCCCAGCCAAAACGGTTGGTCACGCGGTTGCTGAAGCAGCTCACACGCCTTTGCCGCGGTCTTGCCGTCGCTGTGGACGTCGTCATCGCCGTCGGCTTCGACCACCACGAACGTGTTGCCGCCGACAACCGGCTTCTTGCCGTCAGGGTTTCCTTCCAAAGTCTCTCCGTCGCCGGCGGCCCGCCATTCCGGTCCGGGACTGTTGAAACGTTCGGTCCACGACAAGGCGTCATCGGCTCCGTTATAATCCCGCCCCGGCCCGTGATCTTCGACCCCACCGGGAACTCCCATGTGAAAGATCTTGCTGACCCGCGCGGCATAATAGCCGTTGTCTTTGAAATGCTGAGACCACGTCGCGCGGTCGCCGATTTGGGGCCGCGGATTCTTGTATCCCAGCACGCCCGTCGCGTGCGGATAGAACCCCGACATGAACGAGGCTCTTGATGGCCCACAATACGTCCCTTGGCAGTAAGCCCGCGTGAATCGGGTTCCGCTGGCCGCCAACCGGTCGATGTTGGGGGTCTGGCAGACCGTGTTTCCGTAGCACGAGAGTGCGGTGTACGTCAGGTCATCCGAAATGATGAACAATACGTTCATCCGATCGCCGCGGGATTCGGCGAAGGAATTTGGATGGATTTGCAGTGTCAGCAGCAAACACGCGGTGGCGGAAAAGAGTAGTCGTTTCATCGCAGATGCATCTCAACGGGCGGGGCGGTTCGAAGAAGCGGAGGTCCCACAACATACACAATCGCCTCGGCCGCTTGTTCCCAGGCTTCGCCCTACGCCGTGAACGATTTCTCTTCTGTGTTTTGAATGGTGTTAGCGGCAGGGCGCGAGCCCTCCGGTTCCGCATCTTTGTGAAAAGACCGGAGGGCTCGCGCCCTGCCGCTAAAAAATCGTTCACGGCGTAGGGCTTCGCTTGGGGACACGGTGTTTTGGAGGCTCCGCCTCGCTCGTTCGCCGGCAGAGCCGGCGTGGGTGGCAAGCAGGATGCTTATCCCACTTCGGCTTGAACCCAGGCTCCGCCTCGCTTGTTCGCCGGCAGAGCCGGCGGGGGTGGCAAGCAAGATGCTTACCCCACTTCCGCCTGAACCCAGGCTCCGCCTCGCTCGTTCGCCGGCAGAGCCGGCGTGGGTGGCAAGCAAGATGCTTACTCCACTTCGGCTTGAACCCAGGCTCCGCCTCGCTCGTTCGCCGGCAGAGCCGGCGGGGGTGGCAAGCAGGATGCTTACCCCACTTCCACTCAGCGCCCGCCTAGCGGTCCCCATCCTTCTGCCATTCCTTTCCTGATTCTCCGCCGACTTGACAGGGCACGGTGGCTGGATAGACCGCGCATTGTGTTCCCAGCGAGGTGCATCCGTGTGACGACCGTTGTAGAATACGTCCCCCACCGTTCCACATCCCCCCCTCGCCGGCACGCTCCCGATGCAGAACTCCAGCCTCACGCTTTCCTCTCGCAGCCTTCTGTGGGTCGCAATTTCGTTTGTCTCAACGCTTGGGCACCTTGATCTGTCTGCCGCAGACGACCACTCGCTGCACCAGTTCGAACGAAAACAATTGACCGGAACCTACTTCTCTGAAGGCGTCTCCGCCGGTGACATCAACGGAGACGGCGTCAGCGACATTGTCTACGGACCGTATTGGTTCGCGGGACCGGATTACGAATCGAAGCACGAGATCTATCCACCGGTTCCGCAAGACATGAATCGTTATGCGGATAACTTCTTCTCGTGGATCGATGATTTCAACGACGACGGTTGGAATGACATCTTCGTCGTCGGCTTTCCGGGGACGCCGGCGTACGTCTACGAAAATCCGAAGCAGGCGGGACTCGATGCCCATTGGAAAAAGCACCAAGTGTTTGACTGGGTGTCCAACGAGTCGCCCGAGTTGATCAACTTGCTCGGCGATGAACGGCCCGAGCTGGTCTGCACGCGGGACGGCTTTTTCGGCTTTGCCACGATTGATCCAGCGGACCCGCTGGGAACGTGGCAGTTTCATGCCATTTCGCCGCGGATGGCCGCGCCACGGTTTGGCCACGGACTGGGAATCGGCGATGTCAACGGTGACGACCGGTTGGACATCATCCACGCCAAGGGATGGTTCGAACAACCCGAAACCGAACCGTTGACGTCGCGTTGGATGCATCACGAAGCGAAGCTTTGCGGGGGCAGCGGCGGCGCGGAGATGTACGCCTATGATGTCGACGGCGACGGCGACAACGACATCATCACCAGCGACTCGGCGCACAATTTCGGATTGTCTTGGTTTGAACAGATCGTCGACGGCGAGAAACGCACGTTCAAACAACATCTGATCATGGGATCGCACCCGTCGGAAAACAAATACGGGGTTCTATTCAGCGAGCCCCATTCGGTTGAATTGGTCGATCTCGACGGCGATGGATTGAAAGACATCGTGACGGGAAAGACCTATTGGTCGCACCACAAACAAAGTCCGATGTGGGATGCCGGCGCGGTGGTCTACTGGTTTCGCCTCGTTCGCGGCACAGACGGAGTCGACTGGGTTCCCTACCAAGCCGATGGTGAAGCCGGGATTGGACGCCAAATTGTCGTCAACGATTTAGATAACGACGGCAACCCGGACATTATCGTCGGCGGCATGAAGGGCGCCCATGTGTTGAGCCATTCGCGACAATCGGTCAGCGAAGCGGACTGGTTGGCAGCCCAACCCCAACCGTACACCGGTCCCGAACCGCCCAGCGCCGACGGCGCAAACGCACGACGCGGCCCGAAGTCCAAAATCGATCCCAAGACGGCGCGAGCGGTCGGTGCGATCGAAGGCGAATCGCTCAAGTTCCGCACGACGGGAGGAGAGGCACGTGCGCAGGACATGTCGAATTTCCAAGCCGACAAGTGGAGCGGCAAGTCACAATTGTGGTGGACCGATGCCAGACCCGGCGACACGTTGACGATTCAGCTGCCGCCGGCAACCGGAGTGATTGACTTGGACGTGGTGCTGACCTGTGCCGCGGACTACGGCATCGTTCAGCTGTCCCTGGACGACAAGCCATTGGGCGACCCCATCGACCTTTTCGATCGCCAAGTGGTCACGACCGGCGTGCTGTCCTTTCCGAAGCTGACGCTGAAAGGAAGTAAACACACACTGGGCGTCAAAATCGTCGGCGCCAATCCGAACGCCAAGAAAGCGTACATGTTCGCGCTCGACTATCTGCGAATCAAGAAATCCGATGGCAGTTATGTGGCCGGGCCGGCGCCGCGCAACGCCGTGGCCGCAAGCGAAGCGGCAAACGTCGGGATTCGTCCCAAGGACACCGACGGACGCGTGCTCAATTTGGGATTTGAAACCGGCACGCTAGACGATTGGACTGCGACCGGCGATGCGTTCGAAGGCCAACCGATCAAGGGAGACACCGTCAATGCACGCCGCAAGGACATGCAGAGCAATCATGACGGCCAATACTGGATCGGCGGCTACGAAAAATTTGGGGACGAGCGACAGGGAACGTTGACCTCTGTGCCGTTTGTCGTCTCCCAACCCTACGCGTCGTTTTTGTCCAACGGGGGCGATCACGAATCGACCAGAGTGGAATTGCTCCGCAAAGACAGCGGCAAAGTTTTCTTTCAGAGCAACGGAACCGACAGCGAAACGATGCGACGCGTCATCGTGGACTTGCGAGCCCATGTCGGCAAAGAGATCATCGTGCGGCTGGTCGACCAATCTCAAGACGGATGGGGGCACGTCAACTTTGACGATTTTCGCTTGCACGTGAAACCGCCCGCGCGTCCCACACCCGCCATGGTGGTGCTGACTGCGGACGAGTATCCGCACGCCGGGTTGGACGCCGAGCAGGCCGCCGCTGCCATGCAAGTCCCTGACGGGTTTCGCGTCACCGTCGGTGCCGCCGAACCCGACGTCAAACAACCGATCGCGATGGCCCTGGATGATCGCGGCCGAGTCTGGATCGCCGAAGCCTATGAGTATCCGATTCGAGCCGAAGGCGACGTCGGACGCGACCGCATCCTGATCTTCGAAGACACCGACGGCGACGGATCGTTGGACAGCAGAAAGGTCTTCGCCGAAGGACTCAATCTGGTTAGCGGACTGGAAGTCGGTTTCGGCGGCGTGTGGGTCGGCGCGGCTCCGTACCTGATGTTCATTCCCGACAAAGATGGTGACGATGTCCCCGATGCCGAGCCACAGATTCTGTTGGATGGATGGGGCTATCAAGACACCCACGAAACCCTCAACGCATTTATTTGGGGGCCCGATGGCTGGCTGTACGGTTGCCACGGCGTGTTCACTCATTCAAGAGTCGGCAAACCGGGAACACCGGACGAGCAACGCACGCCGATCAATTGCGGCGTTTGGAGGTATCACCCGACGCAACACCGCTTCGAAGTCTTTGCCCATGGAACCAGCAATCCGTGGGGTGTCGACTTCAACGATCACGGGCAAGCCTTCATCACGGCCTGTGTCATTCCGCACCTGTACCACATCATCGATGGCGCCCGCTATCAACGTCAAGGCGGACGGCACTTCAACTCGCACACCTATCGCGACATCGTCACCATCGCCGATCACTTGCACTACCTCGGCGCCACGCCGCACGGCGGAAACAGCAAATCCGATTCCGCCGGCGGAGGCCACGCACATGCGGGCGCGATGATTTATTTGGGCGACCGTTGGCCGGCAGAATATCGCGGTCAATTGATGATGAACAACATCCACGGACAGCGATTGAACGTCGATCTTCTGGAACCCGCCGGATCCGGTTACGTCGGACGGCACGGTCCGGATTTTCTATTGACCGGCGACCAGGCCTCTCAAATCCTGAACTTGCGTTACGGACCCGATGGCAATGCATGGATGATCGACTGGTACGACATGCAAGCCTGTCACCGCCGTGAAGCGGAAGTGCATGACCGCAGTAACGGCCGGATCTACAAGATCAGCTACGGCGACGTCGGGTCCGCGGCGCCGACGATCGACTTTGCGACGGCAACGGATTTGCAATTGGCCGAACTGGTGCTGCATCAGAATGATTGGTACGTCCGCCACAGTCGCCGCGTCCTGCAGGAGCGTGCCGCGGAGCGGCAGATCGCCTCCGACGCCCTGACGCGGCTGCGGCAAATCGCTGAAACGCACCAGGACGACAGGCGTCGGTTGCGTGCCGCTTGGGCACTGCACGTCACGGGAAGTTTAAGTTCAGAATCAGTGCAACAGTTGATGGCGGACCAAAGCCCCTCTGTCCGCGGCTGGGCGATCCAGATGGCGATGGAATCGGCGGATGCCGAAATCACGCCCACGTTGTTGGAACGTTTCGTCAAAATGGCCGACAGCGACCCGTCGCCGATCGTGCGTTTGTACCTCACCTCGGCCGCACAAAAACTGCCCTTGGATTCGCGCTGGGACTTGCTCGAATCATTGACGTCGCACGCCGAAGATGCCCGCGATCACAATCTGCCGCTGATGTATTGGTATGCCGCAGAACCGTTGGCGGATCTTGATCCCGGGCGTGCGATCGCGTTGGCGATGTCGGCCGGCGAGCGGATCCCGCTGCTGCGAGAGTTCATGTTGCGTCGAATCGGTGAAGGCGGCAATGATTCACTCGCCGTCCTCGTCGATGGACTCGGGCAAGCCACCGACGCCGCGATGCAACTGACGTACATCAACGCGATTCGATCGTCTTTGGAAGGTCGACGACAGGTCGACGCGCCGCCGCAATGGGATTCGGTTGCCAAACGATTGTGGGCCAGTGAAAACGACGACGTCCGGTTGCAGGCCGTTGCCTTGGGCGTCACATTCGGTGACCCCAAAGCACTCGCGGCGATGCGGACCCAAGTCGTCGACCCGTCCGCACCGCTTCCATCGCGACAAGTCGCCTTGCGGTCGTTGCTCGATCTCGACGATCCCGACCTGGTACCGACCTTGGTCGGGCTGTTGACAGTCGACTCGCCCCTGCGTGAAACGGCGATCCGTGGGATGGCGCAGTATGACGACGCTTCGATCGCGCCGGCTCTGCTCGCCGTGTACGAACAACTCAGCCCGGGCGAAAAGCGTTCGGCGCTCGCAACCCTCTGTTCCCGAGTGAAGCCCGGCATCGCTCTGCTCGATGCAATCGAAGCCGAACAAATCCCAGGCACGGACTTGACCGCCGATCTGGTGCGTCAGTTGCAGTTCTTGAGCAACAAGAAGATCGACGCAATGCTGGACAGTGTTTGGGGAGTCGCCCGCGAATCGGCGGCCGATAAACTTGCGATGATCGAAGAGTACAAACAATTGGTCGCATCGACCGAGCACCCGCCGGCGGACCTGGAACTCGGCCGAGCCGTGTTCGCCAAGACTTGCATGAAATGTCACGTGCTGTACGGCGTCGGGTTCAAGGTCGGCCCCGACTTGACGGGATCGAACCGAGCCAACTTGGAGTACTTGCTGTCCAACATCGTCGATCCGAGTGCCGTGATGGCTAAGGAATACGTCCCGACGGTTGTCCTGGTCGACGATGGACGCGTGGTCAACGGGCTGATCAAAGCCGAAGATAAGTTTTCGCTGACGATGCAGACCTCCGACGCCGTCGTCGTGATCCCCAAAGATGAAATCGAACAGCGGGCAACGGCAGACAAGTCGATGATGCCCGACGATCAGTTGAAACAATTTTCGCCGCACGAAGTCCGGTCGCTGATCGCGTACCTGCGTGGAAAACAACAAGTTCCGATGCGGGCGAGCAAAGAGAATGCCGCCGCATTCTTCAACGGGAGCGATCTTTCGGGCTGGCGCGGCGACCTGAGTTTGTGGTCGGTGGAAAACGGAGAGCTCGTCGGTCGCACCGACGGTTTGAGGCGCAATGAATGGATCGTCAGCGACCTGGCGGCGTCAGATTTCCGATTGACCGTCGAAGTCAAACTGGTCGACAACGCGGGAAACAGCGGCATCCAATTTCGCAGTCACGCCGACGACGGTGAGGTTTCCGGTTACCAGGCCGACATCGGCCAGGGATGGTGGGGCAAGCTGTATGAAGAGCACGGGCGCAAGCTGTTGTGGGATCAGTCGGGCGAGCAACACGTCCAGCCCGGCGAATGGAACAAGTACGAAGTGTTTGCCCAAGGGGATCACATCCAAACGCGAATCAACGATCAACTCTGTGTCGACCTGCACGATCCCGACGGCGCCGAAAGCGGCATCATCGCCTTTCAACTACACAGCGGCGGAAAAACCGAAGTGCGCTTTCGAAACATGAAGCTAGAAATCTTGGAGCCGGAAAAGGATGAGTAGTTTTGACTTCGACTCGTTTGCAAGGCTCCGCCTGTCGCGTTCGCCGGCAGAGCCGTCGGGGTTGGCAAGCAAGATGCTTACCCCACTTCGGCTTGATCCCAGGCGGAGGGCGGAGCCCGGGAACAAGAGAAACGTGTGATCGGATTAAATCAACAAGCCGTCACGACACTTGAGCATGCCACGGTTGTGAAACGCAGGCCGTGAAACTTTGCAGAGCCCAGCTTGGCCATCCTTTCCCGACCACGCCCGTCTTGCAATTCCTGTAACCGGCAATCTTTCACAGGATTCGCCAGAAACCAGCTTCCGTTTGTGCCGCGTCACGTTTTGCAAATGAACTCACGCGGGTGATTTGCCGATCACCATAGACGGGCACGTAGCGAAACGCGTGTGCGACACAGAACGCCATCGAAACACAAACCGCAATGGAATGCGACGGTGAAAACAAATAATCTCATTTGGATTTCGGTGGCAGCGCTAGCCATTTCCACCGCATCCTCAGTTCATGCACAAACCCCTGAAGCTCCCGTACCGACCATTTGGCGGTTCATCGGAATTCCTCAGGGCATCCAAAAAATCCGTGACGTCACGGTGAACCGGCGTGGGAATTTTCCCGGTCTGGAGCGAAAGCCGCCATTGAAGCGAATCGGTGACCCGGCCAACCTTGAATCCCCCAATCCGGCGATCAAAGCCGCCGCGGAGATCAAGCAAGCCGAGGACTTGAAAGCACAAAAGATCAAGGCGATCAAGTTCCTGGCCAAGATGGGTTGTGGGTGCTACGACAAAGAAGGGAAGATCACCGACGCCCTGCTGGCGGCGATGGACGACTGCACGCCAGACGTCCGATTGGCGGCAATGGACGCCATCGAAACGGCTGCCAACGGCGAAGGTTGCAGCAAATGTGGGTCGACGTCCTGCTGTAGCGAGAAAGTCACGAAACGTCTGAGCGAAATTGCCTACGAACGCGACGACAGCGGATGCCACTTGGAACCCAATGCAGACGTGCGAGCGGCTGCGGCCAAGGCACTTTGTGTGTGCTGCCCGAATCGTGCCACCGGGCCGATCGAAGAAGACATCCCCGAGGAGTTGATGCCTCCGCCCGTTGTGCCCGACCCGATTTCCGGCGAAGGGGCCGCGGACGTCGAAGGGATCCAGGGCGAAGGTGCTGTCGACACCGATGCGAACAAATCCGACGATGATGACGAAGACAGCGAGGCGGGTTCGGCAAGCGATGCCACGAGCGTGGACGCCACCACCACCGCGGACAGCTTGAAGCTGTTTCAAGCCGCGAAGGTGGAGCGAAACGACGTCGAAGTCGGGCAAGTCAAGATGATCGGAGGCATGGCGATCCAACCGGTCACCATCTCGCCCGTCACCGCAACGTCCAACGTCCAAGAGGAGCTTCAATCGAGCCAGCCGGTCTCTCTGTCACTGAGCGACGACTCGGCCAAATCGGAAGCCTCGGCCAAGTTGGCGTTGCCCAAGCCGATCGCACTTCCGATCCAAAACGCCCAGCCGGTTGACACCACCGAAGCGATTGAAGCACCCAAGGCCCGCTCGGTCCGACGAGTCACGGCCCAGCCGGTCCAGCGAAAAAACGTGGTCGCTACGGTTGTCGGTGTCGATCAACGCAACGGACGCGTGATCTTGCGGAGCGGCCAGGAAATGCGTCCCGGAGCCTCGGTCACCGTCTATCACCAGTACTTGACCGGCGAGCGACTCGTGGCACACCTGCTGATCAACAGCGTCAACGGCAACCAGTCGGTCGCAACGGTCACGGACCCGGCGAGCCTGACGAAGATTCACTCCGGCGACCGAGCCGTCTGCTTCTAGGCAGCACTCAACGATCACAAACCGACAAAAGCGTCAGCGAAGCCCGCTGACGCTTTTTTTGTAGGCAGTAGGCAGTCGCTGACTGGGAAATGGGGGCAGGACTCTTTGTTGGGTTTAGAGAAAGAGGCCTGACCCGAATGGCACGGG
>NZ_JANZKV010000167.1:40172-55620 GCF_025060895.1 Stieleria sedimenti | reverse complement strand
AAGCCTGCACACCAGCGCGCCGCGACAACATTCCAAGTTAGCGGCCGCTTTGCAGTTTCGCCGCGGCCAGGGTGTTGTGCAGCAGCATGGCGATCGTCAGCGGGCCCACTCCGCCGGGAACGGGTGTGATCGCCGAGGCGATGTGTTTGGCTTGGTCGAACGCCACATCGCCGACCAGTTTGTCGCCGACGCGGTTGATCCCGACATCGATCACGATCGCGCCGGGTTTGATCATGTCACCGGTGATCATTTCGGGGCGGCCGATCGCGGCGATCAAGCAATCCGCATCGCGGCAAACGTCGGCCAGATTCGCGGTCCGACTGTGGGCGATCGTCACGGTGGCATTGGCGACCTCGGGGCCGCACGAACCGGTTTTCTGGGCCAACATCATGGCCATCGGTTTGCCGACGATGTCGCTGCGTCCGACGACACAGACCTTTTTTCCAGCGACCGACAGGCCGGATCGCCCGAGCAGCTGAACGATTCCGTGCGGGGTACAGGGCAGGAATCGCGGCCGGCCCTGCATCAACAGGCCGACATTGACGGGCGAAAAGGCGTCGACATCCTTGAACGGATCGATGGCGTCAAGGATTTCTCGCTCGTCATAATCCACGCCGGAGCCCGTCGGCAGCGGGAGCTGAACCAAAATGCCGTTGACGTTGGTGTCGGTGTTGAGTTCGGCGATCAGCGCCATCAGTTCGTCTTGTCCGGCGTCGGCGGGCAAGCGATGGGTGCGGCCGTCGATGCCAGCTTTTTCGCAGGCCCGAGCCTTGTTTCTCACGTAGACCTGACTGGCGGGGTCCTCGCCCACCAGCACGGCGGTCAGACAGGGTGGCGGAGCACCGCCGGCAACAAAATCCGCGACTTCCTTGGCGAGGTCTGCGCGGATTTCTGCCGCAACCTGTTTTCCATCCAAAATCACTGCCGTCATGTTCGCCTCGTGTTGCGTCAGCTCGTCGCACCCCTGGCTGTCAGCCTGCGATCGGCCGATCGGTTTACCATAGTGGGAATCGCGATTGAGCGTTATAGTTCGCGTAGATTCACAGTTCTTCTCACGCCAGGTCCCCGACCCGCGAAACGATATCACACAGGATTTTTGACTCGATGTCTACCGAAGCGCCGAAGCTTAGCCCGGTCGAAAAAATCAAACAGGAAAGCCAGTATCTCAAGGGCACCATCGACAGCGAGATGGGCGCCGACAGCGATCATTTTGGCAAGTCCGACATCCAATTGTTGAAATTTCACGGTACCTACCAGCAAGACGATCGCGACAAGCGGGTGGAATTGAAGAAAGCCGGCGGCGGAAAAGCGTACGCGATGATGGTCCGATGCCGGATTCCCGGTGGCCGAATCACCAGCAAACAGATGCTCGCCCAATTGGATCTTTGCGACGAGCTAGGTGATTCGACGATGAAGATCACCACCCGGCAAACGCTGCAATTGCACGGCGTGCTCAAGAAGGACCTGCGTGCGACGATCCATCGCATCAACGAAATTCAATTGTCGACGTTGGCGGCCTGCGGCGATGTCAATCGCAACGTCATGTGCTGCCCCGCCAAGCGTGCCGACGGGGTGCACCAGGCGATGGTCCAGCTGACCGATGAACTGGTCACCGCGCTGGCGCCGCAAACACCGGCCTATCACGAATTGTGGCTGACCGATCCGGAGACCGGTGAAAAAACACTCGAAGGCGGCGGGCCGGTCGTCGAACCCCTCTACGGACCGACCTATCTGCCGCGAAAGTTCAAGGTCGGGATCGCGTTGCCGGAAGACAACTGTATCGACATCTACACGCAAGACCTGGGATTCCTGGCCGTCGTCCGCGACGGAGAGATCGTCGGCTACAACGTCTTGGTCGGCGGCGGCATGGGCGTCACGCCGGCGCTCAAGAAAACCTATCCCGCGCTGGCCAAACGGATGGCGTTTTGCACGCCCGAACAAGCGGTCGAAGTCAGCAAGGCGGTGATCAAGGTCCAACGCGACCACGGCAACCGCGCCGACCGCAAGGTCGCACGGATGAAGTACCTGGTCGACGAGTGGGGTGTTGAAAAATTCCGCCGCGCCGTCGAAGAGCAATTCGGCCAGCCGCTGGCCGATTGCGAGCCCGATGATGTGACCGGCTTCGATGACCACATGGGCTGGCAAGACCAGGGCGACGGGAAATGGTCCTACGGCCTGAACATCGAAAACGGCCGTCTGTACGACAACGATCACCGTCAGCTCAAAGCGATGATGCGTGAGGTCTGTCGAACTTTCGGCACGGAACTGCGGATGACCGGCCACCAGAGCATCATCGTGACGGACATCGATCCGGCCGACAAAGACAAACTGATCGAAATCATCAAGCGACACAACGTTCGCACGACCGAAGAAACCAGCACCGTCCGCCGCTGGTCGATGGCCTGCGTCGCATTGCCGACCTGTGGTTTGGCGATCACCGAAAGCGAACGCCGTTTGCCCAGTCTGATCGACGACCTGGAACAACCCTTGGCCAAACTCGGTTTGGACAAGGAACGTTTCACGATTCGCGTGACCGGCTGCCCCAACGGATGCGCCCGCCCCTACAACGCGGACTTGGCGTTGGTCGGCAAAGCCAAAGACAAGTACACCCTGTTTGCCGGCGGCGGATGGCTGGGAAACCGATTGGCGTATCTGTACAAGGACCTGGTCCCGTCGGACCAGATCGTCGGTGAGATCGTCGCGATCGCGTCGGCGTACAAAGCCAATCGAGACGAAGGCGAGTCGCTGGGCGATTTCTGTGCCCGGGTCGGACAAGAAGACCTGGCCGTGATGGCCGCCGCCGCACCGACGCCTTAAGCCTCTGTCCAGATTCGAATGGAGGGGTGCGTTTGTCGAGCGGAAAAGGGGTCTGGTACCAAGTTAAAAAGTCACCCTCCCGTGTGCGGGAGGGTGACGACAACTTCGTTGATGAACGGATCGCTTCACTTGGTGCCTATGGCGTCGCATTTTTGGGACCTGCCCCCTTTTCCGCGGCGGCCTCGATCTAAAAGTTGACGGAGCCCTCGCGTTTGGTCGGCCCCCTATCTCACAGCGGGAGCCCATGCGGGTTGGAGGTTCTCTATCTTGTCCGTGGGCGTTGCATCGGCCGCTAAATCACCGAGCGCGTATTGAATACCGTCGAGCATGTGCTTGACGATCACCGGATTGGCAAACGTGTCCTCGCGGTGTCCGAAGTTGGTGTAGAACACGCGTCCGTCACCGGCGGAACGGACCCAGGAAACAGGAACCTCACGCGGCCCATCGTTGATGCGACTCGAGACGGCTTCCTTGCTCATGTCCAAGCTGACCAACAGGCGCAGTACCCCCGTGCCGACGTAGGACTTGGGGTTGTATTGGTAGATCTCGTCGGTGTGCCAGAATCCCGAACCGTCGAACGCGGCGTTGAGGACATGGCTGGGGTCGTCCAGCTTGAACGCCCACTTGCCGCCGGCACCCCAGGGGTGGCCGGCGAACGTGCCGCCGACGATCGCCAGGCACTCGGGATGCCGATTGAAGTTGTCGCTGGCGGCGTGGAAACCGACCAACCCTTTGCCGCCGATGATGAAGTCCATGAAGGCATCCCGCATCGCCGGTTCGGGGAATTGCATGTGGGTCGTATTGTTCAACAGGATCGCGTCATAGCGCGCCAGATTCTCCGCCCGGAAAACGTCATACGTGTCGGCGAAATCGACTTCAAAGGCCTTGGATTTTTCCGCCATCATCCGCACGCATTCGTTGCCATGCGGAATCGACGTGTGAATGAATCCTTCGCAGCGATAAAACACGAGGACACGTCGCTTGGACAACGGCTTGGCCGCCAACTCGGTGGGAACGGCCGCGGCAATCTGGTGCTTCTCGTTCTCCGACAACGGTTTAAACCGCTCGGCCTTTTTCTGCTCCCACTCATCGGGCTGCTGGGCGACGAGTGATGGGGCGGACAAGAGTGCGAGGGCGGCGAACAGAATCAACGGGAACCGCGATCGAGAGAGGCTGGGCATGGAGGGACCTGGAGGCGTGCGTGTTCAGCAGGGGGGAGGGAACGCGTGGGAATGGCCATTGTAGTCTCCTTTACAGGCGTTCGGCAAAAGTACAGGCTTGAGAAAATGAGCAACACGGTGAACGAACGATCGAACGGCCCCGGCTATCGGCTGCTTGATTTCGGCCACGGACGCAAATTGGAATCATTCGGCGGCCGGATCCTGGACCGCCCCTCGCCGGCAGCCGAAGGCCATCGAAAACACCACCCGGATCTGTGGGGGGGCGCCGATTCTGTCTTCCATGTCGATTCCCGCGACTGGGAACACCGGACGCCTTGGCCGGCGGACCAGCGGGTCGACTGCGACGGATTTCAAATGCCGATCGCCCCCACGCCCTTCGGCCACGTCGGTATTTTTCCCGAACAGGCGGCCAACTGGCGGTGGTTGCGTCAGACGACTGCCCGAACCGGAGGAGACGCCAGCGGGATGAACCTGTTCGCCTACACCGGCGCGAGCTCGATCGTGATGGCCGCGTCGGGGATGAAAGTCGCACACGTCGATGCCGCCAAACCCAACGTCTCGGCCGCTCGAGCAGCGGCGCAGCTGAACGGACTGGCGGATCACCCGATTCGATACCTGGTCGACGACGCGGCCAAATTCGTCGCTCGCGAAGTCCGCCGCGGCAACCGGTACCAGACGATCGTGTTGGATCCCCCGGCGTATGGGCATGGGCCATCAGGCAAAGCCTGGAGACTCCAGCGCGACCTCTGGCCGCTGTTGCACGATTGCTTGTCCCTGTTGTCACCGGGCGGCTTTCGTCTGCTCATCACGGGGCATTCTCCGCAAGTCGCCGGCGGAGACGTGGTAGACTATTTAGCATCCAAGATGCCGAAAATGTTCTCGTTTTCGCCCCGTCGGTTTGATTCGATCGTCGACAGCGGACGTTTAACGCTGGACGATTCGGAAGGCCGAAAACTCGATGCCGGCTTTTTTGTTCGGGTCACTTTCCATTCGCCTGATGCATGACGACTGATTCTTCCTCACCACTGCCCACTGACCGCTCGCCCACCGACCGCTCGACTGTCCCCACAGCGCCCGCCCGCTCGGTGGTGCAGCTGCAGGCCGAGCTGATCGGTTGGTTCGACGGCCGCGGTGAGATCGCCGTCGCGTTCTCCGGCGGGGTCGACAGCAGCGTGGTGTTGGCCGCGGCGCTCCGCAGCACCGCCCCCGCGGTCACCGCCGTCACGGCGGTTTCGCCCAGTGTCGCGACCTGGCAACTCGAACTGGCCCAATCGGTCGCGAGGCACCTGGGGGCAACGCATCGTTTCATGGAAACACACGAAGTCGAATTGCCCGCGTACCAAGTCAATGATGGCTCGCGTTGCTTTCACTGCAAGAGCACGCTGTATCAAACGCTTCACCAGTTATGCCAGAGTCCGATGCTTCGCGACGCGACGATCGTTTCGGGAACCAACGCCGACGATTTGGGCGATTATCGTCCGGGCATCGCCGCCGGTGACCAGGCCGGCGTCTTGAAACCGCTGGCGGAATTGAACATCGACAAGTCCGGCGTTCGCGAGATCGCGGACCGATTCGGTTTGCCCAATGCAACCCTGCCCGCTTCGCCCTGTCTGGCCAGCCGGATCGCCTATGGGGTGCCGGTGACGGTCGAGCGATTGCGGCGGGTGGAAAAAGCGGAAGACTTATTGCGTGATCTGGGATTAGACGACGTTCGCGTCCGGTACCACGAAGGTGACCTGGCGCGGATCGAAGTCCCTGCGGACCAAATTGTCAAACTGACCGCCGACCCCATCCGTACTCGGCTGTCGGAGCAATTGAGCGAAATCGGTTTTCGTTACATCACCCTGGACTTGCAAGGTTTTTCCAGCGGCAGCATGAACCGCCAACTCGTCTCGCTCGGCCAACCCATCGGTCCCGGCAAGTGACTCCCGCCTGGGGCAATCCACGCGAGCCCCACACAACGTTTTCGAGAGACTTCATGAACAAGACCGCAGCTGATGGATCGTCTGACGAAGACTCCCGCGAAGGCGATGCGATGGAAACCACCGACGCGGCAGGGCAGCAGCCGGCCGCCCCGACGACGGCTGACTCGGTCGGCGATTCGAGAGCGGGAGACAAAGCGAGCGTCACCGGAGCCATGCCGCTCCCACTGTCGACGGCAAGCTTGGTCGGGTCGCGACTGGCAGGCTATCTGATTCTCAGCCGTCTCGGCCGCGGCGGCATGGCCGACGTCTACGCCGCCCGAGACATGGCGCTTGAACGCGATGTCGCAATCAAGGTCTTACGCCCCGACTTGGCCCGCGATCGCGACTACATCACGCGATTCCGGCGTGAAGCCAAGGCGGCAGCCAAGCTGAATCATTCCAACATCGTCCAAATCTACGAAGTCGGCGAAGACGCCTCGCGTCATTACATCGCCCAAGAGTTGATCTCGGGGCAGAACCTTCGTGAATACCTGGAACGAAACGGGACCGTCGATCCCGAACAGGCAATCGAGATCCTCTACGGGGTCGCGTCGGCACTCGACGCGGCGGCAATCGAGGGCATCACGCACCGTGACATCAAACCCGAGAACATCATGTGGTCCAAGGCGGGGTCGGTTAAAGTTGCCGACTTCGGACTGGCCCGATTGGGCGACGACGTGGACGGCAGTCGAGCCGATTTGACCCAGGCGGGACTGACCCTGGGGACGCCACGTTACATGAGCCCGGAACAGGTGCAAGGTCGGCCGGTGGATCCGCGCAGCGATTTGTATTCGTTGGGCGTGACGATGTACCACCTGTTGTCCGGACGTCCTCCGTTTGAAGCCGATGACCCGCTTGCTCTGGCGTTTGCCCATGTCAACGAAACGCCCAAACCGCTCGATCGCGTTCGAGGTGACAAAGATGTCCCGGAATGGTTGATCGCGATCATCGCCAAGTTGCTGCGGAAAGACCCGGCCGAACGCTTTCAATCCCCCGGCGAGTTGCTCGACGCGCTGACCGGTGACGATGCGACCCAACGCAGCAACACGCGTCGCTTGGCCGGCGCCGCGACCGCGACGGCACGATTGCAGCGGGTCGCCGATGACGAAAAACGAAACCGTGCTCGACGTCGAAAACGGATGATCGCACTGAGCCTGGTTCCGATCCTGGCCGTCGGCCTGGGGATCGCCACGGCATCGCAAGTCAAACGCCCCGCCGTGGCGGACCTGTTGCGCCCCGACCGAGTCCCCCAGCGGGGGTCGATCGAAGAGCAGTATTTGGAAGCCGCCGAGCGAGATGACGTCCAGGGCTGGAAAGCGATTGAAACCTATTTCCCCCCCGGCGACAGCGCCGTGATGCAGGCGTATGTCAGCAAGGCGAAGTTACAGCTGGCCAGATTGTATCTGCAGCAAGATCGAATCGCCGAGGCCGAAGCCACGCTGGTCGAATTGCTGAACAATCCCACCACCGATCGGAAATATCGCCTGATCGCGTTGGCCCGACGGGTCCAGGCGGCCAAGCAGACGGGGGACAAATTGCGCGTCGACGAAGCGAAACGACAACTCAAAGCCGCCTATTCAGACATCAAATCGTCCAATGCGGCGGCGATTAACCTGTTCGAGGCGGTGTTTTCCGGACGCGAGCGGCTGGAATTGGGAATCGAACCCGACGCGACCGAATAAAATTTCACCCGCGGTTTGATCGAGCTAAACTAGAACGCCTCGCGTTTTGGGGAACCCTCGTTACACACCGTTTTTTCATTCCAGACATGCTGTACTTTATTCCTTGGGCCGTCCTGATGCTGGCCGTGATCGTCGCCGTTCCGGTCGCTGCAAAAATGTCGTCCGGCGGGCGGGTTGCAAAGACAGACAATGGCGACGTGGAATTGGATGAAGATGCGGCAGCCGAAGGCAGTGGCGATGACCACGAAGTGCTCGAAGATGACTTCGGCGGCGACGACGTCGAAGCGATCGAAGATGACGCCTTCGAAGAGCTGAAGTGAGAGCGAGAATGTAGGTCATGCTGTGCATGACCGTTGGCAGACCGGCCAGGTAACCGGCATGCACAGCATGCCCTACGCTAGACATTGACACTCGACGACGATCCGCTCCACCGCCGCGAGCGTCTCGGGCGTCAGGACACGCGTCCCCGCCAGCTCCCGAATCTGTTCTTCACGGCGTGCCCCGACCAGCGACGCGGTCACGCCCGGCTGGGAGATCGCCCAGCCGACGGCCAGCTGTGCGACACTCTGGTCGATTTCCCGGCCTAGCACGTTCAAACGGTCGACCGCGTCATGAATCCGACGACGCGTCTCGCCTTGAAAGATCGCATAGCCCGGCCGGCTGTCTCCTTTCTCAAACACGTGGTCGCGGGTGATCTTTCCGGCCAACAAGCCTTTCATCAACGTCCAGTAAACGTAGACGTCCCGACCGGCTGATTGAGCCGGCTGAATCAAGTCGACAAGGCTCTCCCGCTGAACCAGATTCAACGGACATTGGATCGCGTCGGCGGGGACCGCTGCGGCAAACTGTTCGACTTGTTCGGCAGACGCGTTGCAGATCCCGACGCGTTTGCAGATCCCGCGTGCTTGCAACCGTGCCATCGCCTCCGCTGATGCCTCCAAGGCAACGTGCGGATCGGGCTGATGCAAAAACAGGGTGTCGATCGAATCGATCCCCATCCGCCGCAACGATGCTTCGGCGTCCAGCGTCAACTGCTTTGGAGACCCGTCCACGATGCGTTCGCGTTGCTCGTTCCAACGCTGGCCGACTTTGCCCATGATGGTGAATCGATCACGCCGGCCGCGAACGCAGTCGCCGAGCAATCGATCGCTCTCTCCGTCGTAGCCGTAGCTGTACGCGGTGTCAAAGGTGGTGATGCCGACGTCGATCGCTGCCAACAGCGTCGACTTGGCGTCTTCGCGTGTGACGCCGATCGTCGTGATGCCGGCGATCGGCCACAGACCCAAGACAAGTTTCGAAGTCAGCATGATGGTGACAGGCACAAGCAGTTTTCCTGCTTTGGATCGCGCGTCGACAAATGCTTCGGTCAACTGCGGTGTGGTGGACCAGACACAAAGCAACGGCAGGCAAACTGAACCACAGCATTGCCAACCGGTGTTGCCATCCAGCGAAATTTCAGTGAACTTCCTCTCATCAAGCAGCCAGTTCCGGGCGGCTTGCATGTGAGATTTCTTCTCGTCCGCCTTTCCTTGCTTTCGACGTGCCTTACGGGCACGCTCTGACGGTCACCCGATTTTGCATTCCTTGCGATGGCCAGATTTCCTTAAGCTTGTGGGCCGCAAGCTGGAAGCTTACGCCGCGTTTGTGCTTACGCCGCTTTTCGGAAGCGGTTGGGGGCTTCGATGCGTCGGCGGACGGTTGCCAGGGGGCCGATTTCTGACGGGGCGGCTGCGGCGTACCAGGCCCGTCGGGCGATCGCGTCGAGAATCTTTTCGGCGATCGTGACGGCTCGGGCACCGGCCAGCCCGCTGACCGTCGGCGAGATCCCCGACTGGATGCTGATCACGAAGTCGTGCAGTTCGTCCAGAATCGCATTCCGCGATTCAAGCTGCTTGGTTTCCAACTGCAGGTGGTCGGTGAACAAGGTATCGGCATAGCCGAGCGGATTGTCGGTGGCTTCGTCCAGGTCAAAATTGCGATCGACCAGCGACTCACTCGGCCGCACGGCGTGCAGGGCCGGGCCGGAGAAATCGATTTCGGCGAATCCACCGCAACCGTAGACTTGCATCTGACGCGCCGGTGCGGGGCTGACTCGCGACGCTTTCAAGTTCGCGACCAGACCGCAAGCGAATTCAAGGCGTGCTTCGGCCAGGTCTTCGTGATCGCTGACGACGGCGATCCCGCTGGCGGACACATCGGCGATGGCTGCATCGGTCATCGAGCAAACCAGATCGATGTCATGGATCATCAGATCCATCACGACGCCGACGTCCAGGCAGCGACCGGGAAAGCGTGAGGCGCGGACGGCTTCGACGTATTTCACATCGACACCGATATCTCCCAGCGCGGTGAACGCCGGATTGAATCGTTCCACATGGCCGACTTGCAGGGTCAGCCGTCGCGACGCGGCGAGCATCGCCAATTTGTCGGCGTCAGCGGCGGTGGTCGCTAGCGGCTTTTCGACCAGCAGGTGCTTGCCGGCCTTCAGCAGATTCGTTGCGATCTCGGCGTGCGCATCGGTGGGCGCCGCGATGATGGCGGCATCGATTTGTTCGATGCAGTCGCGGTAGTCGGCAAAGGTCGGCACGTCAAAGAGCGTTGCCGCATTGTTCCTGGCCGCCTCGATCGGATCGCTGATCGCGACCAGACGGGCACCGTCGACGCTGCCGAGAAGCTTGGAATGAATTCGTCCCAGATGGCCGGCCCCGATGACGGCTACGCGCAAACGTGTCATGCTGCTTTCTTGCTCCGTTGGTCTTGACCGCGGCCATGGCGTCCGTTGCACGAACGATCGACACAATCAAAAAGGTGTTTGATGACGGGCCGGATCGGGCCTTGCGAATAAACGATCTCACGAGCCTTGTCGACGCCGACGCGGGCCCGATACAACAACTTGAAGGCTTGGGTCAGCACCGCGATGTCCTCGGCGGTGTAACCGTGTCGTTTCAAGCCGATCGTGTTGACTGCTCGCGGTTTGGTCGGCTGGCCGTCGACGATCGTGTAGGGTGGGACGTCGTGCAGCACGCGGCTCATCGCGCTGACGAAGCTCAGTTGTCCGACACTGGCGAAGTGAGACACGCCGACGCCACCCGCGATGGTGACATCGTTTCCGACTCGTACGTGCCCGCCCAACATGCCGTTGTTGGCGATTACGATCCGGTCACCGACTTTGCAGTCGTGGGCAACGTGGGTGCCGGCCATGAAATAATTGTCGTGGCCGATCTCGGTCACGCCGTCTTCCTTTTCCGTCGCACGGTTGACGGTGCAGTGTTCGCGGAAAACGTTGTTGTCACCGATCACGACTTTTGTCGGCGAGTCTTTGTAGCTGGTGTCTTGGGGATGGGCCCCGATCACGGTGCCTTGGAAGATGTGGTTGTCTTCGCCGATCGACGAGTGCCCGGTGATGACGACGTGTTCTTCGATGAGCGTGCCGTCACCGATTTTCGCATGCGGCCCGATCACAGAAAAATGGCCGATTCGAACGCCGTTACCTAGCTGAGCTCGCGGATCAACGACGGCTGTTTGAGCGATGACAACACTCATGGCAAACCAATGTGGATAATTGATAATGGAAGTTGCGATCTGAAAAAAGCAATCAAATCGCGGATCATTGGGAACGTAGCGAATTGCGGTCTTGTGGATCGAGAGGAATCAGGCTGTTTTTTCGTCCACCGAAGGAAAGTTTTTCGCACCGCGTTTCAGGCTGCATGGCGTCGCTCACTGAAGCAACCGACTTGGCTCCGGGACTGTGATTGCACAGCCAGATCGTGTAACGCTTGGGCCATTCGGCCGTTCAATCGATGGCCGCCGCGATAGGAGATGAACTTGCCGACCAATTCGATTCCGACCAGGGCCAGATCGCCGACCAGGTCCAAGGCCTTGTGGCGGGCGCATTCATTCTTGAAGCGGGTGGTGTTGTCGATCGGGCCGTCATCGCCGAAGACCAACAAGTCTTCGTAGGAAACATGTTGGGCGACGCCCCGGGCGTGCAGCGCCTTGGCTTGGCTCTCGGTCACGAACGTTCGTGCCGGTGCAACATCACGGCTGAAACGCGTCGGGGTGCAGGCAAAGCCGTAACATTGGTTGGGGATCTCGCCTTCCTGGTCGAAGACCAACTGGTATCCGAAATGACTGACGCCGGTCGGAACCGGTGCCGCGGAGATCCAAGAGGAACCCTCACGCAGCGTGATCACTTGGTCGATCACCAAGCGGCGTCGCTCACCGGCTTGAATGACCAATCCGGCGGTCGCCAACGCGTCGATAAACGGTTTGCTGCTGCCGTCGAGACCCGGCAGTTCGCAGCCGTTGATTTCGACGATGCAATTGTCGATTTCCATCGCGTAGAGTGCCGCCATCAAGTGTTCGATCATTTCGAACTTGGCGTCGCCCTGGGCAACGTTTGTTCTTAGCTGGGCGTCGGTCCGCTGGCTGACATGGGCCGGGCAGGACGGATGGCCGGGCAAATCAGTGCGGACGAGGAGGACGCCCGTGTTCACCGGGGCCGGGTGGATGGCGACTTCGACTTCCTTGGCCGTCCAATAACCTCGACCACTCAGCCGGCAAGACGACGCGATCGAATGCTGGTTGCGTGATAACTTCACGGCGTGCCTCCCTGCCGAACCAAGCCATTTTTAAAACAGGAAAATAAAAACGACGGACATCGCTGTCCGCCGTTTCGTGTCATAGCCGAGCCAACGCCATTGCCCCTGACGTGGCTCATTGCCTTGCGGCGTGACCCGCCGCCTACTGGCGTTGCGAGGTGCCGTTGCGGCCAGCGATCGCCGGATCTGCCTTGATCACCTTGTCCAGGTACTGCATGACGCCCGGGGTCATGTCCAAGGCGGCATCGTGATAAACGATGTTTTTCATCACGCCACGGATGACCGATTCGCCTTGAGCCTGATTCATTTCTTCGCTGTTGTAACGAAGCACCAAGTTGATCTTGTAATGATTGGCCAGAAACTTCACGCCGGCGGCGATCTGTTGGTAGTTGTCATAGTAAATCTTGGCTTCTGCATCGGCCAGCTCTTTGCGTTTGCGAGCCATGTCCAGACGAAGCTTCGAATCCATGCTCGCAAGTTGCTCTTCCAATTGAGCGTACTCGGGCGAACCCGGCGACAACGTCTTCAGCTTTGCAGCGGTGTTTTGCAGCTGTTCACGCTTTTGTTTCAGCTCTGCATCGTAGGCCTTCAGATCGCCTTCGACGTTCGCCACCTGGACTTTGATGCCCGGGTGATTTTTAAAGATGTACGCGACGTCCACGACCGCAACGCGGTGAGGAGCCGAATCCTGTGCAGACGCAGTACCGGTCATCAGACACGGGGCCAACACAGTTGCCAATCCGATGGCAATTCCACAGACTTGATGGCGAACGGTTCGCACTTTCGCTCTCCTTGCGTATTGAGTCGCAGTCCTTTGTCTCAACGATGAAACGAATCGTGTTACGGTATCGATTCGCTCGGAATGACTCGACGCAGACATCCGTTGCCTGTACCTCATCACTCATTCGCTGACGTGCCGAAATCGCTCCGGCCTTTGTTCACTGTTTTCCGATTGTGGCAATCGCCCTGGGCCACGTAAAGATTGATCACGCCATTTCTAGGAGCGTTTTTCAAGCTTTCCACGCAACTTCACGGTGCTTGCATTTCGACGGACTTCGATTTCGAAGCTGTCGCCCGGTTCGTGCGCCCGCACCCAGGACAAAACGTCACCCGTGGTGCGAATCGCCTGCCGGCCGAGACGCTGAATTTGGTCGTCGATCTGCAATCCCGCTTTCGATGCCGGACCCCCATCGGTCACCTCGGTGATTTTCACCATGCCGTCTTGCTCCGAAATTCGAATGCCCAAATACGCTGTCATTTGACGACGAATCTGAACCTTCGGATCGGTCTCGGCATAAACAGGCCGTTGGGGGAGCACCGCCAGTTGGAATGCCACACCACTGACCATATCGGTTACACGGGTTAGGTTCCCAAAATCGATTTTGTCGAAATCGTCAGAAGGACGATGATAATCGTTGTGCAGCCCCGTAAAGAAAAACAGCACGGGAACGCCGACGCGGTAAAACGACTGGTGATCACTGGGGCCATACCCGCTGGCCACCTTGAACAGATTGAATCGGAATTCTCGATTGACCGTGTCGACGATGCGTTCCAGTTCCCTGGCCGACCCCGTTCCGTACACCGTCAACTCATTGTCGCGAAGTCGGCCGACCATGTCCAAGTTGATCATCGTGGTCGTGTTTTCGATCGGTCGCACCGGGGCTTCGACATAACGCTGGCTGCCCAATAGCCCACGCTCCTCGCCGGTAAACCCGATGAACAGGATCGTGCGATGCGAGTCCACTCGTTCGAGCCGACGCTGCAATTCCGATCCGCAAGCCAGCATCGTTGCCGTCCCGCTGGCGTTGTCGTCGGCCCCGTTGTGCACCGCGATCGTCCCCGGCGCCATCGACGCGAATCCGCCCATGCCGACATGGTCATAATGCGCCCCGATCACCAGGGTCTGGTTCGCTAGCAAACCTTTGCCGGGCAGACGGCCGATCACGTTGTCGCTGACCGCAATCGCCGGCTTCAGGTCAACCGAGAGAGAGACCGCGACCGAATCCATTGCTCGGCTGGCCGGGCGAAAGGTCTGGTTGATTTGCGATTCGAGTGCTTCCAGCGACGCGTCGGAACCGGCGCGCAACATCCGATCAGCCAGATCACGCGCGATCGATGCGACAGGGATCTTTTCGCTCTGCTGGGACTTCGTGCCGGCGTCCGCGATGCCCAAGACGCCCCGTCGGGCCGACGCAAGTTCGGCCTGCATCGCCGAGATCATTCGATCCGTGCCGGCGATTTTTTCTGCCGTCGCGGCGCGGTTCTTCACCGCTTGCTGCGGCAGATTGGACAGCATCTCGACAAGGCCTTCCTTGCGGCGCTGTTCCTGGTCGATCCGATTTTGAACTTTTTGCACCGCTTCACGCGTGCTGTCGGGATCGTTGACGATCAGGACGCCGACCGCACCGTGCTCGATCGCGTTGGTCACCTTGGTGGCAAAGTAGGCGTGGCGCGTGTTTTTGCCCCCATCAAACGGGCTGTCCGGATCGCTGGCGCCAGGTTCTTTCCGCAACAACATCACGATCGAGCCGCGCGCATCGATTGTTTGATAGTCGTCGTAATCATGCGTTTCGGAGGTGATTCCGTAGCCCGCAAAAACGACGGGGGCCGAAACAGAATGCTTGTCGCTCCCGATCCCCAGCGGCCCAAACCCATCACCCAGGCCGGCATCGAGGGCCGGCTGATCGGCGATCTGAATCCGGCAGACATTGCCCGACTCATTGCGGACTTCGCTGCCGACCGGGATTTCCACACGCTGGAACGGACCGCCGGCGGCGGAGTCGAGTTCCAAGCCGATGGATTCCATTCGCTCGCGCAGATAATCCCGCGCCATATCAATCGTCTCATCGGTGATACTTCGCCCGCGAAGTTCCTCCGACGCCAAGAATTGAATGTCCCGGCGAAGCGTCTCGGTCACTGTCGCCGAACGGACGTCGCCGGATTCTTGTGCCGCGCAATTGACCGCACCGATCGATAGCAGTGCGATCTGCACCAATGCCAACAGCATCGCAACGGGCGCGGTGACTGTCATGATGTGGGACGCCCCACTAAGTTGCGAGTTTTTTCGGGTGATCATATGCCAACTATCGGAACGGAATCGGGGGCAGGTACCAATGGCACGGGCATCGAGGTTGGTGTGCAGGCTTCAGCCGCCCGCTTCGCTGCTCCGCAGCGAATGGGGATGCCTAAAGGCCAATACCGCT
>NZ_JANZKV010000167.1:0-40074 GCF_025060895.1 Stieleria sedimenti | reverse complement strand
ACGGTTGCTGAATCCCTTGTCGCTTGAGCTCCGTCACGCACCGCGTGACGACGTCGTAACCGATCAGGCCGCTTCGGCCGGCTTCTCGCCACGCTTGACCAGCATCAGCAGGATCGGGCTGGCGACGAACACGGAACTGTACGTTCCGACCAAGACGCCGATGACCAGGCAAAATGCAAAGGCGTGGATGCCCTGGCCGCCGAACAGATACAACAGCACGACCACGATCAAGGTCGTGATCGAGGTCAGCAAGGTTCGGCTGAGCGTCTGATTGATGCTGGTGTTGATCATCTCACCGGTCAATCGTGGTGACTTGCCCTTCGTTTCGCGAATCCGGTCAAAGACCACAATCGTGTCGTTGAGCGAGTAACCGATGATCGTCAGCAGGGCCGCGACCACGGTTAGACTGATTTTGAAGGGATCGATCAACAGGAACCCGAGTGCATCGGCCACGTAGTAACTGATCGCAATCGCACCAAGCGTGATCAAGACATCGTGGACCAATGCGGCGACGGCTGCAAAGCCATAGATGACGCGTTGGAATCGGAACCAGATGTACAAGATGATCACCATCAAGCTGGCGAATAGGGCGACCGAGGCACGGCCGACCATTTGACCGGCGACACGTGCACCCACGCTGCTGCTGCTGACCCAGACCGGTTCGTTGCCGAGCGATCGCTCGACCGCTTGCATCACCTGGTCGGCAGCTCGATTGCCCATCGGCAAGGTCACCCGCCACTCGGAAAACGGAACGCTCGATCCGCTTTTCCAGTCCTCGGCGCCTTCGCCGCTGGGCAACAAGTCAATGGCCCGTTCATTGAGTGGAATCTTCAATTCGTCGGCGGCTTCTTTCATCCGCTGGATCAACGTCGGGCCGCTGATGGAGGCACTCGTATCGCCGCCGCCGATCCCCAGGCTGATTCGGCGAACGGCCGACTCACCGGCGGTCAAGGAAGGTTCAGTCGTCGAGGCTTGCGAGTCGCTGTCTTCGGCTGGCGCGTCACTGGCTGGCGCGTCGTCAGCTGTTTCCGCTTGCATCGCGACCAGCATCACGCCGTTGGATTCGCGACCGATCGAGGAGGTATCCGATCCACCGACCACATCAGAGATCGTCACGTCGTAGGTGACCAGATCGGTCTCCGGCGCCGTCGCAAAGGATTCGACGATCCGCTGTTGCAGGTCATCGACCGACACCAGCGACGAGTCAACTTTGAAAACGGTGCCGTCATCCGCACCGTCCATCGTCACGCCGTTGACGGTGAATTGAACGGGGGTGCCATCTTGCTCACCGATTCCCGTGCCGACAATGTCACGAATGGCTTGGGTGGTCGTCGATTGGCTGACTCGGAACTGCACCGAGGATCCGCCGGCGAAGTCGATGTCCAGAATCGTCTTGCCGCGAGCGACGAGCGATCCGATGCCGATCACAATCAAGACCGACGAGATCGCGAGGGCGACTTTGCCCTTGCCGATGAAGTCCATCATGCCGCCGCCGGACACCGAGTTCTTCATCGCATTGACCATGTCTGACATGCCGAGAGAGACTTTGTTGTGTCGTTCGGCGATATCGAACAGCGTTCGCGACATGTAGATCGCGGTGAACATCGAATACAGGATGCCCAAGATCAACGTGACGGCGAAGCCACGGATCTGGTCGGTTCCGATCGCGTACAACACGATCGCGGTGAACAGCGTCGTCAAGTTGGCGTCGACGATGGTGACGGTCGCTTTGGCGAACCCGTTTCGAATCGCCATGCGGTCCTTGGCGCCCTTGTTGATTTCCTCGCGTATCCGCTCAAAGATCAACACGTTGGCGTCGACCGACATACCGACGGTCAAAACCAGGCCGGCCAATCCCGGCAAGGTCAGCGGTTGGTGGATCAACACCATCGTCGCCAAGATCATCGCCAGGTTCAGCACCAGGGCAAAGCAAGCGATGGCACCGGCGAAGCGATAGTAGATTAGGATGAAGACCAGCACGAGAGCCAGCGACACGCCGATCGCCATCACCCCTTTGCGGATCGTGTCGGCACCGAGCGTCGCGTCGATCTGGTTCTTTGCGATCGGCTGCTTCGTCAACGCGGCGGGCAACTGGCCGGCTTTGAGGATGTCGACGAGCGCCTTGACCTCTTCGGTCGTGAAATTCCCGGTGATGCGTCCTTGTTTGCTAATCGGCTGCAGAATATTCGGCGCCGACAACAGGCGGTCGTCCATCACGATACCGAGTTGACGTTGACGCGTTCCTTGGGGAGCGTTTTCGGTCGTCAGCACGCGGAATTTGTTGCTGCCCGAGTCGGTCAGGTTGAACGCGACCGCGGGTGCACCCTGCTCGTCAAAGGTCGTCGAGGCGAACGCGAGGTCTTCTCCTTTGACGTCGATCTGGGGGTCGATGATCATCAGTACTTCCAAGCCCGAGAGGCCGTTGTTGTCGACCCACTGGGCTTGCAACACCTGGTCGCCACGGACCTGCGGGGGCAACTCGACGAACTCACCGGTGTCGGGATTGCGAACGATCGCGTTGCCGATGTTGACCCGAAACGGTCCGTTGTCACCGGTCTTGGTGGTTTCACGGTCGACGATCGCCCAGCGGCCGACGGTGCTTCCATCGGCGTCGGCGATCACTTCGCTCATCCGGATCGCACGTTCGGGCGAAGCGGCTTGCTCGGCCGCCAGGTTGATCACCCGCTGGTGGTCGGTGCGATTGGCAACGATCGCGAAACGCAGAATCCCGGCTTGCTTGAGGGTCTCTTCGATCAGGGCGACTTCGCGCTGGTCGACTTCGGGAATGATGATTTCGATTTGCGAATCACCGTACGGGCGAATCACGATCTCACGCGTGCCGCTGGGGTTGATTCGCTTGGTCAGTGGTCCGACCAAATCCTTCGACTTGACTCCGTTGCCCTGCTGTTCGGCATCTGGATTGCTTTTGCTGGGGTCGATCTCATAGACCAAAATCGTCCCGCCGCGAAGGTCCACCCCTTGATCGGGCAAGCGGTTGAGCAACACCGTCACGCTGACCGTGATCGCCAGCAGGATGAAGCCGATTCGCGTCGAATGGGTCGGCATCTTGAGCCGCTTGGCGAAAAAGCCACCCACCGTGAACGGCAAGAGAATCACCGCCAAGGCGATGGCCAGCAATCCGTACTGCTGCCATGAAATACCTTGTTCGGCTTCACCTTGAGCGATCGGGCTGGCCGAAAGCAGGTCGCCGAACCATCCCGCGATCGAAGCGGAATCGATCGTCGAAAGCAGACCGGGCAGCAGACTCGGGTCGGTCAGACTTACAGCGGCCAGGGGCTGAACGAGAGAAAAGCAGTCCATCGTTGGTTGTTTCGTAGTCGAAAGGAATGCAAACGTGACGAATGCAGTGATCGGGAACGTGGAGACCGCAACCCCGGTCGGGGCACGTCACCACCTGGGGTGTATTGGGCAGTCTTGGTAAAATCTGTTAGTGCGGGCAAACGATCCGAAACGCTCGCGTGTCAGGCAGGGGGATTCGAGTTCGAATCGATGTTCTTTAGTCCTTCGCGTCGTCCTTCGGCTTTTTTTCTTCGATGACCGTCAGCGCCCACCGGCTGACCTTCACCCGTACTGTCCCGCTTTCGTCCAGCCGAAGCGTCACCACATCGCTGTCACTCGGTGCACTGACCACCGTTCCGTGCAATCCACCGCTGGTGATCACGCGATCATTTTTCTTGATCCCCGCGATCCGCTTTGCTTCTTCCGCCTTGCGTCGACGCTCCGGAGCGATCAACGTCAGGTAGAAGATCAAAATGATTCCCGCGATCGGGAACAGCGGATTCTCCATCAATTGCAAGACAAAGGGCTTCGGCTCGGCGGCCTCCGGGGCCACATCGTCGGCCAGAATCGTCCACGGTACGAATTGAAGCAGGGGTTGGATCACAATTCGGACCGAATGGGTTCTAATCTGGTTGGGTAGGCAAAATACAAGAGCGGCATGATATGGAAGGCCAAAATTGGTCACAAGCCCAGCCAGCAACGAACTTTCGACGCTTTTGCCAGACTTCTGGCCTCAACTCGCCACTTCTCCCAAACTCACACCAGGTTGTGCTGTTTTCATGTCGCTGAAAATAATGGGGTTTCATATCAACGACTAAGATCAACGACTGTAAAAACTGCACGACCTCGGCGGGGAGGGTGGCCTCGGCTCGGTTGACTTGTGTCGAGATCGGTGCCCACTCGCTTCGTGGATGAACCGACCGCGTGACCCCTGCCGATCACGTGATCCATGCCAACTCCGACCACGAAATCCATGATGTTCCCTGCCTGGCCCCCCCAATGGCCCGAGATTACCGAGTCGATTCTACGGAGCGTCCGCCGCGGCGACTGGGGACGCTATCGGGGGGAAGCGACGGCCGCGCTGCAGGAACAGATCGCCCAACGGGTCGGCTGCCGCCATGTCCGCTTGGTCAGCAGCGGGTCGCTGGGCGTCGAATTGGCCCTCCGTGCGGTCGGGGTCACGCCCGGTCAGCAGGTCGCACTCTGTGGTTATGACTATCCAGGAAATTTCCGGGCGATCGAACTGCTGGGGGCCAGACCCGTGCTCGTCGACGCTGATCCGTCCAGCCATTCGATCGATCCGCAGTCCCTGCAACGCCTTGGGCAAAATGCGGGCACGAAAAACGCAGTGAAAGCCGTCGTGGTTTCGCATCTTTACGGCGTTCCCGCCCAAATCCGTCGCCTCCGCGAACTCTGTGACCGGGCGGACTGGGCGCTGATCGAAGACGCCTGCCAGACGCCCGGCATGCAAATCGATGGCCGCGCCGCCGGGGCCTGGGGCGATGTCGGTGTGCTCAGCTTCGGGGGCAGCAAACCGCTGACCGCCGGCAATGGCGGCGCGGTGCTGACCGACCGCGATCCGATTGCAAGCCGCTTGAACGCCTGGCTGGACCGTCCCAGCGACGCGGCGCCGATGAGCGAATTGCAAGCCGCGGCGCTGCTGCCCCAACTGGATCGTTTGGCCGAATGCAACCAAATCCGATCCGAGACCGTTTCGGCAATCACCGCAGGCGTCGACTGGATCCGACAGGCGACCACAGACGGCCGGCTGACGCCGCACGCGACGTTCTATAAGTTCGCATTCTTGTGCGAGCGACGTGACGCCATGCTGGACACACTCCGCCGCGCCGGACTGCCGGTCGGTCCGGGCTATCGGTCGATGCACCGTAGCAGCGATCGACGCTGCGACAAAATCGGCCCGCTAGACCGCTGCCGAATGCTGGGCGAGCAACTCTGCCTGCTTGACCACTCAGCGTTGCTGGCAACCGGTCCCTTGCGGACGCAGTTGGTCGAGCGGTTGTCCGAGGCCGTGTCGTGAGGGTGGGATAGGCTACGACGCGACGAACTCCAGGATGCGAACCGCGTTGCCTTGGCTACCGCCGTTTTTCTTTTTCGAAACCCTCAGCTTCATTTGGTGTGGGCCGTCCTCAAGTCCCGACTTGAGCACGACGGTTCTCGGATAGTGCAGTCCCTTGCTGAAGCGGTGGTACAGGTCAGCGGCGTGCCAGTCGCCGTCATCGATAGAGAATTCGACGACGCCGGCATCCGGCCCCGCCAAGACGAACAGGCCGATCGCGGTTCCCGAAAATGCGACCTGCAGTTCCGCCTCTGCAACCGTGGCGACCGTCAGTGGCCGTCCGGCGAACCGTTCGCGAAACGAGCCGTCAATGTCTTTCCACTGCGGCTCCACAAACGACCACCCGCTGCCCATCGAAATCGCGTCGCAAGGGAGAAACCGGCCGCGCCAAAAGCTGGTCGGGTCGATCGGCGGCGGCAGCGGGTGGGGGGCGAACGTCTGGCGGCTGGCCGACTTCGCTTCGGCCAGCGAGAATCGGGCTTGGCGAAAAACGTCCTCGATCAGATCCGCCGCGATCCGATTGCCTGCCGGTTTCGGGTGGACACCGCCGTAGATCGCCCAGGTGGTTTTTCCTTCACCGATCTGCTTGGCCAGCTCCACCGCCACATTGCAGGTCGAAACGTTGTAGTGCTTCGCGACGGCGTCGTGGGCGGCAATGCTGGTCGGTACCTCGCCGTCTTGGACCTTTTCCAGCATCGGTGGATTGACGAAATAGGTGATGACGATGTCCACCTGGGGCAAGCTGGACCGGGCCGAGCGAATCACGCCTTCCATTCCCCGCAGTGCATCTTCATAGCTGTGGGCGGCGTCTTGATCGTCGTTGACGGCGAATTCGACGAACAGTAGATCGGGCTTGTGGCTCAAGACATCCGATGGCAGCCGAAATGCCCCAGTGTGCGAGCAAGTGGAAGACATTCCCGCATTGATGAAGTTGAACTCGGTGCCGGGGAAGCGAGCCACTAAGCTGTCCATGACCATCGGTCGGTAACCGTCCATTTCGGTGATCGATCCGCCGAGAAACACGACACGTCCTTGCCCTGTTGTGGCGAAGACTTCGCGGCTGCGATGGAGGTCCCCGCGGACATGGACGGCGGGGGGCAATGCACCCGCACGCTCCGCAGTCGCTGGCGGTTCATCGGCCCGGCAGGTCACCGCGGCGATGAAAACGGTCGCGAAACTGCAGGCGATTCGACCGGAGAGTGAAAGATTCATGATGTCCTTGCGGTATTGACGACTTCGGTATTGACCGAACGGAGTGAGTGAAACCCGGTGAGTTAAAGGATTGTCCAGATCGTAATTTCTGAGAACATAGAGTGCCAAACCGGCTTTCTCCGTTTTCCTATTCATCCCCAGTTATGGCAGGTCGCATGGATTCACCATTGATCCTCGTTGACGACAAGCACGTCCCACTTTACCGCATCGTCTGGGTCGCCGACCTTCCCCACTGGTGCGGCGACAAGGATTGCGAGCGTGAGGGGGAATACGAAATTCGACTCGATGTGGAAGAATCAGTCTGGACCAGCCTGCGTGGACGCGACCATGTGCTCGCCAGCCTGAAAAAATGGTGCGGCGATCCCGAAGACGACGAGCCCCTGTTCTAACACCGTGGGGTAAGCATTTTGCTTGCCTTTCCATGCAAGCGAAGCTCGCAGCGGTGGGGTAAGCATCTTGCTTGCCTTTCCGTGCAAGCGAAGCTTGCAGCGGTGGGGTAAGCATCTTGCTTGCCTTTCCGTGCAAGCGAAGCTCGCAGCGGTGGTCGCAAGCTGGAAGCTTACGCCACTTTTCTTTCCATCACACCAGCCTTCAACGTATCTATGTCCTCAGCAGATCCCGTCCTTTTCGAATCCCACTCGCACACGCCGCTTTGCAAACACGCCGACGGTTTGCCGACGGAATACGCTGCGGTGGCCGAGTCGCGCGGGTTGTTGGGCATGCATGTCACCTGCCACAACCCGATGCCGAATGGATTTTCTTCCGGCGTCCGAATGGCGGAATCGGAATTCGACGCCTATGTCGATTTAGTTGCCCAGGCGACCGACGACTGGAAAGGCCGCGTCGATGTGCGTTTGGGGCTGGAAGCCGATTACTTCGAAGGTCACGAAGCGTATTTGGAAAAGCAACTCTCCGGCGCGGACTTTCATTTCGTGCTCGGTTCGGTGCATCCCCAGATCGGCGAGTTTCGCGAAAGGTATTGGCAGAACGATTTGGTCGAAGTCCAACGGATCTATTTCAACTTGCTGGCCAAGTCGGCCGAGACGGGGTTATTCGATTCACTGGCCCATCCGGATTTGATCAAGAATTTCACCACCGAAGCCTGGGATCCCGATTCGATCTTGGACGTGATCCGCCCGGCGCTGGACCGGATCGCCAAGACCGGTGTGGCGATGGAACTGAACACCAGCGGCGTCAACAAACGCATTTCGGAAATGAACCCCTTTCCCGACATGCTGGCCGAAATGAAGTCACGTGACATCCCGGTCACGCTCGGCGCCGACGCCCACACGCCCGAGCGCGTCGGCGACGGTTATGAAACCGCCATGCGTCTGCTGCAGCGGGTCGGGTACACGCACGTCAATTTCTTTCTCGGCCGCAAGCGACAATCGGTTGCAATTGAAACCGCGCTGAAGTCGATGAGCCACGTCGACGAAGCCGCCAGCTTGAGACGTTAGCCTCCAGATACGAGGGGCGTTCGACGCAAGTAAAGAGATCACCCCCACGTATGGAGGTCGTGCAGCTCTTAAAGCCACCCTCCTGGCAGGAGGGTCGAGCGAAGCGAGGGGAGGTCGAACGGTCAATCGCCACATTCACTTCACTCTTGATGGGCGACCCCAAGCAACAACGCAAACCCTCTCCTCGCTACGCTCGACGCTCCCAGGGGGAGAGTGACGAAACCGCTTCCTGCTTCACTCGCTGGCGTCTGCCAGCGCCCGTTGCAACGGGCACTGTGCCGCGTCGATTTGTTTTCCGCTTCGGTAACCTTGCAGCAACCGTCGCGATTCGGCGGCCAGCATGCGGCGGACTTCGCGTCGCTTTCCCTTGACGCGTGGGATCGACAGGTTGTCATAAGCGGTCGTCTGGTGACGCATCCAAGCGATCACGGCAGACTCGGCGCGGCGTTCGACCGGGATGCGTTGCGTCCGAGCAACCGTGCCGCTGCCGACGGGTGTTGCATGCGTGGTGACGGCGACGGCCAAGCGTTTGGCGATGCCGTGATGGGACACATGGAAATCCAGAAACGAGAGCACCGCGTTTTCGAACTCGTCGACGTACTCGGCTTGTTTCTTCTCGCGCCGGGCCGTGTCGTTTTTTCGCTTGCGTGCATACGCGTCGGTTGATCGTTCGGCATCCAGCTTTGTCCTGGCCGCGGCGATCTGAGCGGCGTCTGCCCAAACGCCCTTGGAAAACATCCGTCGCCCCCGGCGTTCCTTCACCGTCCACGTCGGACCGGCCGCTTTGACGCGACGAGTCAGCCCCGCATCCCCGGGCGGCAACAATTCCCAGCCGGTTGGAATCGAAAGCTCCGTTCCGTCTTCGTCGACAACCTGTTGGGTGGAAGGGCCGGGAGCAACAACGCGAGTTTTTTCGGGCATCGGGGAGAAGCAGCACGGGGAAAGCGGTCGATCACAACGCACACCGATTTGATCGGCGGGTGGTGCGGGGCATCTTGATACGACGAAACCGGTTTTGCATCAAGCGTTCCTCCCCAGACAAAGAAGTCGTGCAGTTTTTGGGTCGTTGAGAAAATGAGTTTTCGGCACTCTCCCCGTGGAAACGTGCATTCATTTGCAGCATTTTGGCGGTTTCGATTCCCTTGGGGCTTCTTGGCATCAGCCGTTTGACGCCAGCCTACGGGCCCTGGTGTTGTTGCCGAGGCCCGAACGCTTGCGCGAATCGGCTGATGTCAATCATGTTTTTGATGCCCAACCACTCCATGCTCATCGATGGTCCATCGCAGCATCAATTCGGCAGAAACTTAGCGATGGCGCCAGACGGCGGTTATGTGCAGCCGGAGGCTCTGCCTCCGACGCACGAGAGGCGGAGCCTCAATGAATGTGTGTTCCCAGGCGGAGCCCTACGCCGTGAACGATTTCTTTTCTGTGTTTTACGAGGTGTTAGCGGCAGGGCGCGAGCCCTCCGGTTCCGCATCTTTGTCGAAACACCGGAGGGCTTGCGCCCTGCCGCTAATAAATTGTTCACGGCGTAGGGCAGAGCCCGGGAGCAAAGCCGGCACGGCTGCAGGCGTCTATACTGACCGCATGAACCACAACGCCGCGCACCCACCCGCCCCACGCAACGCACCCCGCATCAGCCTTGGGAAACGGCTGCTCTTTTCGTTGGTGCTGATCGTCGCATTGTTTGGTATCGCGGAATTGCTGCTGGCTTGCTTTTGGGTTGCCCCGCCACCGACCGACCCCTTCGTCGGTTTCTCGCCCAGCGTCCCGTTGCTGGTCGAAGATGAACGTTCGGATTCAAACGGCGACGCGGCGGAACCCGGTTTGCGAATCAATCCGGCTAAGCTCGTGTGGTTCAACGACCAATCGTTTCCGGCATCCAAACCGGTGGGGACCTACCGGATCGTCTGCCTGGGCGGATCGACAACCTTCGGCCGTCCCTTCGATGACTCGACTTCGTTTTGTGGCTGGCTGAGAACGTTGCTGCCGATGGTCGACCCAGAGCAAAACTGGGAAGTGATCAACGCCGGCGGCGTCAGCTATGCCAGCTATCGCGTCGCGGGCGTGATGCAGGAATTCGCTCGGCACGACATCGACCTGTTCATCTTGTACACCGGCCAGAACGAGTTTTTGGAATGGCGGACGTACGGCGATCTGATCGAATCGTCAGACACACCCGGTATACCGGCCGCCCGTGCACTCTCCACGCTTGCTACGAAAACGCGTGTCGGCCAATCGATTCAATCGTTGGTCGATCGTCTTCGTTCAACCGGTCAACCAGACTCCAAACAAATTCTTTCCGGCGATGTCGACGAGATTTTGAACCACACGATTGGTCCGGCCAGTTACCAGCGGAATCCGTCCTGGTATCGCGGCGTGGAAGAACACTTTCGCATCAACCTGCGGCGGATGGAACGGATTGCCCAGGGGGCCGGAGCGAAGTTGGCGGTCGTCGTGCCCGCGTCCAACCTTCGCGACTGCTCGCCGTTTAAAGCCGACTTCGGCGACGGCATCGATGCAGCGACGCGGCAACGATTGACGCAAGATCTGGAAACCGCTCGCGAGTTGCTCGCCGACGACGCAGCGGCTCAGTCGTTGGAAGTGCTGGAGCTGATTCTGGAACAAGACCAGGCCAATGCCGACGTCCATTTCTTGCGCGGTCGAGCGCTGCTGGAAGTCGGTCTCGAAGACGACGCCGCGAAAAGCTTCCAGCGTGCGATCGATGAAGACATTTGTCCCCTGCGTGCGACAACTCCGATTAAGCAGATCCTACGCGAGTTCCTGGCGGAAAGCTCGGCCATCCCCGTCGACTTCGAATCCCATTTGGCCGCTCTGTCGCAAAGCGAACAGGGGCACGCCTGTTTCGGTGCCGAATCGTTTCTTGATCATGTCCACCCGACCGTGGAGGTGCATGGCGAAATCGCGTTGGCGATCCTTCGCTCGCTTGCCGACCATGCGATCGTGCCCGCGACGCCGACCATTCTGCAAATCGTTGCTGCGACGGGAGCCGTTGAGAGCAAGATCGATCTGCGTGCCCAAGCGGTCGCGTTTCGGAATCTGGCCAAGCTGACTCATTGGGCGGGAAAATACGACGAGGCCCGGAGGAATGCCAACGACGCCCTGCGGTTGCTGCCGTTGGATTTGGAGAGCCGGTACATCTTGGCGGACTGCATGGTCCACAAGGGACAAATCGACGCAGCGATCGAGCAGTACACCGAATTATTCAAGATCGGAAATTTCGATCGAGCCTGTCGTCCGTTTGGTGAGCTTTTGGCCATGCAAGGCCATACTGATGCGGCGAAGGGGTATTTGATGCAAGCGGTATTCGTCAGTCAGGGGCGGCGGCAAGCTTTGGCCTACGAGTCACTGGGCCGCTTGCACGAGTCTCTCGGCGAGAACGAGCTGGCCGCAGAATGCTTTGAAAAAGCGAGTCAACTGCGTCAGTAGGGAGGAATGTCGGTTCCGCTTCCAGGCTTGTCGATTTGGTGAGCCGAGTGCGTCAGCCGTAGGCGGAGTGGGGACGACGTTGCCCTGGCAGGCCCGTAGGCTCGCGCCAGACGGCTGATCATCGTTTGACATCACCCCGTTCACGCCAGCGTCCGGGCGGCACGACCGGACACTTGGTCAGTGATCAAGGCCCAATTCTGTCCGATTTTCCGACACATTTTCCCGGTAAATCACTGGCGTTTTGCAGCTCGTCGCGCGCCAGCCATTGTGTAGGGGTTGCCGCCACGTCACACTAAACGGGCCGGGACGACTGCACTTGCAAACGGCTCGATCGCAATTTGCGATTTTGAGCAACGTACTCCCGCCAGCTGGAAAAGGCTCGCCCGCGGTAGCCGCCTTTCCCCGCTTAACTGTTTAACCACCGCCAAACGATTTGGACGACTGCGCCAGCGTGTTCGCTCGGCACAGTGGCTCCGAAGCAATTTTTTCGGTTCGCGGATGCGTCCGCAGTCGGGGCGATTCAGTCCGATCGCTCACCACCGATCACCCCCTTGTATAGATACAAACAGCCCATGACCGAAGCTTCCATCACCGCGACCCCGTTGCCAGACATCCAATCGACCGGCGACGGACGAAAAGTCGCAATCAATAAAGTCGGCGTGACCAATGTGCGGTACCCCATCTCCTTGCGGACGCCGGGCAAAGGAAAAGGCAATGAGTTCATTCATACTGTCGCGACGATCAACATGTTTGTTTCGCTGCCGCACGACGTGAAAGGGACGCACATGTCGCGATTCCTGGAGGTGCTGAACGAATACCACGAAGAACTCAGCAGCGACGCGTTGCCGTTGGTGGCCAATCGGATGAAGGAGAAACTGGAGTCCCAGGATGCCTACTTGGAACTCAGCTTTCCCTACTTCGTGGACAAAAAAGCCCCCGTCAGCGGTCAGTCCGGAAAGCTGGACTTTGACGTCGCCTTTGAACTGGCCAGTAACGGAACCGATGATTTCGTGATGACGTTGAAGATCCCGGCGACCAGCCTGTGTCCCTGCTCCAAGGAAATCTCGGATTACGGCGCCCACAACCAACGCTGTGACATGACGGTCAAGGTCCGAATGGCCGAAGGCGTCCACTTGTGGATCGAAGAACTGTTCGGGATCGTCGAACAATGTGCTTCGACACAGGTGTTCAGCGTGTTGAAACGACCCGATGAAAAATGGGTCACCGAACGGGCCTACGAGAACCCCAAGTTCGTCGAAGACATCGTGCGTGACTTGGCCGTTGCACTCAACAACGACGACCGGATCGTCTGGTACCAGTGCAGCAGCGAAAATTACGAATCGATCCACAATCACAATGCGTACGCATTCATCGAATGCGATAAACGCGAAGAGTGATCGTTTCGCGACCCGCCATCGAGCAGTGGGATAGGCTTCCGGTTTCTCGATCGCGGGTCGGTTAGAATGGTCGGCTGCTGTCCCAAGCCTCCCGCTTAGCCGACCATGCCCTCCAAACTTATCCTCAGCGAGCGAGCGATCGTGGAAACGGTCGCGGCGCTGCACCAACGCATTTCCGACCGCTTTCCCCGCAGTGGACTGTCCGATCTGTGCACCCAGTTGCTTGAGGTTGCCGAAAAATCAGCGGTCCGGGCGCAGGGGATTGGCGAATCGGTCTGGTGGATTCGGATTTGCGGCTATGTGCTGGCCATCATGGTGATGGGCCTGGTCGGTTCGATGATTTGGTTCGTCACCCACTCGGTCCGTTTCAAAGATGAAGCGATCGGCTGGACCGATCTGATCGGAATGTTCGACGCGGGCGGAAACACACTGATCGTGCTGGGCGCGACGCTTTACTTTCTGACAAGTCTGGAAATTCGAATCAAACGTCGTCGCGCCTTGGTGGCCGTGCATGAATTGCGATCAATCGCACACGTCGTGGACATGCACCAACTGACCAAAGATCCCGAACGGATGCTCGAACGTTATCGTCAAACCGACCATTCGCCGGCCGAGGCGATGGGCCCGTTGGAGCTGAACCGCTACCTGGACTACTGCACCGAAATGCTGTCCCTGATCGGCAAGATCGCAGCGCTCTATGTCCAGCGATTCAATGACTCAGCATCTGTCGCCGCGGTCAGCGAAGTCGAACAATTGACGACGGGACTGTCGCGAAAGATTTGGCAGAAGATTGTGTTGTTGAGTGAAATCACCGAATTCCAGACACGACACATCCGGATGGATCCGCCTGCAACACCGTCGGCGGTTATCGATCCGGAACCAGATCCGGACCGCGGCGACGAATCCCAACGACCGCCGGATGACGGCGAATCAAATCTGTGATTGACAACTGGCGACAGCGGATCTCGAGCGTTCGCGCCTCCCAATTCCAAGCCGTTGCGGAAAACAGGTAAGAAGATTTCGGAGGTAAGAAAATCGTGAATTGCAGCATCAATTCGATCGAGCCAATCTTCCTACCTCCAAAATCTTCCTACCTCTCGCGGCGGCCATCGCACCCCAGCCGGTGGCTCCCACGGTCAACGCAACCACAAAAACGCGTCCGCAGGGCACAACCGGCTGCCCGCCAATTCCTCCGAGTCCTCGAACACCCCGCGAAAAACAGACGTCCAGCAAACCGACTCGGGTATAATCGTTGGTCCAGCCCTCCCCGCCCGTCCCGCCTGATTCCACCATGCTGCGACTATTTCGCTTCTGTTTCCCGATCATCCTCGTGGGTCTGACGATCCAGTGGGCATCGACCGACACTGCGTCCGCCGACGAGCCGCTTCAGTTCAATCGCGACATCCGCCCGATCCTGTCCGAAAACTGTTACCACTGTCACGGCCCCGATGCTTCCGCTCGACAAGCCGAGTTGCGGTTGGACACCGAAGAAGGTGCGAAGGAATGGGCCGTCGTTCCAGGCGATGCCGAGTCCAGCGAGCTGGTGGCGAGGCTCTTCAGCGACGATTCCGACGCGTTGATGCCGCCGGCCGACAGTGAACGCGCGCTGACGGACAAACAAAAACGATTGCTTCGCCGCTGGGTCAACGAAGGCGCCTCGTACCAAGCCCACTGGTCCTTTCAAACGCCTCGCGCCCGACCCGTGCCCGCGGTGGCCGGCGATCGGGCCGTCAATCCGATCGATCACTTCATTCTCTATCGGCTGCAAAAGAACTCGCTGCACCTTGCACCGGCCGCTGACAAAGAAACGCTGCTGCGCAGAATCACTTTCGACTTGATCGGGCTACCGCCGACGATTGCCGAACTCGACGAATTCCTGGCCGACACGTCTACCCGCGCGATCGAAAAAGTGATCGACCGACTGTTGGCCGATTCTCGCTTCGGCGAACGCATGGCCGCCGATTGGCTGGACGTCGCTCGGTACAGCGACACGTACGGCTACCAAGTCGATCGCGATCGTTTCGTGTGGCCCTACCGTGATTGGGTGGTCGATGCGTTCAATCGCAATCTCGGCTATGACCAATTCCTTCGCCAACAGCTCGCCGGTGATTTGTTGCCCGATGCGTCGCGCGATCAGATCCTGGCGACGACCTTCAATCGGCTGCATCCACAGAAGGTCGAAGGCGGCAGCGTCCCCGAAGAGTTTCGGATCGAGTATGTCGCAGATCGGGCCCAAACCGTCGGAACCGCGTTCCTGGGGTTGACGATGGAGTGCTGTCGATGCCACTCGCACAAGTACGATCCGATCACGCAAACCGAGTACTACCAGCTCTCCGCGTTCTTCGCCAACATCGACGAAGCCGGCTTGTATTCGTTTTTCACGCCATCGATTCCGACGCCGACCCTGCCACTGCCGACCGACTCCCAAACGATTCGTTTATCACAATTGCAACGTGAGATCGATTCACATCTGGCGAACTTTCACAAAGCCTGTGAGAAACAAATCAACTTCGATGCCTATCGCGACCTGCTAGAAACAAACGCCGCCCCAGCGGATGTCCCCGAAACGCCGGCGTCCGCCCAGGCAAGCGACAACTCCAGTGACAACGACAACCCTGCCACCGATCCGGTCGATCGGCTGTACGCCACGCCGATCGAATCGCTGGACTTTGAATCGCCACCGCCGGCGCCCAACCAATCGGTGCCGGGAATCGCAGGCAACGCCGTTCGCTTGACCGGCGATGACGTCGTCAATCTCAAGACGGGCAATTTCCGTCGCGACCAACCGTTCTCGGTTTCGTTGTGGATCAAGACGCCCGATGTCAAAGACCGCGCGGTCGTTTTCCATCGTTCACGCGCTTGGACCGACGCCGCCAGCCGCGGCTATCAGTTGTTGATCGAAGACGGACACCTGAGTTGGTCTTTGATTCATTTCTGGCCCGGCAACGCGATTCGCATCCGCACCCCCGATCCCATTCCCGTCAATCAATGGGTTCACGTCGCGGTCACCAACGACGGTTCCAGTTCCGCGGACGGTTTGTCGATCGCCATCGACGGGCAACGCGTGCCGGCCGTCACGGTGCGCGACCACTTGACCAAGCAAATCACCGGAGGCGGTGGCGACAACCTGGCGATCGGGCAACGCTTTCGCGATCGCGGATTCACGTCCGGCGAAGTCGATTCGTTTCACGTGTTCGATTGCGAATTGACCGACCTGGAGATCCAGCGTCTTGCCGAACGCGACGAATCGTTGACTTGGGTCCACTCGGCATCTCAGGACTGGACGCCGGCACAACGACAGAGGGTGTCCGACCATCTGCTGCGGCGACACGACACCGAGCTGGCACAACACCGGGAAAAACTCGGGAAAGCCAGACGAGCGTATTGTCAATTGCAGGATCAAATTCAAGAGATCATGGTGATGAAAGAGGCACCGGGGATCCGCACCACGTACCGACTGGAACGCGGCGCCTATGACGCGCCTGCCGAAGCGGTCACGCCGGGCACCCCCAAAGCGATTCTGGGTTTAGACGACTCCACGCGCAAGGATCGACTGGGGCTGGCCGATTGGATGCTGCGTCCCGACCATCCGCTGACCAGTCGCGTCGCCGTCAATCGAATCTGGCAACTCTGTTTCGGTGTCGGTCTGGTTCGAACCCCCGAAGATTTTGGCAGCCAAGGCGAACCGCCCACGCACCCGGAATTGTTGGATTGGTTGGCGATCGATTTCGTCAACAGCGGCTGGGACATCAAACGCATGATCAAACAAATCATGATGTCGGCGACCTACCAGGCGTCCAGCGAGCACCCGGATCCGGCGGTTTGGAATCAGGATCCCGAAAACCGTTGGCTGTCCCGCCACAACGCGTATCGGCTTCCCGCCGAGATGTTGCGTGACCAAGCCCTGGCGATCTCGGGACAATTGGTGTCCAAACTCGGCGGACCGCCCGTCAAACCCTATGAAGTCGAGGCTTCGTTCAAACCCTCCAAACGCGATTCCGGCGAAGGCCTTTATCGCCGCAGCATCTACACCTATTGGAAACGCACCGGACCGGCGCCCGCGATGATGACCCTGGACGCCGCCAAACGTGACGTCTGTCGCGTCCGGCGTGAACGGACCTCGTCGCCGCTGCAAGCGTTCGTGTTGCTCAACGGTCCCCAGTATGTCGAATCGGCACGCGTCTTGGCGTTTCGTTTGATCGCCGAGCACGGTGACGATGCCGACGCCGTGCTCCTGGCCGCCTTTCGGACGTTGACCAGCCGTTACCCGACCGATGCGGAAACCCAGGTCGTCAACGAACTGTACGTGGACCAGCTCGCCTATTTCCGCCGGCATCCCGACCGCGCCAAAGAATACTTGTCGGTCGGAGAGATCAAGTTTGACAAACACGACGGCGGCCCGTCATCCGATCAAGCAGTGTTCGCCGCGACCGCCGTCGTGATCGGGACCCTCATGAACTACGACGAAAGTGTGATGAAACGATGAAAGAAAACTCCCCCCTCCATTCGAGCCGAACGTCGTTGTTGCGCCGCGAGTTCTTTGCCGCCGGCGGACTGGGGATGGGCAGCCTGGCGATGGCGGCGATGGCCGGTCGAGATGCGATCGCCGCTCCCGCGACCGATCCGCCGCACCGGGCGCTCGGGCTGCACTTGCCGCAACGCGCCAAACGGGTCATCTATCTGTTCCAATCGGGTGCGCCGAGCCAATTGGATCTGCTGGACCACAAACCGCTGCTCAACGAACGGCATGGAACCGAATTGCCGGCCTCGGTGCGTGGCGGGCAACGATTGACCGGGATGAGCGGCAATCAATCCAGTTTGCCGCTAGTCGGTTCGCCGTGGAAATTTTCGCGTCACGGTCAGTCGGGCGCGCAACTCAGTGAACTGATGCCGCACTTGGCTGGCGTCGCGGACGAGTTGTGCATCGTGCGGTCGATGCACACCGAAGCGATCAACCACGGCCCCGGCGTCACGTTCGTGCAAACCGGCAGCATGTTCCCCGGGCGTCCCAGCATGGGGGCGTGGCTGGATTATGGACTGGGC
This sequence comes from Stieleria sedimenti, assembly GCF_025060895.1. GTDB lineage: Bacteria > Planctomycetota > Planctomycetia > Pirellulales > Pirellulaceae > Stieleria > Stieleria sedimenti. Next base: position 22,138 of record NZ_JANZKV010000167.1, on the reverse strand, counting down.
CGGGAAAACGACGACCTACCTTCCTTCGTCGTCATGGTCACCAAAAACAAGGGTGGCCAGCCACTGGTGTCGCGGCTTTGGGGCAGCGGCTTTCTGCCCAGTCGCCATCAAGGCGTCCGCTTTCGCAGCGGCAAAGATCCCGTGTTGTACTTGAACAACCCCGAGGGGATCGATCCAGACAGTCGACGCAGTGCCATCGGTGCACTTTCCAGGTTGCATCAAATCAAGCTGGACCAAACCCACGATCCGCTGGTCCAAGCCAGAATCTCGCAGTACGAACTCGCCTATCGAATGCAATCCAGTATTCCCGATGCGACCAATTTGAGCGATGAGCCGGAAAGCACGTTCAAGCTGTACGGCGACGACGCAAAGAACCCCGGTACGTTCGCCGCCAACTGCGTCTTGGCTCGACGGTTGGCCGAGCGCGGCGTACGGTTCATACAGCTGTATCATCCGGGCTGGGACCACCACGGCGGAATCCAGAACGGCTTGCCCCGACAATGTGGCGAAACCGATCAGCCCTCCGCGGCGCTGCTGGCCGATTTGAAGCAACGTGGCATGCTGGAAGACACGTTGGTGATTTGGGGCGGCGAATTCGGTCGCACCAACTATTGCCAAGGCAAACTTTCGCCCAACAGCTTTGGGCGAGACCACCACCCAAGGTGCTTCAGCATTTGGATGGCCGGCGGAGGAATTCGGCCGGGCATGACCTACGGTGCGACCGACGAGTTCGGATACAACATCGCCGAGAACCCCGTCCATATCCATGACCTGCAGGCGACGATCCTGCATCAACTGGGCATCGACCACGAACGATTGACGTTCAAGTACCAAGGCCGAAACTTCCGCCTCACCGACGTCCACGGCAAGGTCCAACACGCACTGATCGATCCGATCCCAACCGTGGGATAGGCTTCCAGCCTGTCAACTCCGCCGAGCATGCGGGGGACGTCGATTCTTTTACTGCAGGATTTGGCAACNNAGGGCCGGCGTTGCGAAAGGATTAGCGACTTCTCCCCCACAAATCGACAAGCAAGCTTGTTACAATTTGTGGGGGAGAAGGAAGCCATGAATCTTGCAGTAATAAAATTGACGTCTCGTGCATGCCGCCCGTCACGCACAGCGTGACCTACTCCACCGAGCATGCTACGCCTGCCATCCGTCACGTACAGCGCGACCTACTTCGCTTCCATCGCTTCGCGCAACGCATCGGCCAACTCGCGCAGTTCCGTCGTGGTAAACGCTTTCTTGCCCGCCAACCGTGCCGCCCGCTTGGTCCAGGCGACGTCGATTCCCGGCGGCAGATCCTCGAGCGCGAACGCCAATTCTCCCGGCACCCCTAAAAAGTTAAACTCGTTCGCATCGACGTGAATCTTGCGAGATTCGTTCGTGCTCCACTTCGTCACGCGCATCGGCTGATTGATGATCGCCATCGGATGCTCCTCGTCGGTCGGCGGAACGAGCAACCAGGTCACCATCGCACCTTCGCCGGAGACCGGATCCAGGTACACCAAGTGACGCGTCAGATACGTGCGGTGTTGTCCGTTGCGCAGCATCACCGACGGCGCATCGAACATTGCCAGCGCCGGGCTCTGGGCGATCAGCGACACCTCGGCAAGTTGTCGCTCGTTGGTCTTTAACACCTGTCGAGCGATAAAACCGAGCGGCACATCCAAATCCGACGCGGTGTCTGAGGAGATGATGATTCGGCCCGCGGGACCGTCGACACTGTAGCCCACTCCGATCTGCTTCAGCTCGTAATGACCCTGTGACGTCGACTTCTCAACCCGCGCCATGATCGTCAGCGCGCACTTGGTTGCCGCGTCACGGATCGATCCGCTGAGCGAATCGATGTCGCCGCTGTTGATCTTCGGCGATGCGACCAAAATCTGCCGATTCCATGACACCTGCTCGGATTCGTCCCTCACCCGCGTGCCGGGATCAACCACCGCAATCGGGACCGGCTGAAACAACGCGTCATTCGCCGCCGCAGCGCAACGTTGAACCGTCGTCAGATGCGATGCGAACCAGACGCCGATCACGGCCGCAGCGAAACGCAGCGTTTCCGGTGCGAGTCGTGGAATCGTTCGACGCCGCCGCGCCGGGCTGTACTGCATCGAATCAACATCCGTTAGAGTGTGAGTTTGTTTCATGACCACGTCGATCACTTCCAGATGCCCCAGCACCGTTCCGAATCTCCATCCGCCCGCGCGGGTAAAATCCCCTCTCCAGAGTCGGATCCATCGGCTCAGGGATCAAGCTTTTCCGCCCCTGTCCTCATCGAGGGACGACAGGTTTGTCGCCATTATGACGAAGGAAAAGTGGATGCGCTCGCCGATGCGTCTTTTTCCATCGGCAGGGGACACTATGTCGCGATTGTGGGCAAGAGCGGAAGTGGCAAAACCACGTTGCTCAACATGATCGGCGGCCTCGATCGACCCACCTCCGGTGAAATCGATTACGACGGGCAACGTCTCGACGCCCACAGCGACCTCGATCGCCATCGTTCACGCAACGTCGGGTTCGTGTTCCAAAGCTATTACTTGTTGCCCAATCTGACGGCCTTGGAGAACATTCAAATCCCGATGTTCGAATCCGACGACGGTCCAGCCGAGCGCGCCGAACGGGCGAAACGATTACTCGATCAAGTCGGCTTGTCGGGCCGTGGAAACCATTTGCCCTCCCAGCTCTCCGGCGGCGAATCGCAGCGGGTAGCGATTGCCCGGTCGCTCGCCAATGCGCCCCAGTTGATTCTGGCAGACGAACCGACCGGAGCCCTTGACAGCGAGACGGGCGACTCGATTCTGCAGCTACTCGAAGACCTCAATCGCAACGATTCGATCACCTTGGTCGTCGTCACCCACGACGAAGCCGTCGCCGCCCGTGCCGATCACCAGCTGCGCCTGGCCGACGGACGCATCGTCGCCCCGTAGAGAACCCACGCTGGTGTGCTGGCTTTCGCCCAATACCGCTNNGACAAGCAAGCTTGTTACGATTTGTGGGGGAGAAGGGAGCCATGAATCTTACAGTAATAAAATCGACGTCGCCCGCAGCGACCCGCAATCGCCCCAACGCCGAACACCAAACACCGACACTCCTCAGGCCACCTTCTTCCCACACGGCGCCCGCAAATCGAACAGCCCGAAAATCTCTTCCCGACTCAGCCCGACGTTTCGCGTCGGCGTTTCGCTGGACGAGAACAGCGTGTCAAACATCTCACGCTTTTGATCGAGCACATCATTGATCCGCTGTTCGATCGTGTTCATCGCCATCATCTTCGTCACCGTGACGGCCCCGGCGGCGCCCAGTCGGTGGGCGCGGTTGATCGCCTGGTCTTCGATCGCCGGATTCCACCAGCGGTCGAACAGGAACACGTATTCACAGAACTGCAGATTCAAGCCGACACTGCCGGCCCCGTAGCTCATTAGGATCACGTGGCTGTTGGGATCGGCCTTGAAACGGTCGATCACCGTGTTACGTTTCTTTTGTGGGATCCTGCCGTGGTATTCCAGCGGACCGAAGGGCTCGAGCGCGTCGCGGATTTTATCGAGACTCTTGACCCACTGGCTGAACACGATCGCCTTCTTTCCGCTCGCGGCCACTTCTTCCACGTCGGCGACCAAGCGTTCCAGCTTACAACTGCTTCCGGTGACCGGGTCGAAGTTGCAAATTTGCTTCAGCCGCAACACCAATTCGAAGACATGCTGAATCGTCAGCGACTGTTCCAGGTTTTCCAGATACAGCACGCCTTCCTTTTCTGCCGCTTCATACGTCGACCACTGTTCCGGCGTCAGATCCAACTCCGCGTCGCGATACAGTTTCGGAGGCATGTCGTCGAGCACCATGTCTTTGGTGCGTCGCAAGATATAGTCACCGGCCTGCTTCGCGATCTGGTTCATCGGCATGCCGGGTTTCAGGTAGCCGGGTGAAAGGAATTCGAAGATGCCGACCAAGTCATCCGGGCAGTTTTCTACCGGAGTTCCCGTCAAGGCCCAGGACCGGGTGCGCGGAATGCTGCGGACGACCAGGCTGGTCGTGCTGCTACGATTTTTGATCCGTTGTGCTTCGTCCAGCACGACGAGATCGAAATGCATCGAATCGTCCGTCAGGATCGATTGGTCCCGCATCAACAATTCATAGTTGGCCACTTTGACCGGAACCTGGGGCGAACGCCACTGGAACTCCCGTTTGGCCGAGTTGCCTTCGATCGCCGCGATCGGGATCTCCGGCGCCCAGACGCTGAATTCGCGCAACCAGTTCGTCACCAGCGGCTTCGGACAGACCAACAGCACGCTGCGGACTTCGCCGCTGCACAGCAACAATCGAATCGTGCTGATCGCCTGCATCGTTTTCCCCAATCCCATTTCGTCCGCCAAGATGCCGGCGTAGCGGGGAAACAGAAACGCCATGCCGTCCAACTGGTACGGAAACGGATCGAAGGGAAAATTCAATTGCCCGCTGCCGACCAACAGGTCCAACGGGGGTTGCAGCAAGTAGTACAGCCGGTCTTGCAGTTTGACGATGTCCGACGGCGGCTTGATCCGGTTGTGCTTTCGGTGCGGCTTCGACTTCTGTTTCGATTCGCCGGCGGCCGGTGGACGCGCTGATTTGTCCGAGGACGCCGTTTGGGGTGGAATCCAGCGCGCCGAATCGGGGAATTGAAATCCCCGTGCCTGGGTCAGCAATTTGGGTAGCCGGATCGGGATCGACACCGGTTCAATCGTCGGCAGGTCCAGACCACACACTTCGATTGGGAACATCGATTCGGCGACCCAGGAATGAACCGGATCGATAGCGGCCACCAATTCCGAAGCGTCGGTGGCCGTGTCGCGACGTCGGGGAGAAAAGAAACTCATCAGGCCGCTTCCGAACCTTGACGGGACAGCTGCGAGTGGGCCTCTTTGATCGCTTCGCGAATCCGTTCAAAGGGTTCGACCGCGTCGGGCAGGTCGTTGTAAAAATCGGCGATGGCGTCCAACTCGGCGTGGCGTTCCATCGGAACCAGAAACGTCGATCCGGCCAGCTGGATTGCTTCGGAGCCCACGAAATCGGTTGCCGCGACCGGCTCACCGTCCACCGTCGTGGCTTCCAGAACGAGTGCGACCGGTGAGTTCGTGAACGATTCCAGTTTCAGCCCTTCCGGCAGATCGCAACAGATCAAGGAGAGCGGCGTTCGGCACTTGGAAATCAACAGCTTTCCGATCACCTGGGCGACCAGGTGTGAACGCAGCGTGGGGCCGAACAAGATTTCGTGGGCGCGTGTGGGGCGGACCGGCAGGGTGCATTGGAACTCCAGTGGACGGCCGGCTCGGTCCAAGACCAGCAGTCCGCCGGTCCAGCCGGTCCGCGGGTCATCCACGACGGTAAAATAACCGATCGTCGCGTCATTCTTCTTAGGCAAATTGTCAGGCATTCGATCCGAAACCGCGAACAGAAACTGGGAGGTTGGCGGTGTTTCGATCGCGAGAAGGCTCGCGGCCGAATCAGTGGTCACCGCACCGATAGACTTCGGCTTTCTGCTTGCGTTGACTTTAACGGTCACGACGCCGCGGCAGCGACTTGTTGGAAATGAAGAAAACCCGCTTCTGACGATTTTTCCTGGCGTGCGGGGGGAATTTTCCCGGGCTGTTTCCAATTAATCGACAAGCCCATTTTTGTCGGGTTATACTCGGGGCTTCATCGAGACACGCCGGCGGGAAGAGTTTTTGGCTCCGCTAGCAAAAGCAATGTCGCAGCTCCCCAGGATCTATTTCACATGTCGTCATACGAGCACGAACCGCTTTCGCCCGTTTTCCGCATCGACGTCACCGCCGAGTCCGACACCGAGCCTCGAAAATCCAAGGATCAGGTCGTGGTCGACTTGTTGCGACATTTGGTTGCCGGTCAACAGCAACAGAATCAATTGCTGGAGCGATTGATTCAGCAGAACAACGCGATGAACGAGCAGCGTGCCAGTGAACTGCAGCAGTGGAAGGAAGCCAACCCGCGGCTGGCCCGATCGTGTCGAGCGGCGGCGGAGACGCTCAGTCGGGTGCAGACGCAATTTTTGGACAATTTGACCGAGGAGATCTGCGACAGCGAAGAGGGATTGGAGGAGAGCGAATTTATTCTCAACGAGTTCGTCGACCGTTTCGGCCCCCGCTTGGCCCATCTCAACGGCGTCCTGCAAGTCCTCGCGCAACTGGGCAACGGCGAACCCGCCCAAGTCAGCTAAGCGGGGTAAACTTCCTGCTTGCCGCCGCCAAGTGGGGTAAGCATCTTGCTCGCCTGTCACAAAGTGGGGTAAGCATCTCGCTTGCCTGTCACAAAGTGGGGTAAACATCTCGCTTGCCTGTCACAAAGTGGGGTAAGCATCTTGCTTGCCTGTCACAAAGTGGGGTAAGCATCTTGCTTGCCTCTCCCGTTCGCAAGCGAACACCCCACCCGTCGAACCCCACCTCCTGCCCCCGAACCCCAACGATCCAGGCCCGAAGCAACAATTCGGGCCTGAAACACGCCCACTTGGGTGCGAGGCCGAGGTGCAACGAACGTTCCATCGTCGGAGAAATTCGATGGAAACGAGTCTGGAGCAAAAAAGCGGCCCGAGCGAACCTTTCGCCGGAGCGAGAACTCCGTTATCTTGCCGCCACAATCGCCGATCGGGGCGTAGCTCAGCCTGGTAGAGCGTCTGGTTTGGGACCAGAAGGTCGCACGTTCGAATCGTGTCGCCCCGACTAAATTTGCAAAATCTGAACGCCGCAACTTGTTTCCAGCAAACAACTTGCGGCGTTTCTTTATGGGCTAATCTCATGGGCAAAATGGTGGGCAAATCCGTGGGCAAATTTTCTGGTTCAACTCGACCAGTTGGAGGAACCACCTAGAGCGGGTTAAGTCCGGTTCGAAGCCCACGGCAACAGGGTGTCGCTTGCGAGGTGTGTGCGGTTGGTGATGGCGGCGTGAGCACTCGATTCAATCTGCTGGCTTTGATCGTTCTTCATCGCCGTTCGGATTGGTTTTTGCAACCTGAGCCTTGATCCAGTTTGCCGCCGACAGCGATCCAATCCCAAATCCCATGATGATGAAACTCGCCGGATCGGGATTGTCGCCTATGACGCCCAAAAACTTCAGCATAACGAATGCGAATGCTCCATAGCCAAACACCCAGAAAACGGAAGCAAGGTAGTTTGCGTTGCTCTTCTTCATTCAAGCTCTCAATGGGCTTACTCTGATGAATCCTTTTTTCTGCCCAACAAATTCTAGCAAATCGGTTTCCCGATTTCAGCGGGAACGCCCCGTTTGAACCACGGCAAGTCGAAGGGAGTCAACGACTTGCCGGAATGCTCTCCCGTCAACCCTCTGACAACTGGACGCCGTTTGAACCGAAGATTCAGGCGAGGACCCCGGCGATTCCAAGCAAAAAGCCCATCGGAGAAACGACGATGGGCTTTGTCTGAAAAAAGTCGGGGCGACAAGACACGCTTAGAACTTTGGCTCTTCCGCCGAATCTGTGGGTTGATTTGCAGTTGTTTTGCGTATTTCGCCGCGGGTCGATTTCAGCGGATGGGGCGAGACGCTCGTTCGGGACTCTGCAAAATGGGGCCGCCCTGTTTGGGAAATGCATCTTGAGGCGCGATCGGATATTCGTATTGGTGTCTAACGTCAAAACGGCACCAACCACTCCCTACAAGATGCAGCTTAAAAGTATCCTCAACCGACAGCGGCAGGGTAACTCATCTGCGAACGCTTCGAGACGATCATCCACAGATGGCAACGGATGCCGTTCACCGACAATGACATCGATCACAGCTGACTCGTCGAGACTCAGGCTGTTGGCAAGGTCCGCATTCAAATGGCTCGCTAGCACGGCCTTGCACGGCACGCTCCAAGTCTGGTGGTTGGCAAGTTCTTCGAGCCGTGTGAGCACGTCGGGGAAATGTGCTACCAGCAGGATGGCAACCACGAACTGAATCTTCTGTTGTGTGCCGACACAGGCAAGCGAAAATTCGACAACCATTGGTTTTTCGGCGAAGAATGGTCGCTCGACGGCTCTGACCAGCCAACTCCCGCTGTACTCGCCGATGACGAAATTCGCCAGTCGGTCGTCGATTTCTTTGCGACACTTCCGCTCGCCCTCCAACGAGATGATCTACGCGTCGTGCATGCTTGCTGGGACGATTCGATGATCCGGATCGCCCGTGAAGCGTCAGATGCCGTCGCCTTGCATGAGCGGTACCGGGATCTGATTGCCGTCGATCACGAGTTGCACCCCGAACTGGATACCGTCGATCGGAGACTTGCTCACCAGAATCGGAATCCAGTCAAGGTGCTGACGTCTGGCAAAGAACGCCGTATTGCGACGCCGTTTGAAGCCAGCGGTAAGTTGCGATACGAGGAGCGAGTCCCATGGTGGGACGACTACAGCGCCGATGAGCCCGTTTGCGTGTTCGGCCACTACGCGATCCCGGCCGCCCACTCGCTATTGCCACCGCAGGTTCACTGTGTCGACTATGGGGTGGCGAAACGATGGCGTGAACGACAGCAGCCCGGCTTTGACGGCAGCTTCGAACTTCGGCTCGCTGCGGCCCGGTTCCCCGAACGCGTTGTCATCTGCGATAATGGCAGCTCCGCAAGCGTGTCCTCTGAAGGGCCATGATTCCATGGGTGTCGAAGCGATGTCTGACATAACATTCCCTACGGTCTTTTCTGCTGCTCAACGCAAGGTGATTGCGGAGCTGCTTCCCGGGCTCGAAGATCGGCTTGTGCTGGATGCTGTCAATGCTCGCACGGTGCACCTGACGGTGCATGAGCTTGAGACCGTCCATGATCTGGCCCAAGCCGCTCGTCACTATCCGCACCATGGGATGAAACGCAACTCGCTCCGGCACGTTGTAGAGGCTGTCACGAAGTCCCTGGAATCGGCAACCGGGATCGGTTCTATTCCCGCGGCGGAGCGACTGTATCAGTTCAAGATCACGCTTCTCGAATCGACGCCGGCGATCTGGCGGCGGATTCAGGTCAGGAACTGCACGCTGGACAAGCTCCACGAGCGAATCCAGACCGCAATGGGCTGGACCAATTCACACTTGCATCAGTTCAAGATCGACGGCGAACTGTATGGTGATCCCGAACTTCTTGACGATGGATTCATCGACTTTGAGTGCTTGGATTCGACCGTAACGAAAATCAGCGAGATCGTTCCCAAAAACGGCAGTCGATTCGCATTCCGCTACGAGTATGACTTCGGAGACTGTTGGCAACACGAAGTGCTATTTGAGGGCTGCCTCAAAGCCGAGAAAGGTGTTCGGTATCCGATCTGTGTCGAGGGCGAACGATCTTGCCCTCCCGAAGACGTCGGCGGAGTCGGGGGCTACGCGGAGTTCCTGGAAGTGATCGCCGATCCGACCGACGAAGACCATGACCACTTCAAGCAGTGGGCAGGCCCTTTCGACGCCGAAGCATTTGATCCCGAAAAAGCGACGAAGAAAATGCGACGCGGATTGCCCAATTGGCGACGCGTGCAGTAACACTCGGCGACACGATTCATTTTGCGAGCTTGCGCCCGGCGGGTGCTCACAACTCCACGGCAGTCACATCATGAACGGCATCTACCGACATACCCAGCGTGCACCGCTCTGCCTGATCCTTTACGTGACAGCCGTCATGTTCCTTGGATTGGGTTGGGTTTTGCGCAACGAGCCAGTGATTCATTGGGTTTTCCCTGCCGCCGGCCTGCTAACGCTCATTCTTTCCGCCTCGTTCCATCATCTCACGGTAGAAGACGAGGGAGACCGACTGTCGATCCGTTTTGGGCCAATCCCTTTGTTTCGTCGATCCATCAAGTACGAAGACATCGTCAGCGTCGAAGTTGGACGGACGACGATCCTGGATGGTTGGGGCATCCACATGAGCATCCGGGGAGGCTGGGTCTGGAACCTCTGGGGACGGGATTGTGTCGCGTTGCGGTTGCGAAACGGTATGCTACGAATAGGAACAGATGACGCCGACCAGCTTTCGGAGTTTCTGAACCGCCGTTTATCTGAGAAAGAACCCACTTCAAGAAAGAGAAGCACATGATGCTACGAACGCTGCTGCTGATCGTCTGTCTCGGAGTCGCGCCAGTCATTGCCGAGGATCGAGTCTTGCTCAAGTTCGACGACGCAGAGGCTTCCAAGACATGGCAAACCGTCAACGATGGCGTGATGGGTGGCCGCTCCGACGGCCGCTTCAAAATCAATGACGACAAGAACATGGAATTCTTCGGCACGTTATCGCTAGAGAACAATGGCGGCTTTGCATCGGTCAGATCGAGAGAAGCCAAGCTGGGACTCAAGGAAGGCGATTCCATCGCGGTCCGAGTTCGTGGCGACGGTCGTGAATACACCTTTCGTCTCAATGTGCCACGAAGCATCAGCAGAAACTCCTACCGACAATCGTTCAAAACCAAAAAGGACGAATGGATCGAAGTCACGTTGCCATTGGAAAAGTTCGTGGCCACATGGCGAGGCAGAGTTTTTCCGAATGAGAAATTTGACCCCGGCAACATCACAGGAATGGGAATTCAACTCAGCGACAAACAGGCTGGTCCGTTTAGGCTGGAGGTTGAATGGATCAAGGCACGGAGTGGCCCGAAAGTCACTGCTCCGATGCTGGTGCGTCGTGACATCGCTTACGTCGAGAAAGGCCACGAGCGACACAAACTTGATGTTCATGCTCCCACCGAAGGCGAAGACCACCCGATCGTCTTTTGGATTCACGGAGGCGGCTGGCGAAAAGGAGACAAGGCTGGCGTCCAAAGCAAACCCGACGCGTTTGTCAAGAATGGATTTGTCTTCATCTCGGTCAACTACCGCTTCGTGCCTGATGTGACGGTCAAGCAAATGACCAGTGATATCGCCAAGGCGATCAAATGGGGGCACGATCACGCCGAAGACTACGGCGGAGATCGGCAATCGCTCTTCGTAGCCGGTCACTCCGCGGGGGCGCATCTGGCTGCTTTGGTTTGCACTGACGACCGTTATCTCAAGGCTGAAGGCTTGTCGCTCAGCAATATCACCGGCTGCATCTCCGTCGATACAGCCGCCTATGATGTTGCGAGTCAAGTCAAGAACGCCGGCCCGCTGCGGGGCGCACTCTACACCGCCGTTTTCGGCAAAAGCGAAGCAAGCCAGAATGAACTTTCGCCGATCACTTATGTGGCTGAGGGAAAAGGCATTCCGGCGTTTCTGATTTTGCACGTCGCCAGTCGCGCCGACTCGACCGCTCGCTCCCAGGCTTTCGCGGACGTACTCAAGAAGGCTGGTGTTGATGCCAGCAGTTTTGCCGCAAAGGGCAAAAACCATGGAACGATCAACAGGGAACTGGGGCTACCCGGTGATCCGCCCACAAAGGCGCTCTTCGAATTTGTTAATGGGGCGTTGTGAGCGCTGATGAACAATGCTAACCAGCAACAGATTGTACCGGGACTGTCCGTCGAAGCACGGCGTCAAGGACCAGGATTATCCAGACATACCGATCGGTGGATGGGCCGGTTCGATTGTTGAGGTGGCCGACGACGGCATCTACACGGTCAGATGGAGCGACGAGACACTGGCTTCAATCCATCCTGTCTTCAAGCAGCGGTGCGAGAAAGACGGGCTGGAATTTGATCGGTATTGGCTCGACGAAAGTGATCTTGAATTGGACAATGGCGATCCGCTCGACATCGAGCAACCCACCAAGATCACGACTAAGCCACTGTCTCCGAAAAATCAGGATGACCGCATCAGGATGGTTTTTGGGTTGACGAGCAACGACCCTTTGCCGGATGTCGATCACGAAACGTTGGAAAGTTACCGCGAGCACCTATTGAACAATTTGGTCTTCCCGTTCCCAGCTCAATATAGAGCAGATTACCGCAGCCCGGCCGAAGTCAAGGTCATTGGCCTCGGTGACCCAGAAGATGCCCCCATGATCGACGAAGACTACGGAATCCTCTGTGAAGTTCGATCGGAGGGCCACTTAAGTATCAGGCCTTTGGGCGAAATGGAAGTTGCCAAAGGCAAACCAAGCCGTCAACTTGTCGGCGACTACAGTTACTGGTTCCACAACTGGAGATAGGTCTTTGGTCGAACGTGAGAATCGCATCACGATCGTTCCGGCGATTCACGGCAAGTTGACTTCTGACCGCAAGATCAGCGAACCGGATGTCGCCTCGATCATTGGGAAGTGGCTGGAACGGCATCCCGAAGTCGAGAATCGTCGGGGGCGTATCCGAGCCATGAGTGGTCAGTGGACGACGGAAGATGGCCTGAAAACCGTGGTCACCACCGTTACGATTGCCGTTGACGGTGACATCGCCGGTTATGATCCCGAACAAGATGCTGATCTCTACGAGTATTGGAAGGCGGAGCCTCGTTATTTTGAATCGAGCTAGCGCTGTCATTGACCGAAATCTTGCTCCCCAACGTTGTGGTGGTCGTCAACCTGCGTTCGGTTACCGCACTTTTTAACTTCATCGATCATTGCTTACGGCCCTTCCAATGGCACGTGGGGATCCGTCGCTCCATGAAAGTCCAACACCGGCAGACTGAGAGTTACGGTGTCCAATACGTTTCGCCAGCACCACAGATCGACGCAATCGCCGCCAGTCGACCCGGTACATTGGCCGCAAGCTGCCCTTCTTTTTTCATTGGTTCCCTCCAGTATGTGGCTCAATGCTCGCCCCAATGTCATTCGTCGAGGTCCTTCATCAACTCCGCTTTTCGCCGTTCGATTGCTTTCAAGCGAGCCTTGAGCTTTCTGGCCTCCTTGTTGATGTCCGCCAACTCTTTCTGCAGCTTCTTCTTCTTTAGTTCATCGTGTCCGCTGTTATCCCTGACGAGGGCTTCGACTTCGTGCCGCAGCAATCGCAAGTAGGGATTTCCGTGGATGTGGTTCTCTCTGAATTGCAGCTTGCCAGCACGGATGGCGGTAATAATCTCCTGCTGAGTCAGACCGAACTCTTGCCGAGCGGATTTGTCGCTAAGCGAAGCGCCTTTCTGTGTCCAGTTCGCTTTCATGCTTCAATTCTCCTTTTACTGTTGCCTGCAGTCTACTTGTCACGGGGCGCTTGAAAAGGGACCACTCATGGGCGCGCAAATACCCCCACCCTAATGGCGATTCGTTTTTTGTTTTCACAGGCTCTCGCTCGCTGCATAGGCTTTGAAAACGAAAAGCGATGAGCCACATACCACCCAAAGTGTGGAGGAACCGGAAGCGCCCATAGGTGGTCCCATTTGGGCGCCCCGTGACACTGCTCTCGCCATCTATGAGCCATGAACCGGTTAAGTGCAGACGAATTCGCAGAGCGCGTTAACGATCATGAAATATCGGTCCTCGGGAGCCAGAGACAGTGGCCCTTCGCCGATCCAGTCCAATTGGTCAGAAGGTGTTGCCGCAACCCACCGATGAAAGTGCCCGCTGACCATGACGCGTTGCGGAAGTCTTAGTATCAGTGCCTTGGAGTCGATCATTTCGCCCCTACTGGTGGCAATAGTCCTTACTCAGCATCCCAAACTCGAATGATTCCTCGGCGATTGATCGTCGCGAATTTTCGATTGGACGAAAGTACACTGATTCCTCTTACTTTGCCGACAAAATCGAGCGTGCCTACGAGTTGGCCGTGATTGATGTCCCAAAACCGCAATGCGGAGTTATCGCTGCCTGTAATCAGTCGATTGCCCGCAAACGCAAGCTGCGTTGACTTTCCCGAATGGCAAAAAAGCGGCGAAGCCTCCGATTCCCTCCACTCGGCAGTCTCAATGATCCGCAGTTTCCCAGCACTGAAGCTGTCAATAAAAGCCAACTGTTCACCATCAGGAGTAAACGCGAGATCTCGGACCGTTTCCGTCGTTGGAAGCTTGTGTGAAATCCGTCTCGACTCAAGGTCATATACGATTACGGTACCGCCACGATTCGCGGTGTCTCCCCCGCCCACTGCCAAGTAATTGGCTGAAGGAGAGAAACTCAGTGCAGCTGTGAATGCTTGGCCTCGAAAGGTGTACCATGGTTCGTCCGTTGGTTTTCGATAGACGACGGCACCACCGGTACCGCCTGCTGCAAGCGCGTTATCTCTTGAAAATGATAGGCTCCATACCGAGTCGAGGTCATGGTGAGTCGCAATCTTTTCCCATCCATCACGCTGTCGTTGCCACACGACGACAGTTCCAAACTCATCGCCGCCAGCCACGAACTGGCCATCTGGTGAAATCGCTGCAGAATGAATCACGCCTGCGAAAAGTGGTCGCAAGGGCTTGCTTCTTCCCGTCTCCAGATCGATGACTTTGACCTGCTCATGTTCGCCCACCGCATGCGAAGCGACGGCGAGATTGTCCATTGCCGTATCAAATGGTGGTTGCCAATGCTCGCTCGATCCGACAATCAACGGATGTCGCCAAAGCGCCGGGTCCCACTGCCGTACGTAACCACCGCGACATCCCGCCATCAATCTGTCGGACGTTGGGGAAAACGCAACGGACGTCACCATGCTTGGGTGAACCAAGTTGGCCACTTGTTGATCGAGATCGTCCAAGTGCCAGATTTTCACGGTTTGGTCCGAACACCCGACAGCCAAGTACCCATCAGCCGAAAAATCCAGGTCATACGATTCCGTATCGAGTCTCCAATCGAGATTCCTGAATTTCCCATCGTCGACCCCAAGCAATCTCACACCGTGATGTCCTCGCGTTGCCAGCAGCGCACCGTCGGGTGAAAAAACCAGTGCTGCACCGTACAATCTTATGCCGGCGAGCGGCTGCACAATTCGATCTAACACTTCCCCCGTAGAGACGTCTGCCAGCACGAGGTCATTGTTCTGAACAAACGCGATTTGATTGCCGGATGTTGCAAATCCAAAGTGAACGACGTCCTTGAAAACCGAAACAATTTCGCCGCTTTCAAATTCGTGGACACGAAGTCTGTCGGTGGCGTCAAGTATTCCAACTCGATCATCGGTTGGACTGATGACAACCTTCGAATCCGGCTCAATATTGAATGGAATCTCGGCTGGGGTGCTCTCGTCTGCCGTCCAAATTCGGTGTTCTGTGTCAATCGCTAGCTGAACGCTGTCTCCGTGAGGATTGAGAACGCGGTAGTTCTTCGATGAGGAATAGCGGGTCGTGCCCAATTCCATGTTTGCAGCCTGCAGGTCAAGGGCATTGCCTTCACTTACGTAGTTCCTCCCGTCGTCTCGCGAAACCAGGGCCACTCCGTCACGAGAAAAGGAGATTGCTAGAACAGCGTGGCTATCTTTGTCGTAGTATTTTGCAGACTGAAGCTCCTTCTCGCGGGCGACCAGGTAGTGCCATTCAATACCGACCTCCTGTTCCGCAATGTCCGACGACCGCAGTTCCTCCATTAAATTGTCAAACGCATTTCGATCACCACTGTTTAGAGCGACGAAGGCCAAATTAATGCGTGACCAATAGAGTTGCCTCGCCTGAGTTGCGGTCAATGACTTCTCGCGTGCCAGCGCGTAGCTGACGCCGGAAACCAACAACAAGATTGCCACACATAGTCCGAGCTCAAGCGCAGCTTGTACGGGTCGGCGCTGACATCGCCGAATGAATCGCTGCAGCTTGCCAGTTGGCCTTGCAACGATAGGTTCACCGCGAAGAAAACGATTCAGGTCATTGCCTACGTCTGCGGCACTTGCGTATCGCTTGGATGGTTGTTTCTCCAAACACTTCAGACAAATTGTTTCCAGATCTCTGGGAACAACCGAATTCAATGTTCGAGGTCTCGGAGGTTCCTCAGTCAAGATCTGGACAATGAGCATTCGTTTCTGCCCTCGGAACGGAAGCTCTCCAGTCAGCATCTCGAACAAGATGACGCCTAAAGAGTAAACGTCGGATCGGCGATCTGCATCGTGTCCCTCGCCTCGTGCCTGTTCGGGTGACATATATGCTGGTGTCCCAACAATCGCGCCCTCAACGGTCATCGTCATTTCGCCGGACTCGCGTTTTGCCAATCCGAAGTCGAGCACATGGGGATTACGATCTAGATCCATCATAACGTTGCCAGGTTTCAGGTCACGATGAATCACACCTTGCTCGTGGGCATGATGCAGCGCATCGGCGATCGTCGCAGCGACCCTGGCGGTCTCGCGAGCAGCCATCGGCTGACCTCCCAGCAAATCCTTTAGCGTCGCTCCCTCCACATAGTCGCTGACGATAAAGACCGAATCTTCATCTTTGCCCACCTCGTGGACGCTGACGATGCTTGCGTGATTCAATTGCGCCGCCGCGCGAGCCTCACGGAGAAACTGTTCCGTCTCCGAATTGCTTAACTGATCCTTTCGGGGAATCTTGATAGCGACTGTTCGGTCCAGCTGGTTATCTTTCGCTTTCCAAACCGTACCAAACGCACCGATCCCCAGACGCTCGGTGAGTTGGAAGTGACCGATCGTTTTCTCGCCATCGCGATAGGTTTCGGTTTCTTCGTCACTGCCGATAAGGGAGAAACTGCTTCCACAAGTTGTACAAACAACACCGCGAAACGATGAGTCATCCAGAATCCCGACGGGATTTTGGCAATGGGGGCAGCGGACACGCATCTGAACGCTCAGTGGGGTAGCTATTGACGCATACCATGATACTAATCTCAACCCTGGACCGTGAATCATGTGGGTCGTAGCGAACAGTTTATCCCCAATCTTTCAATTTCTCCATCGAGCGGCAGCAATCTGGGATTCTGCTGGAGGTGAATCCGAACGAAGCGCCGAACACCACTGCCAGAATCCGAGCAGTCGATGTATCCAATTGCAGCTAGAACTGCTTGAACTGAAGTCGCTGAGGATGGCCCCCATCATCTGTCGATTCCTGAGTGACGAGCGTTTGAAGCATTGGACCAGACGCCTGGAAACGGTCGGTACCGAAATCAGCGAAGAAGTAGTTCAAATCCCTGATCGCGCCGGTATTTTCAAGGTTAGTTCCGTGGCAGTTTGGCGATTCGCTGCCCAAACCGCTTTGATGGTGCCCTGGACCGCGGACAAAACCTCTGTCTGGCAGGTTCCTAGGCAGGACATCGGCTGCAATTTTGACGCTCGCTGTGTAACACCGACTGCCCCCCTTCAGCTAGCCCGGCTTAACTGGAAGCGATTCGAGGATCTGACCCTTCAATCTCTCGGCTTCTGATTGGCTTCTGAAGGGACCGACCTGCAGCCGTGCCGGATCTAGACCGTTTGGCCGAATCAACTCGATGCAGGACTTTGGAAAGTAGTCTCGTTCGATGTTGCGACATTGAACGAAATAGGCGTCTTCCTCGCCCTCGATCTCGATGCAGGGTTCCAACAGCGAGATGACTTTTTCTACGCTCTCGATCAATTCATCGCATTGCTCGACTAGTTTTTTCCTCAGCAGCTCCTCTGCGTCTTCCTCTGTCGAAGCGAACCCGCACCGATCGGATATCCAGCAGCCTCCCACAAAAACTGCCACGCCGAACGCGACGATCCCGGCGCCCGTGGCGAGGGTAAGCCACAGCTCCGAGAGAAGGGACGCCACTTGCACTGTAGCCGCGAATATCGCCAATGTGCAAAACGCCAACCACGCCCGCCCGACATTGGTGAGGCGTCGACCACGCCAAATTTGGAGTTGAAAGCTACGCATATCAGCAACTCCAGCGAAAAAAGGGAGAAACCTTCAGTGTATCTTTTTCCGTTGTAACATTGGGCGCGTACGGGGGTGAGTAGATTAATACTGGCGGAAACGGGATCGAATATCCTGCGTTCAAAACGTCGTGCTACACCTGCCACTTCACGCCCCAGGACCCTGCCACGGTTTGCGGCCTGCGATACGCTGGGTTTCATTCGAAGAAACATGGGTGATGTCAAAGATGCAGGAGTGGCCATCGAGTCGCAGGTGATAGCGAGTCCCGCCTACTTCCAAGGTAACATGAAGCGTAGGGTCACATGCATCTTTATACCGCCCTGATTGTGTATTCTCGTCTTGTTCCATACGCCGAATGATCTGCTCCAGTAGGGCATCACCTTCAACCGCTCTGATCGCGACTGAACGGTTGCAACCGGATTCAACACAGCAAGCACCCGGTGCCCGGCCACAACGTGGTTCAACCGCGCTGCTCAGTGATTCTGAATCGCCGAGCGGAAACGCTCAGCGTTCTTACTGGCTTCGGAATAGGCCGCTGTTATGCTTTGCGGAGTGAAGTGCTCGGCACCTCAACACATGTCGTCTCGTTCTTCCGTGGTAAAGACATTGTCGACCGTCTCACCGTCGCGCCATTGCTTACACAGCGACACCGGCATCGCCGAAGATGTCGTGCGGTACTTAAACGATGAGCAAGTCCAAACGCACACGCCCTCAGTCAGTTATCGGTTCCGGAAGTTTGCTGGGAATACTCGGGGACTACTTCAAGTCAATCAGACCTTGCCAGTCCGCACGTCCACGGCATGGTTCGTCGCATTCCTACTGCTTGCCAATGAACTCTAGAACAGCGTCGTTTGTTTCCTTCGGACGCGTTTTCCACATGACGTGGTTTGCTCCCGAGATAGTGACTCGTTCACGCGTATTCTGTGGCAGCAAGTCAAATAGGCGTGAGTCAGTATATTTCCCAACGTCCGTGCTTGCGCCGCCTGATACAAGCAGCGTTGGCACTGAGAGTTTGCGAACGGCGTCTTTTGGAACAGGCGGGTAGCAATTGTCTGAATTCACCAAAGCCTGGAGTTCTGCGATGTTCCGCCTACATATTTCGACGTCCGCGAGTGGTAATTTTTCGATCGCACCTTTAAACACAACGGCATCAAGGAAAACACGCAATGCTTTCTCCTGATTTTTGTTTCTGAATTCGCGTGCTGCGGGGATCCTGAACTCCTCGTACAGCTTCTTATGGTGCGCAAGCGCAGCAGCCGATTGCTCGCCCTTAATCTCTTTCAACCAGGGTACGATCGGCGGTTCCGCCAGGATCAATGTTCTGATCTTGTCCGGATGATCCAACGCAAATAGAAGTGCGGTATAGGCGCCGTAGGAATGGCCAACCAAATGAAATGCGCGAATCCCAAGCGTTTCTGCAAGTCGGTCCAAATCGTCGGATTCGACAACCGCCGAATGGTTCGGTTCGGGCTCATTCTCGTTCGGCCAGTTGTATCGTCTGCTGTACGAAATTGCACGATAGCCCTTCAACGCGAATTCAGGCAAATGTTCGTGCCACACCGTGTGATCGCCGACGCTACCGTGAACAAAAATTATTGGCTGTCCTTGTCCGATCTCCGAAACGCGAAGTGTGATAGTTTCGCTAATCTTGACATCGCGTTCGCGTATTTGCTGCTGCTGCGCACTCGCGAACTTCGTTCCGGTCGCAAGGAAGCACACGGCACAAAGATAGAACATCCGATTCATTGATAGCCTGCATGCAATGTGTCAGTCTCTGTCGACGAACGTTTGTGTTCACCCGTCCGCCGCGAGTGGACTCGACTTCAGGAAACGCGAGATCGGCGATTCGGCGTGCAGAGCATTATTCTGCCACGGTTATGGCGAATCGTCAAATTGAGCGAAACCAGTTCTCGTCAACCAAAACCTGTTCGACTAATTGAGTTTCGATCCCAAGACTAAGTTCTTTGAGTTTATCGGCAAGCTGATCGCCGTCAATCAGATCCAGGGGAGGCGCACCGTCGCGAGTTGATTCACGGACTGCATCCCGCGTGAATGTACCAGTGGTGATAAACAGGCCTTTATCGGCACGCCCGACCATTGCACCGCGGAAGTCGCGAATGTGAGATGCCGATACCGTACCTTGATACCGTTTGCATTGAAAATGCACGTGGAAGCTCAGCATCCCGTTGATGCGCACAATACCCTTCCCATCAATTCCGCCGTCGCCAGACCGGCCAGTCACTTCAACATGGATAAAGCCAGACTCTCGCAAAAGTCGTTGAACGAGACGCTCAAACGCCGAAGGATCGATCTTTGTCGTGAGCACTTGATGTAGAGCGCGACGCCACGTATCGGTTTCGTCGGGGCCGTCATCGCCATCACCCAGTTCCTCGTTTTGGTCGCGTTCGCTACGTTCCTGTTTGTGCAATTCACGGACTTTGCGCACGATCTCCGCCGGATCGAAAGTCTGTACATCGCGTTTCTCTGACGCGATAACCCAAACGCCTCGGCTTGAGTTGTCGATCAAGCCTGCCTTCTTGAGATACGTTCGCGCCCAAGCTAGTCGGTACTGAAACTCCGTTTGATTGCTTTTCTCGGCATTGTGTGGAAGGTCGAGCAATTCCGTAGGCAAACCAGAATGTTCCCCAACGTATTCGTCGATCTCTGCAATTGACGCGGATCCGCCAAGGTCTTTGAGAGCCTTGAACAACGGCAGCATCAGTTGATCGTATGGGGGAATTTCCATTCGGTAGAACAATGACTTGGTGGCAGGATGTTACCGATCACGTGGTCGCCGCAAACGACTCACCGCTTCAACAAACTCAATTCGGCGACTCACGGCGAATAGACCGGTGTCGCTTTGACTTAGGTTAGGGTTTGTTTTCCCTGCTGGCCACTGGTTTCCCGTTCGTGGCGTCACAATATTTAAACTCTGCCGCAATGACCTCCGGCCCCTCTCAGATCCGGACGCTCCACTTTCGAGCATCCGGCTCCCTACCAACACCCGTCACACTGCACTCCCTGCTTCACGGGACATCCAGATAAGCTCGATCAAACGCCGCGGATTGGCAAGGGGATAACGCTCGGTCATACGTCACGTTGCCGACCGGTCGGAAATGCAAAAAGAGGGCCAGATTAAAGCCAGTCCCGTTGCGGAATTCGTTGCTCACACGTCTGCTTTTGGGGCTGCCAAACAAATGGCACCATTTGTTAGCGCGGTAGGTCACTTCCTGCGGTCGCAGCATTCGCCGGTTTTGCCCCACTTTCTGTAAACCTCATCTTCACCGAAAGGCCTGTCTTGGTCACCTTTTTGAAAGGAGTGAACTTTTCAATACGTTACGTCGGACGTTCGTAACCGCGTCTCCGTTCCATGGCTTTGCCCCGGTTTTTTGTTCGTCGATCAGTGATCGGCGACGATCGGGCAATGCCTGTCTTATCTGCGATGGTCGCCTTACATTGCGGACTACAGGTTGGAATGATTTGGGAATCATCGATCGCGATTCAGTACCGTCGTCCGTCGAATCGGCTGCCCGTAGGTTGGCTGAGTCTATTGTCCACGAAGATCGAGAGCAGATCCGATCCGGGCAGGAGCTCGATCATTTCGGATCCGGGTTGTCGATCCGCAACGATTGGTCGCTCTGGGACACCGACAGCCCGCTCAAACGCGATGCGGCGACGAATACGGCATCGCCCACGCCGACGACATCAGCGGCCTCATACGGGCCTGGGCCATCGCGTTGGTCCGCGGCGAGGGATTTGCCCCAGTCGAGCACTGCCAACAATACCGCGACCACTGGGAGCGATTTGGCACAGACCCGCTGTCGGCTGGTGGTTGGGATCCTGGGGACAACCAACAATCGAAATGACAAATCCTTACCAACCACCCAAAGAAACCGGCGAACCGCTAGAAGACGATCAACCGGCGGAATTGTTGCCCAGCCGAGTTTGGGTTGGCTGGGGATTTCTGTCCGGCGTTTGCTTCCTGTCGGTGACATTCATGACCGGCCCAAGTTCAGCGAAGTATTCGACATTCTGAAGCCGGCGATGTACGTCGCTGGGACGGCTTTTGCAGGGATGTCTCTCTTGACGCATGAAAGACAAGTCGAGCAATTCGACGAGAACGGGAACCCGGGAAAAGAGATTGACCGGACGCGTCACACGTCACCTGCAAGATCCCACCATGAGACACGGCACAAGACGATTTACGACCAACAAGACGGCCGACAACGTTTTTGACGAGCTGCAAACGAAGATCGCGGGGAATCTCAGGATCGACGTCGAGCGGATCCGCTACGTCAAGGGAACGGACCCCGGTCAATACGGAGAGGTCGGCTGGCGATGGGAAATCTACTATCGTGACCAGTAGCGGGAATTGCCCTGGCACTTTGACGGGCCGTTACGCGTGACACGTGAGTTGGTGAGGCGGTGGTATGGTTGAACGCCGTCCTCCCGCTTGCATCAGTTCGAGCGTCATATGCAGTTACTTCGGACCGCACGCGGCCCGTTCGAGATGCAAGAGTAAGCGCCCAGGAGCACCA
>NZ_JANZKV010000166.1:14497-44339 GCF_025060895.1 Stieleria sedimenti | reverse complement strand
CAGCCGTTTGGCGCGAGCCCACGGGCACCGGCCTGAGCAAAACACCAACGGTCGGGAAATCGATTGCGGGCGAAGTCCGTGTCGTCGAGTTCAAGCACCTGTCGCGATTCTGGTCGCTCGCGATTTAACAGCACTTGTTGCTTACTTATTTTTCCGCCTCGGTGGTGCCTGCGGCCATTCGGCGTCGGGCCCGTAAAGGTTTGGATACTTTTCGGCAAGTTGCGTTTTCAGTTCGGGACGATTGGCCAGCGCGCCCATACGCCGGCGAGCGTTGTTGGCGTCATCCACTCCTGCCAGCGGAGCCGAATCGGGCATGACGCGTGAATCCCAACCGGCAAGATCCGACGGTTTGACGCCTTCGTAATAAAACGCGCCGTTGGAATACGGAGTGGGGGCGTAATCACCGACCAGGCTGACGTCCAGATTTGATTTGATCGTGTCCTCCATGCCGCACGCCCATAAGCACGCGTTGACGAGAAACCGACGCCCGTCTTCGCTGAGCAGGTCTTCGGAGGCGCCGAACGAGGCGTAGACGATGCGGGCGTTTTTCTTTGCCCCCGAGGGAGCGGTGTACCAATCGCGTGCCCAGCCGGCGTTGACCAACGGTTTCTCGGTGTTGACGTCATCGCTGGGGGCAAAGGTGTTGAGCACCTGGACCTCCAGCAACTCGGCCGCATCGGCCGGCGGGTGCGATTTGTAGGCACCGGAGTAGGCGTGGATCTGCTCGACGCCGCGGAGGATGGGATGGGCCTCGGCGCCGGCGACCGGCGTGATTCGGCTGCCCATTTGATGGTTCGTTCCATAGTGGCTTTGGCCGCGTTCCTTTTCCCAGGTGTTGCCAAACACCTGTTCCCCCAGGCCGCCGTGGTAGTCATCGCCGGAGTAGTTGTAGTTCAGCTTGGCCCATTTTCCTTTTTGGCCGTTGAAGCAGTGCGTCGAGGTTCGCACGCCGACGACCGGGCCGCCGCGTTCGAAGTAGTCGACCAGCAGATCCGCTTGTCGATCGGGCAGGTTCATGAACCGAGTGAAAAAGAACAGCATGTCGGCGTCCTTGAGTACTTCCATCCCGGGCACCAATCGAGCCCCCGGCTTGATCGAGCCTTGCTCATCCACGCCGAACAGGACGGTGCAGCGGAAGCCATGATGTTTGGCCAGCATCTTCGCCAGTGCCGGGCATGTCTGCTCCGAACGATACTCGTGGTCATTGGCGATGAACACAAGGTGCTTGCCCTTGCCGATCCCCTCGGTGCCTTCATAGACCAGCGGTTCGGCCATCGTCGGTGAGACGGCCAACAACGTGACGAGTGATAAGATCCAAGCTTTCATCTGTGATGTCGCTCCAATGAGGTGATTGTAAAGGGGAATGTTGTAAAGGGGAGTGTATTGCACGTAGACGAGTTGCGTCGCTCAATACCGTGAGGCTGACCAAGCACTATCGCTTTTTGTGGGGGCTGACCGTTGACCGCCGCTGGACTTGCCGATTCCAGTCTCCGCGACGGATCACGCTGCAAGGCGTCGCCCGCCAATCCATCTACTCCGTTCCGAGGACTGGAACGACCTGATTGTATCCGGCACCGGACAGACACAGCGGATCGTGCCAGAAAATGTTGCGTTCGGGAAGGGATCGACCCGACAAGAGTGGCAGCCAGGATCTGCCATGATGTAGATGACGTTGAAACAACGAGCCGAACCATCCTATTCGATCATCATCACGTCTGCCGCGCCTCCCCACACTTCTCAAGAAATCTAGGCAAGATCCACGACGGATCGCACGGACCGATCGAGCCGCCCGATCGAGCCGCCCGCTTGAGCCAAACACGGTAAAACCCGCCAATTTGGGAGTGAAGATCCGGCTCACTGCGTTTGGGCAGTCGCAGCTTGCCGACAGCTCCCGTTGCCGCCGCGGTGGATTTTATTCACCGCCTGTTTTGCACCCACCGACCTCACATGGTTTCAGAGTCTGTTTGATTTTGCGTCGCAGACGCGATCGAACGTCGGTCTTCGACGGCAATGATGACAGTTGCGACCAAGGCATGAACCAGCGTCAACAGACCGGCCCCCAAGACGATGGAGTTCTGGATCAAGACGCCGAGTAATGCGGTCGCGACTCCAATCGCCAAGGCAATCTTTTGAAACATCCGATACCAACCCCGACTGGGAATCTGATTCATGACGAAACCTCTTTGCGCTTTTGCAAGTGCGTTGATCTTGGGGTGAATCCTAATTTGCAAATCGACATTCGCTTCTCGTTTCTCGTCTCAGATCTGCTTTAGGAAACGCAGGCCGAATCGTCCGTAGTCCTGCCCGTCGACGTCTCCGTCGCCATCGCTATCCAGGTCGGAGTTGAACCCCGGAGTTCCTGCCGACTTCAAGAACGTCAATCCGAAACGCCCGTAGTCTTGTCCATCGACATCACGATCGCCATCGGTATCTCCGAAGAAGGCAAAAAACTGATCGGTCGCCGTGGTGCCGAATGCATAGGTGCCACCTTGAAGTCCGTCTCCATCGCCGTCGAGCGCGATAGACGTTCCGGCCCGGTGGACCTTTGTTGGATCGATCGTCAATTGATAGTTCCCATCCTCCAACGCGGCGGACGCACCACGGGTATGCGGTCCGCTGAAGGTGAGCGCCGCGACGGAGTTGTTTCGGGTGTCCGTCGCCAACGTGAACGCCGTGGTGACCAGGCCATCCTCGGTGCCGTGCTTTCGCAATTCGAATGCGTCCGCTTCGATATCGACCAAGCCATCAAAGGTGACACGAACGTTCGTGACGTTTGATCGCTGTGTCGCGCCGGCTCCGCTACCGAGCGTCAAGACGTCGACTTCGGCCAGATCCACTAAGGTCAAACGAACTTCGGTCGCGTCTACTTTTAAATCCCAATCGGATCCCAGCGGAGGCGTGGGGAGATCCAGGCTCGTGAATGAACCGTCCAGCGTCGTGGCAGTCAACAGCACGAAGGAGTCTCCGGCGGCGGGAGTCACGCCCGCCGGCGGTCGATACTTCAACACACCATCAACCGTGACGGGGCCAGTTGCTTCGATTCGGCCGCCGGCGAATTCCGTCATCGTGCCAAGTGTGATGGAGTTCGTCGCCGCGAGTGATAACACTTGATCGGCGACGTTGAGCGAACCAGCGATCTCGATCGATTGCATCGCATGCACACTGGTCGGACCGACGTCAACGAGTCGGACTTCGTTGACATAAGACGCATCGTTCACCTGCACGATGGCGCCGGCAAGTGTCCCGTCAGGTGATCGCAGGGTTGCGGTGGACGTTCCGGTACCCCGGATGACGACCGAGTCGGATCCGCCTGCCGCATCGATCTCCATACCATCGGGCAACGTATAGAAACCACCCTCGTCATAGTCGATCACAAACCTGTCGTCACCCGTCGTGCCGGTCAGTTGTATCGACTGCGTCGTCGTGATCGGTTTGGTCAACAGCGCCGCGCCGCTGTCGTTGTCAATCAACTCGACGTTCGCCCCTGCGAGGCTGACGGTGATGTCGTTCTCCGATGGTTGGGCGACATACACCACGTCTTCGCGGATCGTGATCGAGTAATCTTCGACTTCACCGTCTTCGGCGAACCCGGCGGGACCAAGTCCTCCGGCGGTACTGACGCGGACCCGCGCGTAGGTTTGTCCGAGCGTCATCGTCGCTGGAACGGAAAAGTTAAGTGTCTGAAGACCGGAAGTAACGCTTGCACTGTCAAGGAGTTTTTCGCTCGCGTCCCACACTCCATCTGCGTCAAAGTCGATCCAGGCATCGATCCTGGCTTCGCCACTACCCTGCAAATCGATGTTCACACCCGCCATCGTTTGGCCAAGCTTGAGCGTGCCGAACAACACCCCATCTTCGTCATCGGTCGATCCGTCGACATCGTCCCCGTCGGCATCGACCGATGGAAAGCCATCGTCTTCGCTGTCGCGATGCGCTCCCAGTCGCGGTCCCACGGCGATGTGGACTGCACCATCGTTGTCGATCAAAGTCCCGTAAGAAGCCGGGGCATCGCCAAAGTCCAGCGGCGGGATGTCGTCGTTAAGGATTGTCGCGACGCCGGTGTCATCGACGATCGTCGCGCCAACGGCATTGGAAAGCGTCAACTGGAATGTTTCGTCCGACTCAAAGGTCGCGTCGTCATGCGTCGGTACGGTAATCGTCCGTGAGGTGACACCCGGTGGAAACGTGAGTGTCCCACTGACCGGCGTGTAGTCACCGGACTTGGCGGTCCCGTCGGCGGTGGTGTACTGGACCGTCACGGGAACGCCAGATGGCTTGGAAAGCGAAACGATAAAGACGGCTTGCGATTGGATTCCATAGCGCATCAGATCGTCATCGCCGCCGACTTTGCCAACCAGCAGATTGCCGTCATCGTCGAAGGTGAGCCCGGCCGGCAGATCCAGGCCGCCCAAGCCGGCCGAGAAAAGCGGCTCGATGTAACTCCCATCGCTCCCGTCGTAAACCAGGACTTCATCGGTACTGCCACTGGTCACATACAGGTCGGTTTGGGCATCCCCGTTCCGGTCCGGCCCGAAAATCAGCCCACCTTGAAAGAGCCGATTCAATCCTCCGGAACCCGGCTGAACAAAGGTGCCTAAAGAGGCGCCCGTGGTTCCGTTGTAGCGGTCGACCGTATTCGAATAGCCAACAAACAGGTCTCCGTTTGGACCGAAAGTCAGGTTGTCGGGTGTGTCCGGGCGACCGCTGCCGGAAACGAATTCACCAAGGAAGGCTCCCGGCTCGGTTCCGAAAGGACCTTGGTACTTCAGCACTTTGTCGCCATGGCTCGCTACATACAGATTGCCATCGCTGTCAAAAACGAATGTCTTGGGGCTATCCAATCCTCCCGAACGCGATGCAACGAATTCGCCCCGGTACGCGCCACTCGTTCCGTCAAACCGCAGCACTCGATAACCCGGCTTGCGATCAATGACATACAGATCCCCATCGGGACCGAAATTGAAATCTCGGAACGTCGCTTGTTCCGAATTCGGCATCGTGGCAAAGCGGTCGATGAACACCCCCGTGTCGGCGTCGTAGCGAAGGATTTCCGCAGGCACCTCGGAATTCAAATACAGGTAGCCGTCCGGTCGGATGATCGCTTTCCGGATCGCATTGATACTGACGGCCGTCGTATCGACCGCTGAATCGATGAAGCCGTACTGTTGATCGCCTTCGGTCACGGTAACGTCGGCGACCGAGATGTTGACGTCGTCATTCAAGATGCTGCCGACGGCCGTCCCATCGACGACCGCAAGCGTCCCCTCGGTGACTTGGATCGAGACATGAACGGTCTCATTCGTTTCCTCTTCGGTATCACCAAAGACGGGCACCGAAATCGTCTTCTCGGTCTCGCTGGGTAAAAAGACGACGAGGCCCTGTGACGTCGCATAATCGGATCCGGCGGTCGCGGTGTCCGCTACGGTGGACCAAGCGACGGTGGCCGACGCAGACACATCACCCAATCGTTGCAGCGTCAAGTCGAGGTTTACCGAACCGGAATCACCTTCGATGACACCCGAGTCCAAAATGCTGAGCGTGCTGGACGTGTCTTCTGTGTTGGCGAAGGTCCAACTGAGAATGTCGTGGTTCTGAATTCCACCGCCCGCCGACGCCGTGAACCCAACCGTCGCACGTCCGTGATCAAGGTCAAGCAACTCCTCCAAGTCCAACGGAATGACCAGCTGAGCAGTCGCAAGGTCGTCCAAGTAGACCTCCATCGTTCCCGGCGCGTACGTGACCTTGGCCGTATGGACGCTGCCGTCATCGAGCCTGAATCCCGACGTATTGAATGATCCGAGCGAGAAATTCTCATTCCAGTGGTTTCGCGCGGGACCTCGTGAGTGAACACTGACGTGGCTGTCGCTGGGGTCGTTCAGACTCGCTTCCTGGACCGTGTCGAATTCGATCGCGAGGTTATTGGCAGCTTGGTGATAGCCCAAATGGCTCGCTTTGGCGACCGGCGCGGGGTTGTTCTGGATGACGAAGGCAAAGCCTGCGCCACCACCGTTTTCACCATCGTTGCCTTCGCTCATCTGGAATTGAAACGTCGTTTCAAAGCCGATCGACACGTATTGTTTGTCGTGATGCCACGCCGCACCGCCCACATCCAGGGTTGCCGTCGTCAGTCGCAATCGCTCCGCCGTCGCGGTCGTGTCGGCAACCAGAGTCAGATCACTCGCATCGGAGAAATCGGCGAAATCGATGGTCGGCGGAAAAGGCGACGCAAGCACGGCGGCGGCCAGCAGGTGCCGCTTCTCCAAAGTCTGCAAACCGGCTGCCAGCCGACGTCGGCGCCGGGTGTTGCTCGGTTTAAATTGCGAAGTTCGACGGATACGAAACATTGAATTCCTCATGAATGCGGTTTGAATCAAGTCACGCGACAAAACGATGAGCCAGGACTGCTAATTGGTTGATGACACCAAGCGCGTCGCGTGGGCTGATCATGGAATCGCCGGTAACGTCGTAGTATGGATTCTGTCGAGTTCCACCGTTTGGTAATTGGGTTGTCGGGTCACGAGCTAAGCGGTTGATAACGATCAATGCGTCCCTGGGTGTGACAACGCCGTCGCCATTGACGTCGTAGCGGTTCCAGGGGTGTTGCCAACTGCCAGCGAGAAGATCCGCATCGAAGCTGGCCGCGTATTGCTTTGGTTCTGATTCGCTCGCCGACTCCAGCAGAACCAAGATCTGCTCCCGATCGTCACTGAGTTCGAGGTCGATCACGTTCAGCGGCCCTTCAGGGATATCCAGTTGGCCAACTTCTCGCAGAAAGTCATCGACGTCCGTCAACGATCCGTCTGTCGGGTGATAGATCTGGCTACCGCGTTCGGTTCGGACCGCGGCAAGTGAATCGATCACGTGCGTCACCGCCGTGTCGCCTTCGGAGAGGAATTCACGCAAGATGCTGCCATCGCGATTCCACAGCACGCCGACCGTTCGTCCGTTCTCGTTTCGCTGATCCGATCCTCCGGCAATTCCGTAGTCGGAGATCGTGTTTGCCGAACCGAACGTCGACTCGTCACGCTGCTCCAAGATTTGCAGCACCCAGACTTCGGCCGATCGATTCCAGACAACCGCTTCGTCATCAGCAAACCCGACAACACGGTTATCGTTTAGGTCCAGCGCGGCGCCGATGGCGTGGTGTTCACCAAGCGGTAGCGGCGAGGTTTGCCCCATCGCGTGGATGATCGGTTGCAGGTCGTCTTCACCGACCGCCCGGCCGTCACGATGGATTGCGTTGAACACACCGGCATTTCCAGCAATGGTTGACTCCAGTCCCAGAGCGCTAAGGACGCTGTCAATCCAGAGGGTCGGTTCGCCATTGCCGCCGGGAAGTGATCGGTCGGTGAGTGCGGAGCCGACCATTTCAAACGCGCCGTCGTCGCGAAAGATAGTATCCGTCACGGCGAAGGGAGACCCGAAACCGGATTCGGCTTCGGTCGGAGTCACATCGACCTGTGGCGTCGAGGACGCGGTGATCTTTGCGGTACCGACACCGTCTGTGTTCGCGTAAGCCACGCAAACCTGATCGCTGCTCAAGGATTGCGCAATGGACACGAAGCGGAATGCGTTAGGCAGTTCGCTCAGCCATCCGGTAAGCAATCGCCGTGATTCAAGCGTTTCAAATCTCATCTAAACCTCTCCCACAGAACGTCGCTCGACCCTAAACCGAGTCGCTTACTTTGCTCCGCCGTCGCATCAAGCCCGCCACCCCGAAGCACCCGAAAATCATGAACGAACTCGGCTCGGGAACGGCGTTGCTGGACGTGACCGTGTAGTTCAATGCATTGGTATCGATGTCAAAAATCGGATTCAGTGGATTGTTAGCCGAAATCGCGAAGGGGCTGTAGGGGCCGAAGCCAATACTGCCGCTGCCGGCGGCAACTGCGGTCAAATCGAAGGAGAAGAACACGCCATCGGAATTGATTTCCGGCTCAAACGCGATACTAAGTATCGTCGAAAACTGCGCATCGACGAATTCGTTGGCAGAACCTCCCAAAAAGAAAACGTCAAACGGGTCAGGAATGATGACGCCGGCGACCGGACTGACCGCCGGATCACTCAAATGACTCGACGAGGACAACGTCACCGTCGTGCCCAGGTCCAACAACTTCCCGACCCCCATGCGGTCAAGCAACACATCGATGGTGACGGAATTACCGACCTCCAGACCGTTCAAATCCACACCGCGTGAGTCCAGTGTCAACGACATCACCCCCGCACTCGCCGGAGTCGAGACCAACGCCGCCAACAACAAACAAACCATCAAACGAAAACAACTCATGATGCAAATCCAAACAGTGAAATACGAACCAAAAAACAAAACTCCTGCACTCCGCAAGGCATGCTCCGCATGCCGCACACAAAAAAACCCCCTTCCCCTTTTCCCGCTCAGTTGGCACGGGCATACGTGTTGGTGTGCAGGCTTTAGCCGTTCCCCGTCGCTGCGTCGCAGCGACCGAGAATCGCCTAAAGGCTAGACACCAACGCTTGCTGAATCCCATTCTGCATACGCCCGTACCATTCAAACCCGGCCCCCTTGATTCTCTCATCGCGATAAAAAACCCCCTTCCCCTTCGCGTGCGCCGCTTTAAAAACCCCCTTCCCCTTTTAGTGCCCCCGTACCATTCAAACCCGGCCCCTTGTTACCCCCATCGCCATAAAACACCCCCTTCCCCTGTTCTCGCTTCTTCCCCTTTTCTCGCTTAGTGAAGTACGAATAAAAAAACAAAACTCCTGTCCCCGTAGTCCCCGTAGGGCATGCTCCGCATGCCAATCGCCCTCTTTTTTTCCCATCGACGCGACCGCCGCCTCAACAAAGAGGCCTGACCCCGTTGTTTCCTTCTCGCCACAACAAAGAGACCTGACCCCTTTGTTTTCCTTATTGCCCAAGTCGTCTTCGTACGACACCGGATTTCCCTATCACCTTGTTGATTTGTTTGTCTCGTTGACGGAGCTGTGAACTGATGCAGCTCTTATAATTGCTGGAGTTGTAATCGAACGCGGCTTCGCAAGCTTGTAGGGCGCTGTCGAAATTCTTGCCTTTCTCCAATGCATCTAATCCTCGAACGGTGTCTCCAATTTCCTCTTGAGATCCTCCGCTGCTCTTTGTGGGAGACTCGCTGTTTCCTCCAGCCGAGCCACGGTTTTCACCATCCAAATTCTTAAGGCCGTAGTACGCAAGCGAGGCGAGGATGGCAACGTAAGCAAGGTATCTTGCAGGCCACTTTCCTGTTGGATCGACGTAGTTGATAGGATCGTTTTCGACGTATTGATAATCGCTCAGTGACGCCGGACGAACGATAGTGCCTTCGTACCGGTCTCGAGCCACAAATCTTCCGAGTGAACAAACCATATACCTATCTCTCAAGTAGTCCAACCCAATCGTCTCATCCCGCTGCTCACCGGCGAACAGATACACATTTACCGTCTCCCCCGCTTGTCCAATCGTTTGGCCATACGCGTCGTAGATGTATCGGTCGGTGATGACGCCTAACGCATCACTCAATGCCCGTGTGCTACCGAGTCCATCGACGTGGTAGAAGGACTTGCCGGTTTCTTCTTGCCGGTTTTGGGAGATGAGGTCGTGGCCGTGGACGTAGGAGACTTTGATGACTCCGCCGGGTGCGTATTCCTCCAGGACTTGGGCGTAGGGGCGGTTCTTGTCGAGTAGGAAGCGGGTCTCTTCGCCGCTTGTCGTCCTGCTGACTCGCATGCCTTCGTGATCGTACTGATACGTCACATCATCGGTGCCGTCGCCGTCGGTGTCGGCAGCGATCAGTCGGTTGTCGGGATCCCAGCTGTAGAAGACGGTGTCGGTCGGAGACGTCTTGGAGAGTGTGTTGCCGTTGTCGTCGTAGCTGTAACGCGTCTCATCACCGGCGAGGGTTTCGGTCAATAACCGATCGTTGTCGTCGTAGGTGTACGTCGTTGCCCCTTCGGCGGAATCGTCTCGCTCCATTCGGTTGCCGACGATATCGTAGGCATAGTCCACGTTACGGCTGGTCGTTGCGCTGCCGGCGTCAAAGATCGTCTCGCCGGTCAAGCGATACAGTTCGTCGTATTCGTACTCCACCCGGCGCCCGTCATGCTCGATCATCGCCGTCCGGTTACCAACTTCGTCGAGCTCGTACGCGAAACTCGCCAACACTTCGTCGGTCGTCGCGTTGCGGGTGTCCACCAACGTCAATCGGTGCAGGTCATCGTACGTACGGTTTTCAATCGTGTTGTTGGGGAATTCCGTCTGGACCAAGCGGCTCGCCGCGTCGTAGTGATACGTCGTGACCAAGCCCTCGGGATCCGTCACCGTCGCCATGCGGTTTTGCGCGTCGAAGGCGTATCCGGTCACTCGGGGCGGATTCAATCCGACCCGCGTCGTGACGGACGTTCGGTTGCTTGACAAGTCGTAGGTATAGCCGATCGCGGCGCCGTCCGGATCGGTTCGCGAGGCCAGGCGGTCTTGAGCGTCGTAGGAATACGTGGTGGTGCCGCGACCGTCGGTCACCGTCGCCAGTTGGTTGGTCATCGTGTAGCTGTACGCGACATCCGGGAACGCGCCCGGCAAATCTTTGAGCGTCAATCGATCGCGGGCATCGTATTCGAAACCGATCGTGTCGCCGTTGAAGTCGGTCGTGCTGATCACATTACCGACCGCGTTGTAGGTCGTTGATGATCGTTGGCCCAGTGGCAGCACCGTGGCGGTTCGTCGGCCCTGTCCGTCATACTCGAACAACGTTTCGCGGCCTCGCGCGTCGCGCTGGACGACCAAGTTGCCCAGTTCGTCGTATTCGTATTCCGTTCGCGGACGAACGCGGGACCCGCTGATCGGATCATCAACCTCCGGAAGAACCACCGCAGTCAATCGGCCTGCCGCGTCGTATTCATAGTCGGTTCCCAACCCGGCTTGATCGATCCGACTCGCCAATCTGCCCGCATCGTCAAAGACACTCTTGGTGCTGCTGCCATCGACGAAAATGGTTTCCAGGGGACGACCGGCGTCGTCGTATTCGAATCGAGTGACATTGCCGAGCGGGTCAGTCTGCGAGACGCTGCGCCCGGCGATGTCGTACTGCGTCAGTGTCCGTGGATTGTCGGTTGCGTCGCCCGGCGTCCTATCGGGGAAGATGACTTCTAATTGCTGTCCTGCCGCGTCGAGTACAAACTCGGTGCGATTTCCACGTGCGTCAACTGTCGCGATAGTTCTGCCCGCAGCGTCGTACTCTGTCGACGTACGCGGATTGTCCGTCAGGTCGCCTATCGTGTCGTCGGGATAGATCATCGCGATCTCACGCCCCGCCTTGTCGTACACGAACTCCGTTCGTCGTCCGAGTTCATTAATCTCCGCGATCGTTTGCCCCGCCGCGTCGTACTCCGTCCTCGTTCGCGGATTGTCGCTGTCATTGCCAAGCGTGCCATCCGGATAAACCATCTCGACCAACAGCCCGCGATCGTCGTAGACCGATTGAGTCACTCGTCCGAGTGCGTCGATTTCAGCAATTCGATTACCGCCGGCGTCGTACTGTGTTTCAGTCTGCCACATGAGCACACCGTCTTCGTACAGTCGTTGAAACCGCACGCGGCTTTCTGAATCGTACTCGGATGCCGTCACGATCGTCCGTGTCCCAGTGGGCGTGGTTTGTGTACGTGTTTCGGTCAGTTGATTGCCTAGGGCGTCGTAGGTGTGCGTGGTGATATGACCGAGTGCATCGGTCTGTGTCAGTACGTTTCCAGTGCCGTCGTAGGTAAAGCTCTGTGTGTTACCTCCCGGCAGTGACATCGTCAGTGGATTACCCGTGACGTCGTAGGTGAAGCTCGTGACCTGGCCCACCGGATCGGTGATCGAGAGCAGGTTGCCGCTGGCGTCATAGGCGTTGATCGTCGTGTTGCCAAGCGGATCGGTGGTGGTGAGCACGTTACCGAAACTGTCGAAGGTGGTGAGCGTCTGACGTCCCAGCGGATCGATTTCGATGATCAGATTTCCATCCGAGTCGTACTGCATCGTCGTCGTCAACTCAGTGCCGTCGGCGAGCAGCTTGGTCATCGACGTTTCTAACGTGGGGTCATTGGGGTCGTCGTAGGTGTAGCGAGTGATGCCGCCCTCGCCATCGATCTCCGTGACCACATTGCCTCGTATGTCGTACTCATAGGTCGTTTCGTGGCCGAGTTGGTTCTTGACGGTGTCGATGAAGTTGGCCGGATCATGGATCAATTCGATCGACTGGTCGTCGGCGTCAATCATCTTCACCAGTCGTCCCAAGTCGTCGTACTCGCTGCGGATGCCCGTGCGTCCGAGCGGATCGACGATCTCGGTCAGATAGTGTGGCCGCGTGGGCTGTTCGTACTTGAACGTTGTCGTGTTGTTTTCGCGATCGGTGACCGCAACCAAGTCGCCCGCTGTGTCGTATTGATACTCGACACGTTCGCCTGCCGGATCGATAACGGCGCTGATCTGTCCGGCGGCGTTGCGTTCAAACGTGATTTCTTGTCCGGTCGAACTGAACACGCCATCGTCGGTGAACGTCAATGTGTTTCCGTTGCGATCTTTGACGGATGAAAGGTCGCCGCTGTCACCGGCGATTTCGTACTGGATACCTTCCTTGCTGGTCAGGGTGAATCCGCCATGAAACAGCGGCGAGGCCGGGTTAAACGGCAATCCGCTGGTGTAGTCGATCGCTTCGCCGAACGTGCCGGCTCGCAATTGATAGTTGCCAAACGTCAGCGAACTCTCCACACCGGGATCGGGTACGAACTGGCCTCGAAAAATCCCCAGCAGCGCCGCGCCGATTCCCGGTGCCGGCGTCAGACGGAACGTGAACCCTTCGCGTCGTCCGCCGGGGACGGTGACATAGACGCGGGCGCCGTCGTGATACGGGTTGTAAATGAGGTCTTCTTCGGCACCGGTCTTGGCAACGCTGGACCGGAGATCGGTGTCGCGAAATTCCATTCGCCAGCCGAAACCAAAGTCATCGCTGTTTTGGGCGTTGAGTGAATCGTAGGTGCGGGCCAGTACGATTGGTATGCCGGAGACCGGGATCGAGAGGTCGGTGAAGGAAAGCGTGAAGTTGCCGACTTTCAAATCGCCGGTGACCTCGACCAAAATTTGCTCGACGGATGATTTGCCACCGACATCTTCCGCGACAAGCTGCAGCACGTAACTGTCGTTGCTCAACAGCGTTGGATCGAATTGCCCCAGCACGCCGCCCGCAACCGGCTGATCTCCGCTGGCGATCTCGATGAACGATCCACCGACAAAGGGTGCGTACGACAACGT
This sequence comes from Stieleria sedimenti, assembly GCF_025060895.1. Classification (GTDB taxonomy): domain Bacteria; phylum Planctomycetota; class Planctomycetia; order Pirellulales; family Pirellulaceae; genus Stieleria; species Stieleria sedimenti. The sequence continues at coordinate 31,066 of NZ_JANZKV010000166.1, read as the reverse complement.
CCATCCGAGCAACGAGTCGTCTGCGACCGTTCCCACCACATCAATCGGTCCGGTAACGAGCTCGCCGTAGTCCGGTGAATCGATGCTCACCACGGGTGCATCAACATCGGCGGGATCGAGAACCAACAGCGTGTCTGTGGCTTGACCGATATTCCCGGCGGCGTCCGTTGCGGTCGCCACAAGGTCAAGCGACCCGGCATCGCTTGTCGGTAGAGTCGCCTTACCGGTGCTGTCCAAGACGATCGGCAACCCGCCGGCCGTCACGCTGATTGTATCGACGCCGACGTCATCCACAGCCGTCACGATCACGTCGACTTGTCCACCAAGGTTGACCGGATTGTCACTGAGCGTGATCAGTACGGTTGGTGCATTGGAGTCGGCCGTGACGTCGAGCGTGTATGCTTCGCGGTCTTCTCCGCCACGGCCGTCGGCCACCACAAGTTCGATCGGGTGAGACCCGATCTGAGCGCTGGTTGGATTCCACTGAATTCGGCCCAGCGAATCGACCGTCATGCCCTCCGGAGCCGACACGAGGCGAAAGCCGACGGGATCCCCGTCCGGCTCGTCCATTTGAACGTCATAGCGATAACGGGCCCCGGCAGACACCGTCGTCACCGCTGTCGATGTGATCTCCGGTGGCTCATTTCGCGCAGCCTCGATCATGAATCGCTGTTGGCCGACACCGCCTTTGGAGTCGCTGACTCCCACGGTGACCCAGTGAGAACCGACTAAGTCGTCGGTAGGCGTCCACTGCAGTTGATCGCCACCGACGAGTTGCATGCCTGTCGGTCCGTCGATGAGTTCAAAGGCGGTTGCATCGCCGTCTGCATCGAAAGCAGTCAATTCGTACGTGTAGGGTTGATCGATCGTGGCGAGCGGCGGCGGAGTCGACGTCATCACCGGCCACGCATTCGGGGCCGCGTTGAGGACTTCGACGATGAAGGGCTGAAACGAAGACGACGTGCCATCGGAAACTTCGACGACGACGAAATTCTGCCTGCCGACTTGATCCGCCGTCGGTGTCCACTGCAGGACACCCCGGTTCGAAATCTGCATCCCGTCCGGGCCGTTGACTTTGTACTCGAACACACTCAAGACCCAGCCGTCGGGATCGTCCGCCTCCACGTGGTACGTCAGCGGATGTCCCACGTACCCGATCGTCGGCGGCGTCGAAGTGATCACCGGCGGGATGTTGTTCGATTGAACCCGGATCGAGTAGGACTGCTTGCCGGTTCCGCCTTGCCCGTCATCGACGACGACGGTGACGGGAAAAAAACCGAGCTGATCATCATCAGGTGTCCAGCGGATGGACCCCGATTCGGTATCGATCGACATGCCGCGCGGTGCGGTCGGAAGCGACCAGACAAGCCCGTCGCCGTCCGGGTCGAAGCCGCGCGGATCATAGACATAGTCCTCTCCGAGTGTCAGCAGTTGCCTGGGATTGGAAATGATCTCGGGCGGGTCGTTGACTAAATCAGTCTGGACGTTGATCACAAATTCTTGCCGGGCGACTCCGCCCCGCCCGTCGTCGACACGCAAGACGACATCGTGAAGTCCGAATTGGGTTCGCGCCGACACCCACTGCACCAGTCCGTTCGCGCTGAGACTCATCCCCGCCGGCGCCGTTTCCAGCACGTAGTCAAGCGGATCCCCGTTTGCGTCTTCCGCCGCGACCCGATAGCGATAGTTCTGGCCGATCACGGCAATTTCGCGCGGCGTGGATCGGATTTGCGGCGGCACATTGGGAGCATCCGCGACGACGTCTAAGGTGTAGCTTTGCGTCGCGATGCCTCCACGTCCGTCGGCTGCCGTCAGGGTGACCTCGTGGGTTCCCAGTGTCGGCGCAGACCAATCCAGCACACCGGTGCCCAAGTTGATCGTCATCCCGGGAATCGTGGATTGGAGCTGATAAGCGATCGTGTCTTCGTCAGCGTCTTGGGCCGCGACGGCATACCGATAGGGAAGTCCGGCGACGGCTTGCAAAGGCGCCGAGCTGGTGATCACGGGCGGCGTGTTGTCCGTGACGTTCAACTGAAATTTCTGCAAGTCGACGCCTCCGCGACCGTCGGAAACCCGCAGGATCGCGTCATGTGATCCGACTTGCTGTGCGTCTGGCGTCCATCGCACCAAACCGGTCGACGATGAAATCACCATCCCGGTTGGATGGACAGACAAACGATACGTCAGCGGATCATTGGTCGGGTCGGCGGCGGTGGCCTGATAGTGCCAACCGTCACCCAGGCTGACCGATTCGACAGGCGTACTGGTGAACTGTGGTGGCAAGTTTGCGTCGATGGGGACATGCAGGTTCCCGAAATCGACTCCCTCGACCGGGTCTGATGTAGCGATCTCGACGCGATGAACGTCTCCGCTTGGAGCAGTTTGTTGCCACCCTGTTCGTTGCTCTTCGCGGACGACGTATTGCCCTGGTGGAAGGCCGTAGAATTGATATTGCCCGACGGCATCGGTCGTCGTGACTGGTTCTTGGTCGTCGAGGACGCCGTTGTCATTGTCGTCCAGATAAATCGTCCAACCGATCAAACCGGGCTCGTGATTGGTGGACAAGTCACGCAGGCCGTCCCCGTCTAGATCGTGGAATTTCACTCCGGAAATCGACCCGCCGTCGATCATCGACAAGGTATAGGCCTGTTGGTCGAACGATCCGAATTCATCTCGAGCGTGGACGACCACCGAATGATCGCCCGGCGTCAGCGAAGATGCATCCCACGTGATCAGGCCGCTGGACGGGTCAATCATCATCTCCGCCGGTGCCTGTTCGAGTAAGTAGACGACGTCGTCGCCCTCCGGATCGGTCGCGTCGACGTTATAGCTGTAGGCTCGGCCAGTCGCGATCTCGTCGACCGGAATGGACAGTATGACGGGCGCGAAGTTTTCGGGTTTCGACCGCACGTTCAGTGTGAAGTCTTGGACTGTCACTCCTCCGTTTCCGTCGTCAGCGATCACCGAAACTCCCACCGGTCCGAACTGCTCGATCGGCGGAATCCACTCGATCAGCCCACTGTCGGGATCGATTTCCATACCCGTCGGAATCGACAAGCTCGTTGTCAGACGCACATTATCAAAGATGCTCTGGCTGCCATCGGAGACGAGACGAATCTCAAGCGGAAGACCAAGATATGGATCATCGGATTCGGCCAAGTAGTCCACGGTCAGCGTTTCGAACGTTGCATCAGCGGGCATGACGGAATCGTCTTCCACCAACAGATTCCCTCCGGCCCACAATTGGACAGCATAGCCGGGAATTCCAAAACCGCTGCGGTGACCGATGTCGACTTGCAACGTGTACCGTGTGTTTGCCTGCAGCGAAGCGGCCAGGACCTGAGAGAACGAACCGCCCGCGTGGAAGGCGACATTGTTGCCTTCGGAAGCCAGGCCACCCGTGAAATCACCGCTCCTCGGATTGAAGGGGCCTCCGGCGCCGACCACGCTCCAATCGGTGAGCGTGCCGTTGCGAAACCCGCCGTCACCGAGCACCTGTGCTTCGAATCCAGAATTCAGAATCGGGATGGAGCCCATGATGTCGCGAGAATCGGGTGCCGGCAACGTTTGCACGGAAAAGGTCACCGAATCATTGTCCGGATCGGAGGCTTCGACTTGGTAGCGATAGGTTTGACCGACACTGGAGTCAACGAGGGGAATGGAATCAATTTGCGGCGGTCGATTCGGTGGTGTGTTGTCGACGGACAGGAGAAACCGTTGCCGGGTCGATCCACCGCGTCCGTCTTCCACGCCGACGGTCATGACGTGAGTCGCCAAATCAGCGCCGGTCGGCGTCCACGTGACGACACCAGTCGACGCGTCGATTGCTGCCGTCGACGGCCCGGAGAGCAGGCTGTACTGGAGTGTGTTTCTTTCGGGATCCACCGCGTCCACGTCGTAGCGGTAGGGTCGACCGATGGACGCCTTGACAACGGGAGTTGTCAGGATTTCCGGGGCTTCATTCGGCTTGCCCAGGACGACCAGGTCATAGGTAAAGGTCGACTGGTTCGGATCATAAAACGAAATCGTTCGCCCGGCGGATGATTCGCCCGGTTCAAGCATGCCATCGGCAACATGCGAAGAGAGATCGAAAAACGGAACGCCGTCGGCGGTCCGACCGTCGAATCCACGCACTCGGACGGAAGGATCGCTCAGGTTGGTGATTCCGACGATCAGCGGAACATCGACCGGGTAGTCGCCGTCGTTTTCAATCGCCAGATCGACGTACAGCAATTTCGTTCGCGCGTTGTACGTCGTCTTTCCATAACGGCCGATCAAGCTGCCGGAGACGTCGGACACGACGTCAAAGATCGGGTCGGGCTGTCCCGATGACACACCGGTGACCAACAGAGTTTCGGTATCCGATTGACCGAAAGCGTCGTAGGCCGTGAAGGTAAACGTGTTTTGTCCGGGTTCGATCGTCACGCCTGCGAAGAAGTTTCCGCTGGGGTCCAGGGCATCGACCGGTCCATCATTGACGGTAACGTGCGTGATCGGTCCTCCGTCGGCGTGCGAAAACGCCGTTCCCGTAACCAGGATCGAGTCGCCTGCGGTGACCGTTCCTCCCGATTCCGGACTGACGATCGTGATCGTCGGAGGTGCAAGAAACGCCCACTGCAACTCGATCGAGTCGTTAACTTGACCAACGGACGCCCGGACTTGATCGAGTCCGGGTAAAGCGCCGATGTAGGTGAACGTCGCGATTCCGTTTTCGTCCGTGTAGGCGTGTCCGACCGCTTCAGTGCGTCCTTCGATGACGAGGTCGACGCGCACACCGGGAAGTGGGTTTTGAATTTCATCCAACACGACCGATCGCAAAACGGCTTCGCGACCGACCGAATTGAGAGTCGCATCGGTGGAGAGCAACACGGAGTCCACCGAGGCGATGGGCGCCAGCCCACCGCCTGATCCGTAGAAAAACGCAGAAGGTTGGACCTCTGAATCAAACGTGCCGCGAAAGTAGACGGCGGCAGAAAACGGCACGGCTGCCGTCACAAAATGGTCCCCCGATTCGACCTCGAGTGGAACCGAAACAAATCCGCTGTCTCCGATCGGTTCGAAGATCCCGGCCGGCACCGGCTCACCGTCAATCGTCAGTGTTCCAACTGCGGCCGACGGGGCGACGATGCCCAGATTCTGTATGGGGATCGAGTTCCATTCGTGAGTCGGCATGACAATGCGGTGCGTGTCGACGTATTGCTCAACCGGCGTCAGAACGAGCGTCGAGACTGCACCCGAAAATGGTTCGTTTGGCGGGACGTGAGTTAATTGGCCGACGAGCACTGGGTTGGTCGACGTGATTTCGACGGTGTCCGAAAGTTCTTGCTGATGCAGTTCTCCGGAATCCAGCGTGGCAACCTTTTGCCTATCGATAAAAACGTCGGTCTCGTCTTCGGCAGCGAGCACCCGGATCGTATAGGGGGCATCGAACGCCGGAATTGGTTGCGTGAAATAATGACTTCCCCAGGTGTTGACCGGAGGCATCTGCTCGATGAGCTCCCCAGAGTTTCCCGCAGTGACGAATATCGGTTTGTCTGATTGAATCGTCGTGCCTGTCAGATCATCTAATGTGACAATCGTGGAGTTGACGTCATAATTAACGGTTGCAGAGAGGTCATCACCCTTGTTAAAGGTCATTGTCACAGGGACCCCGGCGGGCAACGTTCGGTTGGGAACGTCGTGCCTGAGTGACGCATTGAAGGCCGTATGACCGGAGGTGTCTGCGAGGGTTTCTCGTGTTGTTATCGTGACCGACGTGTCATCCGCGATTGCGTTGATTTCGAATCGGCTATACGAACGGCAAGGACAGTTGTCCTCATCGGGCCAGCTGAGAATCATGTAGTCCGTGCCGAGTGCTTCGGTCGGAATGACCGCTGTCGCTTTGCCGAAAATCGCATCAAGTGCAACAACAGAGACGTCACCGGAGGTCGTGATCCGAGCGTGACCGGATTGCGTCGCAACGATCTTCGTCGGATTGCCCGGGGAAACTGAGAATGTTTCTGTGTACCCAGGTACGGAGACGGATCCAGCTTGCCATGGCAACATTTCAAACGTTCCCGTCACTTCGTAATCGCTTGAAATCAGAAACGTCCCCCAGTCCGAGCTGCGCGTCGCGAACCAGAAATCAGTTCCGGAATAGTCCAGGCGATTAGAGGTTACAGCTGACCCAACGACCTCCGTCACCGTCACCGGCGAGCCACTTATCTCGACCGGTTGCGCCGAATCGTTACTCTCGATTCCACCGTTAGCCGCGTCGCCAATAACGTCAAAGGAACCGGTGAACAATTGCGCGGGGCCAATCAACGTCGTGGGGGTGACGGACGCTGCCTGTCCTGCAACCGTAGCTGACGAAACAATGGCTGCAGTCTTCTCGAAAACAGTCGTGCCAACCGGTGTTCCCAGTGATCTACTGAAAATTCCGTCGGACGATACCGCAACCGACGTCGTCGTGTCATCGTCATTGTTCACGAGTCGGGCGACGAGCGTCGCGGTTGTACCCGCCGCGATATGTGTCAAATCAATCTTGACGGTTTCGCCTTCGTGCAACGTGTTGACGCCGAGCGCCGGGGATTCGCCTTCGGTCCAATTGAAGGCCGCATCGGCTGAACCCGCGATCGCATGAACGAGCGAGTTCCCCTGGTCATCGACCAGAGCGATCTCGAACGCGTCGTTGATGAATTCGTCCGCTTGATCAAAGTGCAGGTCGCTATACGTCAGTTGGACATAAGAGGGTTGATCGGGAACGGTGATCGGAAACTCCTTGGAGACCGTGAAGTCCGTGCGTTCGACCAGTTCGGTGACTTCAACGGTTCGGACGAAATCTTCGCCCACTACGGCGGAATTTTCGACCGAATCCGTCAGTCGAACCTCCACTCGGTTTCCGCCCAGTCCCAGCGGAACAGCGGCAAACGAGAATCTTCCATTCGTATCAGCCTGGGTCGCGCGGCCGTCGGCCAACAACACGACCGTCACGCCCGGTTCCGTCTGGCCTTCGACGGTGACGACGTCCAAATGAGTCACACCGTCACCGATCACGCCGGTATCGGATGCGGCGGCCAACGACAAAATGGCATCGGGAGCCGCGGTGTCCAGCGTCATTGAAACACTGACCAGCTCTGACACATTCCCCGCCCGGTCGGTCACCTGAACTTCGACCGTGTGCGGACCGTCGTTGCTGCCATCGACAGCAAACATCGTCGGAAAACTGAAATTCCCCGCGTCATCCAGCGTGATGGCAAAGAACTCTCCGTGGTCGAACCTCGCCCGCGCCGATTGGAGTCCCACGCCCACGTCCAACGCCTGCCCCGTCACGGAAACGTTGCTGGCCGTGAGCAATCCGTCGGCGGGCGCGGTGATGGCGACGACGGGTGAAACGGTGTCGAGTGTGAAGTTGACGGATTGAAACCCGGACACGTTTCCGGCCAAGTCCGTCGCACGCAAGGCATAGGTGTGCGGGCCGTCGTCGGTCGCGCCGCCGACGAGGGCGCTGTTGAAATTGAAGACGCCCGCCGCATCAAATCCGATGGAAAGCAGGTCGCCATCGTCCAACTTTCCTTCCAGCGAAACGATCTCGGATCCGTCATCGGTGGCCTGCCCGGAAACCGTCACGCTGGTGTTGGTGATCGTGCCGTCGATCGGGGAAGCGATGTCCAGATTGGGAGCGTTCGAATCGAGCGTGATCGCGATCGATTGACGGCTTTCATTGCCATGCTCGTCGACCGCAACGACACGAACACTGAATTCGCCGTCGGGAATCGGACCAGCATTCAGTGTCGAAAGCAGCGTCGAATCGAATAAGATGCTGCCGTCGGCTTCCAGATGCGACGCTACATCCAGCAGCGAACCGGGAGCGACGCGGTCGATAGCGGCTTGGATCGACACGAGGCCGCTTTCGTCGGAGATTTGCCCGGCGACCTGGCCGTTGCGGGTGATGTGGTCGGTGCTGCTGACGCCCGTGTCGTCAATCAAGGAGAGGCCGATCAAGGGCGGCGTGTTATCGGCGGAAACGCGAGTGACTTCCAGATTAGTTTGGTTCGAGTTTCCGACCAGGTCGACTGCAATCGCTGTGAAAAGGTTGCTTCCGAGCTGAAGGGTCTGTCCGCTGAACCGGTATTTCCCATCGGGGTCCGCGGTCGTCGAATCGACGGCGGTTGCCAAGTCGCCGTTTCGGTACAGCTGCACCGTCTGCCCCGGCTCCGTCATCCCCTCAACGGTGGCTGATTCGAAGGTCGTTTGCAGGTCACCGACCGGATCGCTGTCCGAGTCGGCCGCGAGCGACAGCGACAATGCCGGAGCGGTGGTGTCCAGAACGACATCGAGCACGACCGAAGCAGATTGCCCGAAGCTGTCACTGGCGTAAACGCTGATCTGATTGATGCCTTCGGTCAACGTGACCGGAGTCGCAAATCCACCGGCCGCGTCGACGGATAGATTGACGTCGATCGCTGGATCAGAGTCAAAGTCGACATGAATGTTGGCGCCTGGGTTCGTCAGACCCGAGACGCTCTGGGCACCCACTGCGGTCACCGGCGTGCCATCGGGAAGCGATTGTTGAGCCACCGGATCGAGATCTGCCGTCAGAGTCAGCGGCTCAATCGACGTGCTGACGCCGTAGTTGCGCAGCAGATGAGCGGTGTCGAACGATGTCAGCAATCCGTCCAGATTGACATCGGCTTCGATTTTGTAGGACGTGGAACGCAGCAACCGGATCAGGTCATAGCGGTCGCTGATTTGAACGGCGCCATCGCCATTGAGGTCCCCGGCCAGGAACACCGAAACATCAAACGCCCCAGACGTCCCGTTCTGTGCGGCGACTTCCAGCGTGTAGTCGCCGGGCATGAGTTCGGCAACAACCAGACTGGATACGCTCGCCGAAAGATCATTGTTGGCGAAGTTCAATGCGTGATAGGTGCCGCCGGAATCGCGGATGCTTGCCGCCGCAGGATCAAGACCTCCGCTTCCAACCGCGTCCACCTTGAATCCGAGTGCTTGAGTTCCCCGGGCACTGAGAAAGTTATCGGAGTTGATCTGGAATGGGATTTCCGAACGGCTGGATGACTCTCCAATCTCGCCGTACAGATGGGCAAACACATTGACGGGATCCGCATCGAGAACAATCCGGGGTTCCAACGACTGCATCAACGATCGACGTGTCTTTCGTTTCCGGTCGTCACGCCGACTACGCCGTAAGAATAGACGCTTCGATTTGCGTGGGAGAATTTTTTGCGGCATCGATCGAGAATCTCCGGCATCGAGCATGCCGACGTGCTTGGAATCCCATAGCGCACCGGACCGCTGGAATGAAATGGCCCCAAGACTGGTCCGGGAAAAGCGACCCGGAACGTCACCGGAAAAAGGTCACGTTTTGTCAGATGGTGCAAGAATTAGTGGGAGAGGCTTCCAGAACCAGTGGGAGAGGCTTCCAGCCTGTCGTCGTCGGAAATGACAGGCTGGAAGCCTATCCCAGTGCCGCGTTATGGCCGCGAGGCCGCGTCGAAGACGTGGACGTGGCCGTCGGAGGTGAGGGCGACCAGGACGCGGCCGCTGGCATCGAAGGAGAGTTTGTCGATTCCGAAATCTAGATCGGCAAGCGTGTAGAGTTCCTGGCCCGTCGCCAGATGCCACAACTTGATCACGCCGTCGGCGTCACCGGACACGAGGGTTCCCCCATCGGGCGCGAACGTCACACGGCCGATCGACGCGGCGTGCCCCCGGAGCGTGTTCAGCAATTGACCCGTTTCCGGATTCCAGATCCGCAACTTGCGATCTTCACAGGCCGTTACCAGCAAACGATCGTCGGGTGAAAACGCCAACCCGTTCACCGTCAGCGAATGGTCGCTGAATCGTTTGACTTCGCGGAAAGGCGCGACCGAGACCAACACCACCTCGCGGCCATCACAGTACGCCAGCCATCGCCCATCGGTCGAAAATGCCAAGTCGTCGCAATCATCCGCCGACACGGACAACGTCGATTGCCACGTTGCGGTGTCAAAGACCTTGACGACGTTTCCCCGCCGACTGCAGGCGGCCAACCATCGGCCATCCGGCGACCGGGTCATCGCCGTCACGCCGGAATCGATTTCCATCGCCTGGATGACGTGATTCGGCGGGCCCTGCCTTGGATCCCAGATGCGGATGGAACCGTCACGGTGCCCGGTCACCAGCTGACCGCTTTTGGGCGTCATCGCGACCGACTCAAAGGCAAATCCCATGGTATTGGGCCCGGAGTTTCCCCACCATCGATAATGATGCCGCAGGTTTCCTTCTGGCCATTGGTAAATCAGACTGCGTCCGATCTCGGCGATTCCGAGCGTCTTGCGATCGTCTGACCAAGTGAAGTCATCGACGCGAAAGTCGACGTGGCGGCGTCGCGAAAGCCATTGCCAGCGGTCGACCGGTTGGGACCAGCGGCGGAGCGTTCCGTCGCGGCTGGCGGTCATCATTTGTGCTGCGTCGCCCCTGACCGACAACGCCCAAATCCGATCGGTGTGGCCTTGCAGCAGATCGTTCTTTTCGGAGGTGACATCGAGCCGGTCGAGGTCCAGCACTTCGACTCGGACGCCTCGAACGTTGCTGAGAAACAGCCGATGTTTCCGGGAGACTTCCGTTTGCGCTGCGTCCTGATTGACCGCAAGCGTTTCGATGAAGCCGTCCGGTGCCAAATGAAAGAGGAAATCTTGCAACCCCTGTGCGGTCAACGCGAGCGTGGTTCCCCGGTCGTACCAACTGACGCTGCTGCAGTGGCGCTCGCCGAGATCCAGTTCCCGCCACCGCAAGGTCTGCTCGTCTCGAACGGCGACCGCACCATCGGTTCCGCACGTCGCGATCCCGCTTCCGTCGGGCGAGGGGGCCAGGTCAATGATTTGATCGTGGGGATGGTCGATCGCTTCGGCGACTTTCCCGTCCGGCCAATCCCAACGGATGATCGGCCCCGTGAGAGCCCAGCCGAGCAACTGACTGCCGTCATGGGAGAATCGCAGACCCGTGATCGCTTGGATCGGCGAATCGAATCCGCGCAAAAGCTTCCCCGATTCCGCGTCATACGATTGAATCGATCCGTTCCTGCCCACGGCGAGGGTCTTTCCGTCAGACGCGAAACAGCCGGGGGCGCCCACGGGTATCTCCAGCATGAGCGGCGGTTGCAGATCATCGCCCCAATTCGCGGGGAGCCTCACGATTCGATCCACGCAAAACAGACGCGATCCGTCCGGCGAAAACGCCAATTGTTCACGTTCGGCAATCGGGATTTGAACCGCGATGTCGTTCAGTAGGACGCGCGTCCGTTGGGACGCCAGATCGCGTAGGATCAAATCGCCATCCTCTGTCAGCCCTGCCCATGATTTTCCATCGGGCGACAGTTGGACCGACAGGAATCTCCAGAATCCATCGTTCTGGAATCGGTCAACAGGTTTTCTGCCACGAATCCGCCAAATCCGCAGATTTCCGCCTCGGTCACCGGCAACGATTCCGCCATCGGCGAGGACCGCGAGCGTTTGAACGCCGTCGCGGTGCTGGCGGACGACGCAGACTTCCTCGCCGGTGGTGTGATTCCAAAACCGAATCGTGTGGTCGTTACTTCCGCTGATCAGGTAACGCCCGTCAGACGTAAACGCAGTGCAAAGCACCATCCCGGTGTGGCCTCGTAGCGTTCGAATCGACTTGCCGGTCGCGACACGCCAGATTCGAACGTCGCGGTCGTTGCTTCCCGACGCGATCGTCGCATCATCGGCAGCGAACTCGACCGTGCGGACATCGCGACTGTGCCCGACCAACACCGCCTGTTGCGTCATGGTGATCGGATCCCAAAGCCGAACGTTGCCATCGCCACCGCCGCTTGCCAACGCCATCCCGTCGTGCGAATAGCGGAGGGCGAACACGGATTTTCCTTCATGCCCCGATTCGATCACGTCGATTGCTTGTCCGTTTTCCACGTCCCAGATGCGGATGGTGCCGTCTTCACCGCAACTCGCCAAACGCTGATCTTTAACGTCCAGATCCAACGACTGAACCGGGCCGTGGTGCCCATCCAGTATCAGAGGTGATCCGGATTCTCGCATCAAGCGAATCGTCCCCTCGGCGTCGCCGATCGCGATCAGATTGCCGTCGCGTGAAACGGCCGATGCGGTCAGTTCTCGATCGGATTGGAACACCACGTTGTCGGGCGGCAACAACAACGAGTCCAGAAAGTGCCACTCGAACCCTCGCAATCCCGGCTGCGATTGATAGGCCGGGTTGGAACGCAACAGGGCCGCCGCACCCGCGCCGTCACCGTCACGCCAGGCTTTAGCAGCCAGCCCGAGACCACGGACATACAGCAGTCGCTCACGGCGGTCGATCGCTTTTTCCGCTTTGGCTCGATTCAACTCGGATTGTCTAAAGTTTTCAGTGGCCCGAGACAAAGCGACCTGAGTCTTGGCCGACTGCCGAACGATCAGCACGCTGCCGATCGTCCACGCCAGTGCGATCACGGACAACATTGCGAATGAGGATCTGACGATTGCCGGATGACGTCGCCCCCATTTACGGATGCGGGCGAGGCTGGAGGGGCGTCGTGCGGCGATCGGGCGATCTTCCAAATAACAGCGCAAGTCGTCCGCCATCGCTCGCGCGTCTTGATAGCGGGCATCGCGATCTTTTTCCATCGCCTTCATCACGATCGTTTCAAGGTCGCCCGGAATGCGAGGGTTCCATTTGGATGGCGGGACGGGATCGACACTGATGATCTTGCGAAGCAGTTCCTGTCGGTTGTCTCCGACGAAGGCAGGTCGACGCGTCAGCAGTTCATAGAGCGTCGCGCCGAGCGAATACACGTCACAGCGATGGTCGACCGCGGAACGTTTCGACGTCGCCTGCTCGGGACTCATGTAGCGAAGTGTGCCGACCAGGTCGCCGGTCATCGTTAACTCGGAATCTTGTTCAATGCGTGCCAGCCCGAAATCGGTGATCCACAACTTGCCCTCGCTGTCCAACAGCAAGTTGCCCGGTTTGATGTCCCGGTGAATCACTCCACTTTGATGGGCATGCTCAATCGCCTCGGCGGCCTGGATCCCTAGATTGGCCATCGATCGAAAGTGTTGCCGCGCGTCGGTCGCGGATTCAGAACCACTTGTGGACTCGCTGCGGGCTCGACTCGAAGGTTCGGATGGTTGGCCGTCGGGCGAATGATGTAAAGTGTCGGCTTCTTCGGCAGCCCCCGAGCCGCCGATCGAACCGGATTGCCTGGTCGACGCGAGCCGAACCTCCCTCAGTACCAGGGCCAGACTGGTGCCATCGATGTACTGCATCGCGTAGTAGTGCACGCCGCGATCGCAGCCGACCGAATAGACGGGAACGATTCCGGTGTGGTGCAGTCCGGCGGCCGCCTGAGCTTCGACCCTGAATCGGGCCAACTGACGTTCGCTCGAAATCGCTGCGAACGGAAGCACCTTGAGTGCGACCCGCCGATCCAATGAGATCTCGTTGGCTTCGTAAACGATCCCCATCCCGCCGCGGCCGATTTCACGAACGATCTGGAAGTCGCCCAATTGTTTGAACAGCACCGCGTCGTCCGAGTCGCCAAGATTCGCACTGAGGTCGGCATAGTTTGTCAACAGGTCATCAGTCGTGATATCTTTCACTTCACCGAGATACCGCAGCGTCGGGATCAGCTGTTCGATCCGGTCGGCATGCTTGGGAAAACGGCGAACGTACTCAGCGGTGTCAATGTTCTCCCCGGATCGCAGTTGATCGATGATTTCATCGACAAGATCCGCGAGATCCGATTCGGAGTCCGATGCGTCGGCCGATGAACCCATGGATGAATCTGACACTCCCTTAGGGACCTCGAAACGACGAGGCAGATCCTGAATCGTCACGGTGAAGGATACTTCGCAAACGCTCCACGCCGCGCAATTGGCGCATTTTCACCGCGCTTTCGCTCAACCCGCAGGCGACCGCAATTTCCGCCACTTTCATTTGTTCGAGGTGCCGCATGACCAAGATCTCACGTTGCTGATCGGGCAATTGATCGAGGGCTTGATGGAGACGCTGCAGCATTTCCTTCTTGATCGCGCCCTCGATCAAACCGCCGGTTGCCCCGCCAAGCTGGATCGCCATGCGTGCCATCGAGTCCTGGGAGAGCCCCCAAACCTGCTCACGCAATACCGAACGTTTCTTCGTGCTGACATGCCGCTCGTAGAGTTCCGACAGACGATCTCTGGCGATCTGTCGAAGCCAAACATAAAACGGAACGCTCGCTTTTTCGAATTCCGTTAATCGCTGTGCGGCGCGCAAGAGTGTGTCTTGAACCACGTCCGAGGCGTCAAGCCGTCCCGCCAATCGGCTATCCAAATGCACCTTCACCATCAAATTCAGCCGGTCTCGGTACTTCGACAGAAGCCGTTCGACCGCATGACGCTCGCCCTCGCTGGCTCTGCGAAGAAGGCTGGTGACACTTGAGTCGGACACGGTCGACATTGCTCTGACGCATTGCGGGCAGTGAGAACAGACAACAGGACGCTGTTCACACTACCGAATATAGCCACAGCACCACCGGAAGTGGGCTGCCGAATTTGGGTGGAATTGAAAGATTGCTGCAATGCGCCACGTCGGACAAGCTGGAGGACTCGCAGACGGGGAGGGCGATTTTGGAGGCAGGGACCATGGAGTCGCCGCGCGCCTCTGATGGCACGGGCAGACGTGTTGGTGTCTGGGCGTTAGCCGATTCTCCGGCACACGCCGGACGCCCAAGGCGTCATGGGGATGCGCCTGAAGGCTGTACACCAACACGTATGCCGCGCGCCATCGGCCGACGACGCGATCACCCGGCGTGCTAGGGAAACAGGCCGCGGGCTAATTTGGCTTGCTCGACACGCTGGATGCCTTCGATCAGTGCGGCGGTTCTCAAGTCGATGCTCTGGCGTGCCGAGCGGTCGAGCGCGCGGCGGAACGCGTCGACCAGGATCGTGTGCAGCCGGCCATTGATCTCGTCCAGCGTCCACGTGTAGTTCTGTGTCCCCTGCACCCATTCAAAGTACGACACGGTGACTCCGCCGGCGTTGCCGACGATGTCCGGCAGCACAAAGATATCTCGATCGTGCAAGATTTCGTCGGCCTCCAACGTGGTCGGGCCGTTGGCGCCCTCGGCAAGGATCTTGCACTGGATGCGATCGGCGTTGGCCTGCGTGATCTGATTCTGCATCGCCGCCGGAGCCAGAATGTCACAGGGCAACTCGAGCATCGCTTCGTTGCTGATCGCTTCACCATCCGGGTAGCCGGCCAGCACTCGGTTCTCGCGGGTGTAGGCGAGCAGCGACGACACGGAGAGACCGTGTGGATTGTAGACTCCGCCGGTGACATCGCTGACCGCGATCACCCGCGCCCCCAATTCCTCCAAGAACCGCGCGGCGTTGCTGCCGACGTTGCCGAACCCCTGCACGACGACCGTGCTGCCGTTGAGATTCAGCTCCAGGTGCTCGGCCGCTGCAGCGATCAGATACACGAGTCCACGCCCGGTCGCTTCGCTGCGGCCTTGGGATCCACCGAGGACAACCGGTTTGCCGGTGACGACGGTGGGGACGGTGTAGCCGATCTGCTGGCTATACGTATCCATCATCCACGCCATCTCACGCTCGCTGGTGCCCATGTCGGGAGCCGGAATGTCTTTGTCCGGGCCGATCATGTCCAGGATTTCGGTGGTGAAGCGGCGCGTCAATCGTTGCAGTTCGTGGCCGGTCAAAATCGTCGGGTCGATGCGGACTCCTCCCTTGGCCCCGCCGAACGGCAACCTCATCAAGGCGCACTTCCAGGTCATCCACATCGCCAACGCCGAGACCTCGCCCAAGTTGACGTCTTCGTGATACCGGATGCCTCCTTTGGTCGGGCCCATGGTCAGCAGATGTTGCACGCGATAACCAAACACCGTTTCGACTTCCTGGTAATCATCGCGTCGGAAGGGAAACGTGACGGTCAGGGTTCGCTGCGGGAACAGTAGCCGCTCGCGCAAATTGTCATCGAGTCCTACGATTTGTGCGGCCTTCAAGAACTGCTGTTTGGCCAACTGATACATGGGAGATTGCCACTCCGCCTGCTCCGCCGTGGTGCGTTGAATGGCGTATCGAAGCGCCCGCGCGAGTCGATTGGCATCGATTTTCCCTTTGACCAGATAAGCCTCCGCACCTTCTTCCACCGCTTTGGCGGCGAGGGTCAGGTCATCGCTGCTGGTCAGCACGACCACGGGAACATCACCGGCGGCGAGGGACACTCGGAGGAACGTGTCCAGTCCCTGGCTATCCGGCAGCGTTAGATCCGAGAGGATCACGTCAAACGAGCCACGCGAAATGGCGGCAAGTGCCTCGGCTAGTGTTTCGACCGTCTCGACATCAAACGGGACGCCGACGGCCTTGGCCAACAGCCCCTTGATCACCATGCGGTCGACTTGGCTGTCTTCTATCAGCAAAACCTTGGCAGAAGCCATCGGAGCACTCCTTAATCGAAAGCACCGCTGAGAAGGGATTCAGCAACCGTTGGTGTCTAGCCTTTAGGCGACTACCTGTCGCTGCGACGCAGCGAAAGTGGGCGGCTAAAGCCCAA
>NZ_JANZKV010000166.1:0-14467 GCF_025060895.1 Stieleria sedimenti | reverse complement strand
CTGCACACCAACACTTATGCTCGTACCATTCGAGTATGTGCCTTTGTGGAGCCCACTGCAACAACCCGAGAGGTTTGTGGTGCGATCAATGCCGCTCAAGTGAGAACGCATTGCCCACGGCAACGGAAACCGTTCGCGGTGGTGGATCCATCAGATTGCGGATCCGAATGAATGGGAAATCCCGGTCGGCACGCCTCGCGCGCCCTGAAGCTGAAAGCATGGAAATGAATCGCAAACGCAATGCTTACGCCACTATTTGCCTTCGGAGGCCCATTGCTTCATCAGAGCGATGTTCTTCTGGACCGTTTGCAGCTGCTTGGGATCGAATTTTGGCAAGCTCAGGCGGTCGGTGTAGACCTTCATGTCGCTGTCGTACATCTGCTCCGATTCGGCCTGTCGCCCTTGATCGCCGGTTTCTTCCATCCAGACGTCCAGCCTTTGACGCATCTCTGTTAGCTTTTCGGCAAACTGCGAATCGCCCGCCAGATTGTGAATTTCATGCGGATCGTTTTGCAGGTCGTAAAGCTCTTCGGTCGGGCGGACATCGCGGAACAACAGCTCCTGGGTGTCGTTCAGTTTGCCGGCCGCGTGTTGTTCGCGCAGCGCGATCAAGATCGCTTTGGCGTCCTTGTAGGCACAGGGTTGCAAGTAGGGCCGCTCGGGCAGAAAGTTGCGGATGTACTTGAATTCCTTGGTGCGGACGCTGCGGATGTGGTCGACGGTTTCGTCACAACGATCTCGAGCGGCAAAAGCGGCTTCACGTGGGGTGTAGTCGTCGGCCAAAATGTCGCGGGCCTGCATCGAGTCGGGGATCGCGATGCCTGCGGCGGCCAGCGACAATGCGGCAATGTCAATGTGCTCGACGACATCCTCCCGAACGGTGCCGGCAGGAATACCCGGGCCGGCGATTACCAGCGGGACATGCAGCCCTTCGTCGTACAGAAACTGTTTCCCACGGGCGTGACTGATCCCGTGGTCGGTCATGAACAACACGATCGTGTTTTCAAGCACGCCTTCTTTTTTCAACCGGGCCAGCACTTCGCCGACCATCACGTCGGTCATGCGAACTGAATCCAGATAAGCCGCCCAGTCACGCACGACGTCTGGATGATCGGGGTAATAGGGCGGCAGGTTGACGACGCTGTTCGGGGTGCGGCTGCCGAGTGATTTCTCCGCCGCCGCGGAAACTTTCTCCCAGCCCTTGGCGTCTTTACCGCGCAGCTTTCCGCCTTGCGTTTGGATCTGCGCGAAGAAGGGTTGCCCTTCGTCGCGTGTGGCCCAATCGTTGGAGTCGTAAACGGATTCATCCCACTGGAAGTTGTAATCCGTTTTGCCCAGTTTTCCGTTGAGCGGCCAACCGGTGATCGATGTGTGGTAACCGGCGTCTTGAAACAACTTGGGCACCAATTCGATGCCGTCGGGAAGATTAATTTTCAATTTCCCACGACCACTGCGGTGATGATGCGCACCGATGCTGGTTTGATACATACCCGTGATGAACGCCGATCGGCAGGTCGAACAGACCGGCGCGGTGACGAAGGCGTTCGTGAATTTCACACCAAGCTGGGCGAGTCGGTCGACGTTGGGCGTTTGGATTGCGGTTTCGCCATAGCAAGAGAAATTTGCCGACATGTCATCCGGGATGATCCAAACAATGTTGGGACGATCGTCGGCAACCAGCAGAGGTGATGCGGTCAGCAGGCAAGCGAGCAAAAAAGTGCGGAACATCGGTCGGGGAGTCGTGGGTGGAAGGTTGAGTGGAGTGCAGCCATTGTAGAGACTCCGTCGCGACGAAGCACTCCAGTAATATTGCCACGCTAACGATCGAAAAGAATACCCACCGATGGCAGCGCGAACCCACGGATGACAGGGCGCCAAAAATCCGTGGGTTCGCGCTGCCATCCGTGGGCAAAGTGCATCCGAGGACACAGAGGCAATTTCATTGCCGCGCAAGTTACAGCCTGACGTTACGTTACAGCCTGACTTTTTTCCGCTCGACAAGCACAACCCTCAATTCAAATCTGAACAGAGCACTATGGTTCCGTCAACTTCTTGTTCTCGTTCAAAATTCGCACTTTCTGTTGGCTGCTCAAGCCTTGCCTAAAAAACACGTCGGGTTTGTGATAATCGCCGGTGCGTTTCATCGCCGGATCGTTCAAATCCAAGCTCAGATCGCAATCAAATCGGGCAAGAATCGCGTGGTTTTTGTCCCAGGTGGAGACGTTGGTGAAGTGCGAAAGTCCCCACGTGATGCCACGACCGTTGCGGGTGTCGGTGAACGCGTCCGGGATAAACGGGCCGCCGGCATTGGGCATCAACGAAACGATCGACGCGATTTCAAAATGGACGCCATCTTTGGCGTACTGGATGGTGGAATGTTCCAGCCCGTCGCGGATCACAAACGCCGCGATTCCCTCGCGGAAAGGAAACAGCGTTGTTTCGTGCCCGGAGTTGATCACGGGGTTGAGTGGATGTTTTTCGAACGGGCCCAAGGGATCGTCTGCGATCGCCAGCCCCTGCATCCTGACCAGGTTTGGATCGCCGTCGAAGTCCGACTTGTAATACAGATAGATCTTGCCGCGGTAAACCAACGGATACGGATCGTGGATGGAAAACTGGTCCCACTGCCCCGGGGCGCCGTTGGGGATGACAACTTGATGGTGCGGCGTCCAGGGGCCGTCGGGGGAGTCAGAAGAGGAGACCGCAACCGGGCAGTCGTCGCCGCGTTTCCCGCTCGCTTCTTTAAAGCCCTGGTAGTACAGGTAATACTTGTCTTTCCAAACCAGGATGTCGGGCGTGCTGACCGAGCGCCATCCCAGCAGAGGCTTTTCAGGTCGAGCCACCGCAATCCCTTGTTCGCGCCACGTGAATCCGTCCTGGCTGGTGGCGAACCAGATGTCGGCCAGGTCCCAATCACTCGACGGAATGCTGTCGGTGTATCCGTCGGGACCTTGGGGCGGCGTCGGCGTGTCGCGTTTGGTGTACCAAACATAGTACTTGCCGTTTTCGAAAATGACTTTGGATGGATCGCGACGCGACACCGTGCCGTCGCCACCGTGATCATCAAAGCCCACCAGCGGGGTGTACTTGAATCGTGTATAGAGTTCGTTGTCTTCCGGTCGCGGTGCGGGATAGGCCGAATAAATGCGCTCGACCGCCGCGCTCAAGGGACGCTCGGGCTTTTGCGTCGGCAGCACAAACGGAAAACCTCCATCGCCCTGGGCGGGTAAGTCGCCCCGACCACGCTGGGATTCGCTCTTGCTGTCCTGCGCGGACGCGACGGTTGCGAGCGAGCCGAGTAGCAGAATCAATAATGGTCGCAACATGAGTACTGTTGGGGGCGCGGCGTAAAAGTGGCGTAAGCTTCCAGCTTGCGATGCTTGCCATCGACCTATCGGGTGACTTTCAAGACATAGGCGAATTCGGACGGCTTGGTCGTCGGCAGTTGCACGGTAAGCCCGTTTTCGTCACGCGACCATTTCAATTTCTGGTCCGATCCCAGCATCGTGATCGACGTGATTTCACCCTGATAGTGTTCGCTGTCGCTGGCCAGCGTTTTAACCGTGATGCGGCCGTTGGCCGGCCACTTCAGCCCGGTGACGTACAGCGTGTCGTCACCGCGTGCGGTGAACCGAAGATCTGCCGCGGTGAACGGCTTGTCCTTGGATTCCGAGATGTGCCCGGTGGAGACTGCGGTCGGGCCTTCGCCGAACGTTTTCCAGTAGGTCGTCTCGTAGATCGATTCCCCGTTGATCTTCAGCCAACTTCCGATCGCTTTGAGAATCGCTTGGTCCTCTTCGGGGATCGTGCCATCGGCGCGGGGGCCGACGTTCAACAACAGGCAACCGTTCTTGCTGACGATATCGACCAGATCATTGATCAACCGTTCCGGCGTCTTGTAACGTTGGTTCCGGGTGTAGCCCCATGAGCTGGCGCTGACCGCAGTGTCGGTTTGCCAGAACGGCTTGCGGATCTCGGCCATCTTGGATCGTTCTTTGTCCAGGACGGCGGCCGACTCGGGGAACGCTTCCCACTTGTAATTGATCACCCCGGGCTGGCCGGAATGCTTTGACGTTTGGTTGTAGTAGTAAGCCGCAAACTGCTTCAGGTGTCCGGCGAACGGATTGTTTTCATAATTGGTGGTTTGCAATCCGGGAGTGATCCCGAAGTCGAACCAGAAGATGTCGGGCTGATACTTGTCGACCAACTCGCAGGAGCGAGCCAGCCAGTCATCTTTGAACTGTTCGTCTTGGGGGACGAAGTGGCTCTTGTAGTCCCACGCGTCGGCTTTAAAAAGAAACGGCATCGGGCGCCCGTACAGATCGGCATATTGCGGATCCGCGTTGTCGAATGACTTGTCACGGACGTAGTACATCCAGTTGAACGCACGGTGGCTGCTGACGCCGAACTTCATGCCTTCGCTGCGAACGGCGACCGACAATTCTCGGATCACGTCACGCTTCGGTCCCATCTCCGAGGCATCCCAGCGCGTGAACGAGCAGTCATACATCGGGAATCCGTCGTGGTGTTCCGCCACCGGAATGACGTATCGCGCGCCGGTCTCCTTGAACAACTTGGCCCAACGGGCCGCGTCAAACTTCTCCGCCTTGAACTGCGGGATGAAGTCTTTGTATCCAAATTTGCTTTGCGGTCCGTACGTTTTGATGTGATGCTCAAAGAAGTTGTCGCCACGTCGCGGAAGATTGATGTACATCTGCCGCGGATACCACTCGCTGCCGTAGGCGGGAACGCTGTACGCGCCCCAGTGGATAAAGATTCCGAATTTGGCGTCCTTGTACCACTGCGGGATTTTGTACTGCTCGAGCGAGGACCATTCGGGCTGAAACGGTCCCTCGGCGGTGACCGCTTGGATCTTCTCAACGGCCGGGGCGACCGCCGGATGCGGCAGGGTCGCGGGGTGCGGTTGCTCGCCGAAACCGCAGCACGTCATCATCGCGACAAGTGCAGTTGCGGTACACGTCATCCTTCTCGGGAACATCACCAAACTCATGGGGAACGAGGTTTGCGGCTGCTTGGGACAAGGCAAACATTGTCGCACAGGCGGAGAAGATTCCCAGAGCCCGGTCGGGATTTGCCCGTCAAATTTTTGCCACATCTGCTGAATAGGGCACGAATTGGGTCTTTGCGGTCATCCGCTTCATCGGACCACGCGTCCCGACGCAGAGCCACCCATCAGGGCTTCGACTTCGTTTCGCGTGGAGAAGTTGAAATCGCCTTTGATCGAATGTTTGAGACAGGATGCGGCGACGGCGTAGTTCAACGCCGTTTGCGACTCGCTCAAGTCAGGTGTCGTCAGCGCAAAGATCAGTCCGGCGGCGAACGCATCGCCACCACCGACCCGGTCGACGATGTTTCTGATTTCGTAGGGCTGGTAGTGGTTGTCCGCATCCATCGGCGCAAACACGGGCTGATCGGATCCCGTGTCATACAGCATCGCGCCCCAATTGTTGTGTGTCGCCGAGAGACTTTCGCGGAGCGTGATGGCGACCTTGGAAACGTTGGGGAATTGCGTTACGACCTGGCGCGCGACGTCGGGATACCGTGACGTGTCCAACGCTCCGGCGTGAACATTGGTCTGGCCCGCTTGGATGCCCAGCACATCGTGGCAATCTTCTTCGTTGGCGATCACCACGTCGACGTACGGCAAGATCGTTCGCATCGTCGCCTGAGCCAACTGGCGCGGTGTTTGAGTGGCGTTCCACTTCCACAGTTTGCCGCGGAAGTTGAGATCGATCGAAACGGTCGCACCGATGGCTTGGGCTTTCTGCGCCGCGATCAACGTCGCCTCGGCGGCGCTTTCGGAGAGTGCCGGCGTGATCCCCGTCAAGTGCAACCACTGCGCTGCGTCAAGGATCCCTTCCCAGTCGTAGCGGCGGGCCGGGGTGATCGCGATCGCCGAATCGGCGCGGTCATAGATCACATTGCTGGGACGTTGATTGGCGCCGGTTTCTAAAAAATACAGCCCCAGCCGCCCTTCGTCGGTCCGCAACACATAGCGGGTGTCGACGCCCAGGGCGCGGATCGAATCGATCGTCGCGTCGGCCAAGGCGTGTTTCGGCAACGCCGTGACGAAGCGGGCCGCACCGCCGAAGTTGCTGATCGATTCGGCGACGCTGGCTTCCGCCCCGGCATAGGTGACTTCCAGTTCCCGCGTTTGGCGAAGCCGCAAATGTCCCGGTGCCGCCAGTCGACCCATGATTTCTCCAAATGTCACGACCACTTGATTCATCTTCGTTGATCCTTTTTCAATTTGCCAATGACGTCGGCGGCACGGGAGCTGATTCCCGCCCAGTCTTCGTTGTCTACCAATGCTTGTTTGACGATCCATGATCCGCCGACCGCCGGCACGTTGGGCTCGCGCAGATACTCTGACATGTTGTCGGCGTTGATGCCGCCCAGCGGAAAATATTGGATGCCCAGGTGTTTGTAGGGAGCTCCAAAACTGCGCAGGTACGTGACGCCTCCCATCGCTTCGGCCGGGAAGAATTTGACGAAACGACAGCCAAGCTCAATGGCCGCTTCCAAATCCGTCGGTGTCGCGATCCCCGGGGCAAAGGGCAGGCCGATGTCCTGCGCCGCACCGATGACGCGTGGATTCATTCCTGGTGCGACGCCGAAGTCCGCGCCCGCGGCTTTGACCTCCCGCACCGATGCCGGGCTCAAGATCGTCCCGACCCCGACCAACATCTCGGGCACCTCGGCACAGATTTCGATCACTGCCGCCATCGCCGCCGGCGTGCGGAGCATCAATTCAATCGCGTTGATCCCTCCGTCCAACAACGCTTTGGTCAGCGGCACCGCATGCTCCACCTTGTCGACCGAAAAACCGGCGACAACGCCGCACGTTTTCAGCCGATGCAACATCTCTTTGGGAAACTCGCTCATTGATTCTCAACCTCCTGAAACTCGTCGGTGCCCACGAAGCAACGCATGCAGAATCGGTTCGTGTCGCTTTTTTCATGCCGCGAAACCTGATGATCCGTTGGCATCCCGCTATCATAGGGCATGAACGATTCTTTTATGCAAGGAGCGACCGTGCACCGATTCGATTTGATTCTGTTGACGCTGCTGGCGATCACCGCGGTCTTCACGGCGTCTCCGTTGCCGGCCGACGACCAATCCCACCAATCACTGATTGCCAATATCCGTCCTTCGGTCGTGACGATTCGGGTCCGGGGGCGCGACGGTGAACCGCTGGGAATCGGCACCGGATTCATCATCGATTCCGACGGGCTGGTCGCCACGAACTTTCACGTGATCAACGAGGGACGTCCGTTTACGGTGGAGACCGCCGGTGGAAAAAAATTGAGAGTCCTCGCCGTTGAGGCTTCCGACGTGGCCAGCGACTTGGCCATCATTCGCGTCGATCCCGGATCCAGCGAGATACCGGCGCTCCCGTTCGCCGCCGACGAAACCTCTCAGCAAGGCATCCGTGTGCTGGCCTTCGGCAACCCGCTAGGGCTGCGCAACAGCGTGGTCGAAGGGATCGTGTCGGCCAGACGCGAAGTCGAAGGCCGCGAGTTGTTGCAATTGGCGATGCCGATCGAGCCGGGAAACAGTGGCGGCCCCCTGGTCGATCTCCAGGGCCGAGTGCATGGCATCATCAATATGAAATCGTCCATCGATGATAACTTGGGTTTCGCCATCCCGGTCAGCCAACTCGTCGCGTTGCGTGAGAACCCGAACCCCGTCGCGATCGATCGCTGGGTTCGAATCGGCCGGATCAACGCGGACCGATGGACGCCCATCATGGGATCCCGCTGGCAGCAACGCGGTGGACGAATCGTCGCCTTGGGCCAGGGCAATGGTTTTGGCGGACGTTCATTGCTGCTATCCAAACGGGAGGTTCCCCAGCGCCCCTTTGAAATCGCCGTGATGGTTCGGCTGGATGACGAGTCCGGCGCCGCCGGATTGGCGTTCCACAGCGACGGCCAAAACAAACATTACGGTTTCTACGCCAGTGCCGGACGGTTGAGATTGACATGCTTTCGCGGCGCCTCGGTTTATTCCTGGGACATCCTGAAAGAAGTGGAAACGGAATACTATCTGCCCGGACAATGGAACCAATTGAAGGTACGTGTCGCGACGGACACGATCACGTGCTTTGTCAACGGACGCATGGTGATTGAATCCGACGACCAACAACTGACCGAAGGCCAGGTCGGGCTGGCAAAGTTCCGCGAGACCGAGCCGGAATTCTCTGGTTTTCAGCTCGGCACCGCATTGCCCTCACCGATGTTGTCCGAAGCCGCCGAAAACACGCTCGCGGAACTTGAGATCGACACGCTGCCCCTGGATTCGATTGGGACCGATCAAATTCGCGAACTCGGCAAGTCGGGCGAACTGGCGGCGCGCGAATTGACTCGACGGGCGATCGAGCTTGAAAAACAAGCCGAGCGACTTCAGCAGCTTGCCGACGACGTCGAACGTGCCGAGACGATCGATCGTTTGAGTCGACTCGATCAAACCGACGCCGACCAACGCCTGCTGGTCGGATCGCTGTTGATCGCAAAACTGGATAGCCCCGATTTGGATGTCGACGCCTATCTCGCTCGCGTCGACGAAATGGCAGCAGAAATCCAGGGAACCCTGAAGGAAGACGCGTCGGTGACCGAGAAACGCGACGCCCTGCATCGCTATCTGTTTGAAGAGAATGGATACCACGGCAGTCGCAGCGAGTACTATCACGCCGCCAATAGCCACTTGAATCGAGTCATCGACGATCGCGAAGGGCTGCCGATCACGATGTCCGTCTTGTACATCGAACTCGGACGTCGGCTGGGGATGAAGGTCGAAGGCGTCGGCTTGCCCGGGCACTTCGTATCCAAACACGTCATCGATGACGAAAACGAACAGTTGATCGACGTCTTCGAGCGGGGCAAGTTGCTCAGCCGCGCCGACGCCGTCGAGATCGTCGCGCTGCATGGCGGCCGATCACTCCGGCCTTCCGATTTACAAGCCAACACGGACATCGAAATCCTGAGCCGCATCCTGAATAATTTGATCGGCGTCGCCGGACGTCAAAACGATGGCGAGGCAATGCTCCGCTACTGTGACGCCATCGTTGCGGTCAGTCCCGGAGAGGCCCGATATCGCATGCTGCGCGCCCAGTTGCGCGGGATGACGGGAAGAATCAATCTGGGGTTGGAAGATGTCCGATGGCTGTTGGAGAAAGATCCACCGGAACTGGATCGCGGCGAGGTCGAGCGGTTGCGTTCGGCGCTGAGCGATAGGCTTTGAGGGTAGGAAGATTTTGAGGGTAGGAAGATTTTGAGGGTAGGAAGATTTTGAGGGTAGGAAGATTTTGTTGGTCAAAAGATGGGGCGGTCAAAAGATGGGGCGGTCAAAAGATGGGGCGGTCAAAAGATGGGGGCAGCCGCGTAGGGCATGCTGTGCATGCCGGCGCTCTTTCGATCAGAATGATCGCCTTGCCTTTGCAACCTTCCCACCCTTCTGTCACTGATGAAGATGAATCAACTCTCCCGATCTCGACGTTCGTTCTTAAAGACTTCGGTCGCCCTGGCCGCGGTCGGCCCGGTTGCCAACGGTGTTGCCCAAGCAGAATCTGATGCCCCGCCGTTGATCGCCTATGTCGGCACCTTCAGCTCGCCGCTTCAGGACGTGTTGCCGACTCAAGTCGATCTGCCGCCGGGCAATGGGCGGGGGATCCATCTGTTTCAAGTCGATCGCAGGACGGGAGCGTTGACGGAGATCGGCACGCAGCGGATGGGGACAAGCCCCAGTTGTTTGGCCGTCAACGCTGCGGGAACCCGGCTGTATTCTGCCAATGAAACCGATCGGGTCGGTGAAGGTAAGGAAGGTTCGGTCAGCACGTTTTCGATCGATCGATCCAGCGGCAAGTTGACCTTGATGGGCACCGTGCGCAGTGGCGGTGCCGGTCCGACGTACATCAGCATCCATCCGAGCGGACGGTTTGTTCTGGTCGCCAATTATTTCGGCGGCAGCGTTGCGGTGCTCCCGGTCACCGCGGATGGGCGGTTGGGTGAACCGGTCCAGGTGAAGCAGGACGCCGGCACGATCGGGCCGACACAGGCAACCAACGCGCCGGCGGGCAGCTTCGCCATCAGCGGCCACGATCGCACCCACGCTCACATGATCCAATCCGATCCCTCGGGAAAATATGTGCTGCACGCCGACCTGGGGTTGGACAAGATCTTTGTTTGGCGGTTTGACGAACAAACCGGAATCTTGACCCCCAACGATCCGGCTGCGATTTCATTGCCACCGGGCGATGGACCACGACATTTCCATTTTCACCCCAACGGCCGCTGGTTCTATTCGATCCAGGAAGAAGGTTCGACGATTGTCTTGTTTGACTACGACGCCGACGCTGGGCGTTTGGCCCCGCGACAAACCGTCTCGACGCTGCCGTCGGAGTTCGTCGGTAGCAATTTCTGTTCAGAGATCTTGGTTTCCGACGATGGCCGGTTTGTTTATGCCGGCAACCGGCTGCACGACAGCGTGGGAATCTTTGCCGTCGGTGACAACGGACAGCTGACGTTTGTGGGCGAAGAGTGGACGCGCGGCAATTACCCACGCAGTTTCAGCTTTGACCCGACAGGGCAATTCTTTTACTGCTTGAATCAGCGAGCCGACCACGTCGCGATCTTTAACGTCAATCGTAAGACAGGTGAGTTGCAGTTCACCGGCCACTACGCCGCCGTCGGCAACCCATCGCACATGGTCTTTCTAGACCTGGCGGCTCCACAATGATGCCACCCTGGCGACGCAGCAACCACCGCCGGAGACATTTTTTGACCAACAAATCTTTTGACCAACAAATCTTTTTCCCCGCCGGTTTGCACTGCACCGGAGGATTGGAGCATCAACAAGTCGTCTGGCCCATTGCGTCACTGCTGGATCAGGTACAGGTCCGACTTGCTGCGGAGGATCAATTGATTTCCGACGACCGCCGGTGAGGCCATGAATCCGTCGCCGAGTGTCGTCTTTGCCAGTTCCTGGTACGTCTCGCCGGGTTTAAACGTCACGATGTCGCCTTCGGTGCTGAACGCATAGATCCGGCCGTTGGCATAGATCGGAGAGGCGGCGAAGGATCCGCCGGCCCGTTTTTGCCAGAGGACATCCCCGGTTTTCGGATCGCGCGCCGAGATCACGCCATCGTCGCTGTTCATGTACAGCAATCCGTCGACGAGCAGTTGGGACGATTTCTTTGCGACGCTCTTGGTTGCCGACCATGCGATGTGTGTGCCCGTCACATTTCCCTTCCCATCGGGGCTGACCGCGATCATCGACCCCATGCCGTTGGTGATGAACACCAGCCCTTCGCCGTACAGCGGCCGGGCCGATGCGTTCATGCCGTCGTGGTAGGCGGTCCAGAGGGGTTGGCCGTTGGCAGGGTCGTAGGCGATCGTCGCGACGGCACTGGGGTAGACCAATTGTTTTTGATCGTTGACGGTGATGACCTGGCCGGTGCAGTACGCTTTCATCCGGTCACCGTCGTTGGTGCCATAGTCGATCTCGCGTTTCGTTTTCCAAATCGTCTCGCCGGTTTCTTTGTCGAGTGCCACGACATATTGAACGTCGTATCCGTCATAGGCGATGAACAACTTGCCGTCATGTAAGATCGGCGATGACGCGGGGCCGCGGTGGTGATCGCATTCCAGGTCGTCGCGTTTCCAGATGACTTCCGCATTCGACGTGTCCAGGCAGGCCGTCAGGTAGCTGCCGAAGTGGATGTAAACCCGTCCGGCCTCGATCACCGGCGTCGGCGTCGCATAGCTGTTCATCGGGTGGCAGAACGCGGGCGATTGGTTTTCCAGCAGCACCTTGTCGTGCACGATCTTGCCGCTGTTGCGTTCGACACAAATCACGGACATCCGCGTCCCGTCTTCGGTCGCCGTCGTCAGCCAGATCTGATCGTCCCAAACCACCGGCGAAGACCAGCCTTTGCCGTGGATCGGCGTTTTCCATTTGACCACCGACTCATCGATCGCCACGGGCAACTTGGCGTCAGCGGCATGACCGTCTCCGGATGGCCCTCGAAATTCCGGCCAATTGGAAGCGAAAGACGTGACGGTGAAACCGGCCACGATGAGAACGGCGACGACGGTGCGCATCAGTAGGTGATCCAGAGCGATCGGGTGGGGAAAGTTGGAAGGCGGTGCCAGGGTGCATCATAAGTTGACCAAGGCGCGTTCTCAACTGCACCGCCAAATTCGAGAAAGATTCGCTATACTCGATCCATGAGCAAACCCAAGCCCGAGCCGATCCTGCCCGGTCAAGTCACGGACCTTGCCAAGGCGGTCTTGAAACAGGACCGGTTTCCCTACTTGGCATCGATCGACGGCGATCAGCCCCGTGTTCGACCGGTGTCGCCGGTCCGCACCGACGGATTCACGGTCTACGTCGCCAACCTCCGCGGTTATCACAAGACAGCCGAAATCGCCGCCAACCCGAATGTCGAACTGTGCTATCTGAGTGACAGCCACGACTAGGTTCGGATCACGGGCGTCGCCAACATTCTGGCCGATCGAGAACTGCTGCAACAGATCTGGGATGACAATCCGTTGCTGCGCAATTATCTCGGATCGATCGACAATCCCGACCTGATCGTTTATCGCATCGACCCGGTCCAAGTTCGGTTCATGCGTGAATGGGCGTTGGAGTATCACGACGTGGATTTCCGGCAGGACGCCGATGCGTGAGTTGTTTCGCACTCGGCGAGTACGCCCAGCGGCACCAATGGCTGCCCTTCGCGCTCGGCGTGTCGATCGGGCTGCCGGTGCTGATCGCGGCGGCGGCCAAGCGATGGTTTCCGGAAGGAGGTTAAAGGGAGTTGGCGCGCCGGTTGTTGATTTGCACGGAGATCGGGGTGGTCAAAAAATGGGGTGGTCAAAAAATTGAGAACTCAGCTCGTGGCAGACGGCGAGGCCGAGCTGCCGCCATCTTTTGACCAATCGGTCTTTTGACCAATCAATCTGTGCGCCGATCCAGTGTGCCGCGACGCTTGAGCGTTTCGTGCCCATTGCCGTCGCCGTGATCTGGACCGTCCCTTCATTTCCCACCCGCGTGATTCAATGTGTCGCTAAGATAGACTGGCGGGTGCCTGGCAACCGGCGTAGACTCGCTTGAGAACTCGCCTCGTGTGATATCCCCCCGCCTTCCGGTCCCAATTGACCCCACCTCCGATGCATGACCTCATAAAACTACGGCTTGTCGCTTTTGCGTTGCTCGTGGCCGCCCAATCGATCTGCCAGGCCCAGTCGCGCCTGGACGAACCGCCGATCAATTACACCGAAACAAAGGGTGACAATCGCGTCACGGCGATGATCGACAAAGTGGATTCGGGGGAGTTGGAATTGGTCTACGAAGACGGATACGGCTACCTGCGATCGATCCTGAGCGAGTTAGAGGTTCCGGTTTCGTCCCAAGCACTCGTCTTCTCCAAGACCAGTTTACAGACCGGACGGATTTCACCGACCAACCCCCGAGCGATTTACTTTGGGGATGAGGTTTACGTGGGCTGGGTTCGCGGCAGTTCGCTATTGGAGATTTCGGTGGCCGACCCCAACCTCGGTGCCGTTTATTACACGATCCAGATGACTCCGCGACGACCGTACATGAGGCGCGAAAACTTCCGCTGCTTGGGCTGTCATGAAAAAACGGTCGATCACGGCAAGATCCCCGTGCACACGGTCCAAAGTGTGATGGCACGAAGCAGTGGCAAGATCAATCTGTTGCTGGACACGTACGTGACCGATCACACCAGTCCCCTCGAAGAACGCTGGGGCGGCTGGTACGTGACCGGCGACCACGGATCGATGAAACACATGGGCAACGCGTTTCTCGATGGCGAGGAACTCGTTTCACTGGGCGAGTCCACCGCGGACACGCTTCGCCGCCAATTTGACCTTTCGCGGTGGCCCGTCGCCGGCAGCGATATCGTGGCGTTGATGGTCTTGGAGCATCAGGTGGAGATGCACAATCGGTTGACCGACGCGAACTATGCCGTGCGGCGAGCACGCTACACATCGACGGATTCGCCGGGCCAACGGGCTCGGTTGGACACGGTGATCGATGAATCGGCCAAGCTGGTCGTCGACCATCTGTTGTTCGTCGATGAAGCGAAGCTGGAATCCGAAATCAAAGGTTCAGAGCGGTTTGTCGAAGAGTTTGTCGCCAAAGGCCCGACAACCGGTGACGGGAAATCATTGCGACAATTCGATTTGAAGAAACGTCTGTTCCGTTTTCCCTGCAGCTACACGATCTATTCGCCGGCGTTTTCGGCGCTCGATGAGCAACTCAAAGCGAAGGTCTATGAACGGCTCTGGCGGGTGCTGAGCGGGCACGACCTTTCCGACGAGTATCGGCACTTGAGTTCGGACGACCGTGCGTCCATTCTTGCGATCCTGCGTCAAACGATCGACGGTTTACCGACGTCCTGGGCGAGCGGAAAAGGGGTCAG
>NZ_JANZKV010000165.1 GCF_025060895.1 Stieleria sedimenti | reverse complement strand
CGTCAGCCACCGGAATGGAAGGACC
Source organism: Stieleria sedimenti (assembly GCF_025060895.1). Classification (GTDB taxonomy): domain Bacteria; phylum Planctomycetota; class Planctomycetia; order Pirellulales; family Pirellulaceae; genus Stieleria; species Stieleria sedimenti. The sequence goes on along the minus strand of NZ_JANZKV010000165.1, from coordinate 5,543 downwards.
TCGATCACGGAGGCCTGAAAGGCCGGCACAATCGGTCTCATGAACCGCGGGTACTGCTAAAAGTGGACCTTGGGCGATGCCCAAGGCTATGGATGTAAACGGCCGTTGGCCGAAGCCATCCCCTCAGAACAGATCGGACATGCAAAAGATGTGTAGATACCAATGCCCTTGGCAGGTTCGCGGAAGAGTTTGCGACGACGCGGGGAGGGTTCGCTGTGGCTCGGAAGCACTTAAACATCGCGAATCGACCTCCCCTCGCTTCGCTCGACCCTCCCTGCCAGGGAGGGTGACTTAAAATGTGGCGATACCAACGCCTGCCGGCCGGGCGAGGCACAAAATCGGCACGCCCTACGTGAGGGCCGTGAGAGAAGCTTCCGGATTGCATCGAACCGTCGCATCATCGATGCGCCGCATCGCGTGTGATTTCGAGTAAATTGGTGCCGCAATCGATGCCGCCCACTTTCTCACCCGAGCATAGTCTCTTGAGTACTCCGTCGACCTCCTCCCCCCGTATCGTGGCCATCCTGGTCCGGTTCACGTGTCTTCTCTTCGCCGTTGCCTGCCTGCCAGGCGTCGCGCCGGCGCAAGAGACGCTGGAAGCGGAGTTGAAGCGGCGTGACGCGGACGAACTTGCTCGCCAAGCCCACATCTTTGGCGATTCGTCACGCGGGGCGATTCGGTTTTACCAATCCGGACTGAGCTGCGTTCAGTGCCACGTGGCCGAGGAAGGCGCGAATCGGCTCGGACCGGATCTTTCGCAAATGAACGAACGAGCCACGTATTCGCACGTGATCGAGTCGCTGTTGGATCCGTCCAAAGTCGTCCAGCCCGGTTTCCGCACCGAACGTCTGTTGCTCGACGACGGTCGCGTGGTCAGCGGCATGATCGCTGCGGAAACCGATGCGGCACTCACCGTGGTGGTCCCGGGCGAAGAAAAACCGTTGACGGTTTCTTTGGACAGCGTCGAAGCACGGGCACCATCGGGATCCATCATGCCGAACGGGTTGATCAACCAGCTCGACGACGAAAGCGATTTTTACGACTTGGTCTGCTACCTGGTCGAACTGGGGCAAGCAAGTCCCGAGAGGGCGGCACGCATGAGACCCGATGCGTCGCTGATCCAGCCGCCTCCGCTGCCGGACTATGAAAACGATCTCGATCACCGCGGTATGCTCACCAGTTGGAATGAAAAATCGTTTCAGCGCGGCAAAGCGATCTATCAAGGACTGTGCATCAATTGTCATGGCACGCGAGAGCAACCCGGTTCGCTCCCCAATGCCTTGCGTTTCGCCACCGGAACGTTCAAAAGCGGCGGCGATCCGCTGACGATGTACAAGACCCTGACCCACGGCTACAAGATGATGTTGCCGCAACGTCAATTGGTGCCGCGTGAAAAGTACGATGTGATTCACTACATCCGCGAAGCGTACTTAAAACCCTTCAACGCGTCGCAGTACACCAAGGTCGACCAAGCGTATCTGCAGTCACTGCCACCGGGCCGACTTCGTGGACCTGCACCGGTCCGCCATCGCCCCTGGAGCGAGATGGACTATGGACCGTTCCTGACGCGGACCTATGAAATCACGAGTGAATTTTCCAAGCCGCGACCGGAAGTCACCGACGAAGACCGTCAGCGGGGTCGGCGTGAGAATCGCCCCGCCGAACGGACTTGGCCGCCGGAGACCAATTTTGCCTACAAGGGCATCGCGATACAGCTTGATGCAACACCGGGCGGCGTTGCCCGCGGTTCACACTTCCTGGCGTTTGATCATGACACGATGCGGGTCGCGGGTGCCTGGGCGGGAGCCGGGTTCATCGATTGGGAAGGCATCCTGCTGGACGGGAAACACTGGCGATCGCCACGGACGGTGGGCGAGTTGCATTTCCAAAACCTGCCTGGCCCGGGCTGGGCCGATCCGTTGACCGGTTCGTTTGACGACACACGCCGGCGCGCACGCGATGGGCAAGCGTATGGCCCGTTTCCGAAGTCGTGGATGGATTACAAGGGCTTGTACAAGCACGGCAACCGCGTCGTGTTGTCCTACACCGTCGGTGACGCAGCGGTGCTGGAGTCGCACCGGGTGAGAGAAGAACAGGGGCCTGGACCGTTCGACGTCCCCGTCACCTGGATACGCATTTTGAACATCGAAAAGTCGTCGCGGGACCTGGCGATTCGAATCGCTCCCCGAGACACCGTCGCCGTCGCCATCCATGGTCCCAAGGCGTTGAAAACGGAAGACGTCGACGGGCTGACGATCCTGAAAATCCCCGCGAAAAGCACGCCGATTGATTTGGAGCTGCACGTTGCACATCGTGGTATGAAGCCGTCCTTCGAGTTCTCGGGCGAGCCGGAAGACTTGCGGCCGCTGGTCCGTGGCGGCCCGGCCCAGTGGCCCCAGACACTGACGACGGAGCCTGAGACCGGCGCAGACGCCGGCCCCTTCGCCGTCGACGAACTGACACGTCCGACGAAAAACCCGTGGAAGAGCCGACTGCGGATGTCGGGACTCGATTTCTTTCCCGATGGTGATTCAATGGTCGCCTGTTGCTGCGACGGCGACGTCTGGATGATCAATGGGATCGGTCAGCCCGGCGGATCGCTGCAGTGGCGGCGAATCGCTTCGGGGTTGTTTCACCCGCTGGGCATCAAGATCGTCGACGGCAGAATTTTTGTCGGCTGCCGCGATCAAATTGTTGTCCTCCATGACCTCAACGGCGACGGGGAAACCGATTTCTATGAATGTTTCAACCAAGACCACCAAGTCACCGAGCACTTTCATGAGTTCGCGATGGGGTTGCAAGCCGACGACGAGGGCAACTTGTACTATGCCAAGAGCGCACGGCACGCGCAAGACTCGCTGATCCCACAACACGGAACGCTGTTGAAAGTCAGCGCAGACGGGGACCAAACGACGATTCTGGCCAACGGGTTTCGGGCCGCCAACGGTGTCTGCCTCAACCCCGACGGATCGTTCTTTGTCACCGACCAAGAGGGCCACTGGACACCGATGAACCGAATCAATCGTGTCGTCGAAGGCGGATTCTACGGCAACATGTACAGCTACGGTGCGCCCGAAGACACACGGGATTCGGCAATGGAACAACCGCTCTGTTGGCCCAACAAACCTTTCGATCGCTCACCCTCGGAACTGCTCTGGGTCGAAAGTCAGCAATGGGGTGAACTCGATGGTCGACTGTTGAGCCTGTCTTACGGCTACGGCAAAGTCTTCGTCGTGCCGCATGAGCAGGTCAACGGCCAGTGGCAAGGCGGGATGTGTCGGTTGCCGCTTCCCGAATTTGAAACCGGCGTCATGCGCGGCCGCTTCCACCGCGACGGGCACCTGTATGTCTGCGGCATGACCGCCTGGGGCAGCGACCAAACGGCCAGCCCCGGCGGGCTGTACCGGATTCGGGCAACCGGCAAACCGATGCACCTGCCGACCCAAATCCACACCAACCCAGACGGCCTGACGCTGACCTTCTCCGATCCCGTCGACCGCATGGCCGCCATCGATCCGAACAACTATCTCGTCGAAACATGGGACCTGAAGCGGACCGCCAACTATGGATCCGACCGCTTCAATGAGCGAACGTTAGACATCACCGCGGTCGACGTCAGCGACGACGGCAAGACGGTCCAGTTGGTCATTCCCTCCATCGAGCCCACGTGGACGATTCAAATTGCCTACAAGCTGCGTGGCGAATCGGGCGAATCGTTCGGACGCGTGATCCAAGGCACGATTCACACTCTGGCAGAGGCGTTTGAACGGCCGGCAGAACAATGAAGGCGAAAAGGCAGAATGATGGGGTGGCAGGTCTTTGTTCTTCATCATTCTGCCCCGAATCGTTCTGCCATCCATCGGATCACCTTGCCGTCCTAGTCTGCCATCGCGACCCGCACGAGCTGTTCCTTGCGTCCGCCGCCGTCGCCGATTCCGACACGAAAGTAGAGTGAACCGTCGGCGATGGCCGGACTGGCGTAGCAATCGTCGCCGAGTCGGTTCTTCGCGATCTGCGTGAACCTTTCGCCCGACGCTTCGAACACGTAGCAGTTGCCCGATAGATCGGCGACGTAAACGTTCCCGTTGCACAGCACCGGCGAACTGCTGAAGTTGCCACCCAAACGTTTCTTCCACCGGATCGCTCCGTCTTCGACCGACCAGCATCTGGCGATCCCGTCATCGTCGACGGAAAAGACATGCTGTCCGTCGGTGATCAACGATGGCTCGTAGACTCGCGTGCGGTCCGACCAAATCCGCTCGCCTTTGCCGGACAAGCAAACGGTTTCGTTGTCGGGGAATCCGCCGGAGGCAAAGATTCGATCCTGCGTCGTCACCACGGTTCCGCAAGTCGCTTCGGCGATGCACTCGGTTTCCCACAACGTCTCGCCCGTTGCCGGATCATAGCTGGCCAATCGATCGCCTCCGGTGATCAGCACCTGGTCCACACCGCCGACGGTCGCGACGCAGGGACTGGAATAGGAACTTGCATTGCCGCGTTTTTTTCGCCAGGCGATCTCGCCGGTTTGCACGTCCATGGCCACCAAATAGCCGCCGCCAAAATTATCCGCCGCAACGATGACCAACGACTTGTACAGGGCGGGCGACGGGGCGTAACCGAACTTGGATGCGAACGCGCCGATGTCTCGCTGCCAAACCTGGTTGCCTTCCAGATCCAACGCCGTGACAAAGACCCGCTCGCTGTTCAGGTGCGCGGTCACCAACAAGTTGCCGTCGGTCGCAAGCGTGCCGTTGGCGTTGGTGGCCTTTTGGTGGACCTCCCCGCGGCCGGGAAACCCGCCCTCGTGGACCGTCGTTTGCCAACGTTGGTCGCCGCTGTCGCGATCATAGGCGACCACGACTTGTTCCGATTGGGAATCGATCGCGGAACCGACAACGACCAGGTCAGCGATGACAATCGGGCTGCTGTGACCTCGTCCCGGAACGTCGCTTTTCCAGGCCACGTTCGTCGAATCGTCCCAGATCGTCGGCAGCGGTTGGTCGTCGGCCACGCCGTCCCCGTCGGGCCCACGCCACTGCGGCCACTGGCCGGCAAGACTTGTCAGGTCACGGTCGGTGACCACGACGCCGCTTTCACTGAGCGAAACTTCGTCGACCGCCGTCTGCTTCCGGCAGCCGACCAACGCGACCAGACAAAGGGCAAAAATTTTGGCGAGCGTTTGGTTCATGGCACTGCAGTTGGATTGGGATGATTTGATTGTCGACGGTGGGCAAGGGGTGCTGGTGTCAGGATACCGGGTTGAGCCGAATCGATCAGACGAAACTTCCCAGTTCCAGATTTGCTGACTCTAACGTTTTCTATGTACCAAATTTTACCGGATAGGCGACGTCCTTCAGGCCCGGAGGGCCGGCAGAGTGGATGCCGGTGGCGTGAGCCACCGGAGATGATTGCAAAGAGTCCCTGAGGTCCAGCGGGCCGACACAATTCCCCAGCTTTTGGCAATACCCGCGGTTCATGAGACCGATTGTGCCGGCCTTCCAGGCCTCCGTGATCGAGGTCTTTCCGTTCCGGTGGCTGACGCC
>NZ_JANZKV010000164.1 GCF_025060895.1 Stieleria sedimenti | reverse complement strand
GGGTTCCTGCAACGGGTGGCATGGAAACGACCCACGGAGCCCGGCAGTCGATCAGCGGACGTCGCCAGAGGGTGGGCAGAATCATTCGGGGCAGAATGATGGGCAAGACGATGGGGGCAAAACGATCACAGCCTAAAATTGTTTTGCCCCCATTGTTTTGCCGCTGCTTCGAGGATGGTGTCGCAATCGTGCAATCAAGAATGACGGGGACACAGCACTTTCAAATGCTTTCAAGCCGTCCATGCCATGTCCAAGAGCCATTCGATACGTTGGGCATTCACAGATTCCGACGTCACAAGCATGAACGCTGTAACCTCTGCCTTTGAGCCGGCATCCGAATCGGATGATGGAGCTGTTGGTTGAGCACCTACCGACCCGCAGGCTGTGAAGAGCGAGCAACCAAACAGCCAAACGGTGGCATCCTAGATTCATTCCGTTTGGGGATCGATCGCTTGCGTTACTGCATCGAGTTCGGTCCCTCGCGGGGCCGGATCGGCAAGTGGAGCGTGGGGACATTTCGCTGGCATGGCAAGTGAGATCGGTTAACATGGAATTCTCCGCAGCCGCCATGTTTTCCTACGCGCTTTCCAATTCAATTGAAATTGTCATGACAGAATTTGACAACGGGATGAACCAAACACGGCTCGCGGCCGCTGCACGGGGTGATCAAAAAGTGTTGGCGGACTTGTTCGACGAACATCGCGACCGATTGATGGCGTTGGTCCGAGTCCGCCTCGATCCGAGACTGAAACGGCGAGTCGACCCGAATGATGTACTGCAAGAAACCTACCTAACGATTCAGCGGAAATTTCCGGCCTACTGTGCGAACCCGGCAATCCCCTTCTTTCTCTGGCTGCGATTGGAGACGATGCAGAAGCTGGCCGACACCCACCGGCATCACCTGGGCGTTCAGGCGAGAGACATCGGTCGCGAGATTTCGATCGAACCTCATCCGTTTTCGTCGGCGGAATCGATCGCACTTGCCGAGCGGTTACTCGGTCGATTGACGTCAGCCAGCCACGCGGCGATGCGATCCGAACAGAGGCAGCGAGTCAACGACGCGATCAATGAGATGGAGCCCGCCGCACGCGAGTTGCTGGTGTTGCGGCATTTCGAGGAACTCACCAACAGCGAGGCGGCCCAGGTGTTGGGCATCAGCCCGACAGCCGCTTATGGTCGCTATTTGCGAGCCGTCCGCCGCCTCCGCAATCTTCTGGAAGACCTGCCCGGTGGTGTCGAGGCGCTCGTGTCGTGAGCGGCACCTTCCGGCAGAGTGCCGACCGGCAAGACGAGATTATCGGAAAGATTGCCGATTCCTATCTCGCGGACTGTCGCGCCGGCAATGCTTGTCCGATCGAATCATTCGTCCAACGCCACCCGGAATGGGCCGACGAACTGCGCGAACTTTTGCCAACGCTGGCGTTGGTCGAACAGGTCAAACTGCCCGAGCAAGACGATGCGACGATTTCGTCCCGATCGGCCGCGCATTCCTTGAGCGGAAAGACGCTGGGCGATTACCAGCTGGTTCGCGAACTCGGTCAAGGAGGCATGGGGATCGTTTACGAAGCGGAGCAGATCTCGCTCGGCCGTCGGGTCGCGATCAAGGTCTTACCGCCCAATGCGGGCTTCAGCGCGAATCAGAAACTGCGATTTGAGCGCGAAGCCAAAGCGGCTGCCAAGTTGCACCATACCAACATCGTGCCGGTCTTTGGCGTCGGAGAAGACGACGGGATCAGCTACTACGTAATGCAGTTCATCCGGGGCCAGGGCCTTGACGAAGTCTTACGTGAACTCGAATCGCTCCCCGACCACCCGAGTGCTTCGGCGCAATCGAGTGCGATGTACCGAAGCGATCGATCCGATCGCGTCACGCGTTCGACCGGGGATTCGTCGGTTTCCAGTTCGTCGATCCATCCCTATTGGATCAACGTCGCTCAGATCGGACTGCAAGTCAGTGACGCGCTGGCCTATGCCCATGCGCAAGGCATCACACATCGCGATATCAAACCGAGCAATCTGCTGCTTGACGTTCGCAATGATGTTTGGGTTGCCGACTTCGGGCTCGCCAAGTCGGAAGACGACGCAAATATCACTCGCTCAGGTGACATCCTCGGGACGATCCGCTATATGCCTCCGGAGGCTTTTACGAGCGAAACGGACGCTCGCGGCGATGTCTACTCGTTGGGCATCACGCTGTACGAATTAGTGACGCTGAAGCCGGCGTTCGACGAAAGCGATCGCCGCGAATTGATTCAGCGCGTCGTCTCGTCACGCCCCGTCCTGTTGGATCGAAACTCGACCGGAGTCCCCCGGGATCTGGCGACCATCGTTGAAAAAGCGATCGAACGCGCACCGAAGGATCGGTACCAGACGGCCGAGGCGATGCACGAAGACCTGCGGCGGTTTCTGGCCGACGAACCCATCTTAGCCCGGCGTGCCTCGCTCGCCGAACGCTGCGGACGTTGGGCGAGACAGAACCGCGGCTTCGCCGCTTCGATTGCCGCAACCGTCATGATGCTGGTTGTCTTGACCATCATCGGATTCTCGTCGGCCTACTATTTTTTCGAACAACAAGACGTTCAGCGAAAGCTCAATCAGCAAACTCAGTCGATGGCGACGGCCAACGAGCAACTGCTGGGAGAACTCCAATCGGCGTTGGAGCAATCGACCGCGGCAGCCGCATCCGCGGAACGGGCGCGGCATCGAGCCGAACAGCAATCCGAACTCACTCGACGGAGCCTTTATTCGGCCAGCATGCTTAACGCGATCGACTCGATGGACGAACATCGCGGATATGCCCGGGCGCAAAACCTGCTGGACCAGTGGCGTCCCGCGAGCGAATCCGACATCGACCGACGCGACTGGGAATGGTACTACGCCCAAGCATTTTGCAATCAGCAAGAATACTCACTGGAAAGTCATCGGGGTGCACTCCACGGATTGGCTCTGAATGGGGATCAATCCTACTTGGCGTCTGCCGGCACCGATGGATGGATCAACATTTGGGAGATCGACAGCCGAACGATCGTCAAACGCATTGTTTCACCGGTCGGTCCACTCAACTGCGTCACGTGGGAGCCGGCCGGGCCGGCGCGCCTGGCGGTCGGCGGTCAAAAAGGGATGGCGGTTTTCGATACCGAGACCTGGGAGGTTGTTTATCAAACGGAGAAGCCGCTGGTTGTCCGCGCGCTGCAGTGGAGTCCCGACGGTCGCTACATCGCAAGATGCGGTCGATGGTCCGCGGTTTCCAACGCCGAAGATTCGGGCGACTTCTCCGTGCTTGAAACGGACACTTTTCAAGTTGCGTCAACGCTACACGGCTGGCCTGGATATGCGACTCAGTTCGCGATGGAAATGGGCTGGTCGGCGGATAGTCGTCGCGTTGCCTATCCGTCTGGGAAAGCCGCATTGGTCTGGGACCTTGCGACCGATTCCAAACAGTTCCAAAGTCCCGCGGCGTTCAGCGATTTAAGGAGCGTGCGATTCCATCCGACCAATCCCGATCAAATCATTGCCTGCGGTCGCGGCGGCACGGTGCGGATTTGGGATTTGAAGTCCGAAGAAATCAACATGGAGTTAGCCGAGCACACGCATGCGATCGCCTCGCTGATCGCCGATGCAAATGGAAATCGTTTGGCGACGGCATCATGGGACGGAACGATTCGAATCTGGGATACTGAGACAGGATCGTTGCGACGTACGGTTCACGGTCACTCCCGACATGTGTTTAAGGTCGTATGGGACCACCGCAGAGACCGGATCTTTTCGGCGGGGATGGATGGCGCGATCAAGTGTTGGCAACCAGAGGGTTCACACTGCCGCCGCGAGTTCACCCTCAACACGAATTGGTTGAACGATGTCGCGGTCAGTCCGGATGGTGGACTGATTGCCTGTGCGGCGGGAAATCGACGCGTCTTCTTGGTCGACGCCGTCGACGGAAAGGTGGTCCACCGATTCCGAAAGGCAAACACGCTGTGGAATGGCGTCGATTACTCGCCCTGCGGAACACGGTTGGTCGCTGCAGGCGGAGTCGGGCGTCCCGATGACCCGGGTAAAGTGTGCCTCTGGGACACCGAGAACCGTCAATTGCTCTTTGAGCAGACGACCGAATCCAAAATCAACGACGTGGCGTTTCATCCTGGCGGGAATCGCATTGCGGCGGGAGGATCCGATGGGGCAATCGATCTGTTCGATCACGAGTTGAACCCCATCGAGGGTCCGACCGCGACGCGTTTCACATCGATCCAATCGCTGAGTTGGTCGGCCGACGGAGGACGGCTCGCCATCGCGGGTCTCGGAGGCGGACTCGGTGTGTGGGATTCAAAGACCGGACAGCTGCGCTATTGGCCAGGGACCACGGAATTGATCTACACGATCGCTTGGAGCCGTTCGGGAGAGCAGATCGCCGTCTCAACCAGTAGCAACCTCGTCACGGTGATCGACGCGACGACGCTTCAACCGGTCTTCGAATTACCGGCACAATTAGAGGCCGTCACCACAGTCAACTGGGGACCGAGCGACCGTCGTTTGTTGACCATTGATGCCCGCGGAACCTTCCTCCTTTGGGATCCGGTCAGCCGGCATCCCACGCTCAGAATGAGTGTCGGACGGGGAAACGTCCGGGCAGCCCAATGGAGCGAAGACGGTTCGAAAATCTTTGCCAGCTCGGGCAAACGCGTCGTGATCTGGGATGCGAGCAAGGGCTATGCGACCGAAGCGTCTCGCTTGAAAAAATGACGCCACGTCGGCCGGTCCCTGGACCTAAAGAAAACGGAATGCTCAGCGTTTGAGTACCAGCGCTTGAGTACCAGCTTTTCACCATTTTCCATTGTTTCTAAAAAATGATGCGTGACACCTATCCAGGGGGTGAATGGGGAGCATCCGTTCGCGTGTGGGTTAATAGCAACTTTAGATCAACACCGAAAAACCGCCGATCCTGTAACATGCGTTCACGCAAGCTTCGCCGTCGCCCTTCGCCTGCGAAGGCACGTTCTGCCAGGAAATCCCGACGGTTTCGTCCACAATCCGAACGCTTGGAGGCCCGGCACTTGCTCGCCGCCTCGCTGTCGATCGGTAACGCGATGGTCGACGAGGGCAATCCGGGTGGGGCACCGGCCGAACTTCAGTTTGAGATTATCCGGGGAGGTGACACCAGCGAAGAGCTGACCATCGGTTTCGAGATCTTTGCGGCCGGCGAGGACGAGCTTTCGGCGGGACAGCGGGGCCTGGCCACCGCTGGGGAAGATTTCGTCGTTCCTGCGTTCAGTACCATCACGATTCCCTCCGGTTCGCTGAATGAAACGTTAACGATCACGGTCAACCACGACGTTGAAATCGAAGGCGACGAGCGATTGGAGGTTCGATTCACCTCGGTGATTGGTGAGGTGACCTTTGCCAGCGAGGAAGATACCCGAGCGACCGGGACAATCGTCAACGACGATCCGCCGAATGAGCTGTTGGAGTTCTTGCAAAACATCGACAATGAAGAGCGGGATCGTTTAGTCGGCCAAATCAAAGACGGATTTGACGACACCTTCAGCGAAATCATCAGCGGCATTCAGACCGCCGTTGATGAGATCTCGGGCGTACCGATCGTGGGAGGACAACTGACCGACGCTGTCGATCCGTTGCTGAGCGAAATCGAGGACATTCAAACGGAGCTTTCCGATTTGGTCGAAACGGTTTTTACATCGACCAGCGAGAATTTGGTCGCAGACTTTCAGAACGCGATGTTCACCATTCTGGAACCCATCTTGATCGACAGTCCGGACGCGGGGACCGATATTTCGGCCAGTGACATCCTGCTCAGTTATGGCGCCGATGACCTTGATGGTCCGGACGGCAATGGCGATGGCATTCCCGACTCGGGCACCAGTTGGGTGCAGTTCGATTTTCACCTCGGCCAACGCACGATCCAGGATCTGCCCTTCGAACTCGATCTCGGTTCCGCGGCTGCGTTGCCCGGTTTGGAAACACTGGGGCTAAGCGTCGACGCGTCGGACGGATTGCGTTTCGATCTACGTTGGGACTTGCGTTACGGCTTCGGTCTGAGCCAGCTCTACGGAACCGACCCAGCTTTTGACCTGGACTACTTCTACGTCAACTCAGGCGCCGTCGACGTGACGGGCTCACCGGTCGAAGAATTTCGCGCATCGATCGACATCAAATCGGCTCCGGCAAAAGATGGTGATGGTAACGATGTGCTCAGTACTGACGCGGGACTGAAAGCTGACGCGACGATCGGTTTGCTTGCGGCGAAAGTCGAAGACGGAATCCCCTTCGCCGTCGACATCACTGCTGAGGAAGGATTTGAATTCACCGGCGTGGAGACGGAGGTGGACTTCACGCTGGTCATCGACGCGGGCGGGACCCAGCCGATCGAGGCAGTCATCAGCAAGACTTTCAGTAATCCGGCCACTTTGCTCGCCGAACTGCAATCCGAGCTGATCAGTCAATTGGCCGGGAAATTCAACGCAGAAACCACAGGCGGAGACGGGCAGAACACGTTCGCGCCCGTCACGGTCTCACTTGACTTCGGACGGATCAATGGCTTTACCAATCCGGACCAGCCCACGACGCCATCGATCGTGCTAAGCGCCGAGCTTCCGCAGATCTCTTCAATGACGATCATCGGCGGTGGAGAACTTGGCTTTTCCGAAAGCAACCTCGGCAGCCTGTCCAGCCCCGGCCCGTTCGGACAGTTCGACGACGGGCGAAGCGCGGCGCTTGGGTTTGACGCTTCGTCATTTGATGAGGAAGGATTCACGACCGCCAGCAGCGAAACCACACCCGGTCGCTACCAGTTGAGAGCCGGAGCGGCTGCACCGGCGAGCGGCGTGTTGAGGCAAGACACCGAGTTCGTGCTGGTGCTCAACAACGGTAGTCCGAACGGCATGCCCGAAGAACGGATCCTGATTTCGATCGGCGAAGAACAAAATCGAAACCTCGACACCCTGCGTGATCAGCTGAACCAGAACAGCTTGGAAACGCTCTTCCGGGACTCCGTCAACCAAGCGATCAGCCAACAGGGAACCTACGGTACGATCGACGTCGAAATCGATGATGACGGGTTTTTCGTATTGACCTCGCGCGGAGACGCGAACACCCCGGGACCAACATTGGATATCGACTATGCGTCAACCGACCAGTCCAAAATTTCCATCGCATTCACCGTCGACATCGACGACCCGAACTGGACGTTGCCCAACCAGAGGGCCAATCCAACCGACCAACGCGCACTCGACCGTGTGACGAGGGCGGAAATCCAAGCTGCCAAAAAAATCACGGACCGTTTCCAGCCCGAAGCGGAAGCATCGGTAGCCTTGAAACTGCATACGACGGCTGACCTGAATGGGTTGATTGACCAGGCCGGCGGTTCGATTCCCAGTATCCCATTGATCGGCGAAGGGTTCTTGCTCCCCAAAATCGAATTCGACTTTGTGCTCGACGCAACCGCTTCGGCAAAGTTCCAAAACCCGACCAATCCCGATCCGGATAATGACGAAGCGGGCGAAAAACGCTTCACCAACGAACTCGAGAACCTGCGTTTTGAAAACGTCACGATCGACTCGGGGGGACTGATCGAAACGTTCATCAAACCGATCGCGCAATTCGCCGAGACCGCCTTGGGCCCGATTTCTGTGTTTGTCGGTGGACTCGGTGGTAGTAACTTACTGGGCACTTCGTTGCCAATTCTCAGCGACCTGAATAACATTCGCGGAGCATCCTTTCCCGAGACGATTTTTGACTTGGCCGGTGGCGCGAACGAGGACCTCATCCGCCATTTCCGAAGAGCGTTGGGCAACGTGGTCGATTTGTTGGACCCGAATTCGCCCCTTGGACGCATCCTGGCCGATTTGGGCGAAAAACCCGTGCTTGCACTGGGATGCTTTGAATATTTCCAGCCGCAGGGCGCCTCCTCTCGTACCCTCGCGCCCTGTTCGGTTGCATCCGCCATCGACTCGGCCACCGCCACCGAGGCGAGCCAATTCATCAACACTTACGAAGCAATCACGGAGACGTCGGGAGGGCTAAGGTTTGATTTCATTCGACCCACCAACTTTGTGAAATTACTCAGCGGTGTCACCGCCGATGATCCCGCGGATCTGGTCAGCTTGAATGTACCTGCCTTAGACATCACCTTTGACAAGAACATCAACATCGACGTCGGGGTCGCGAACCTGAAGGGGGAGGTCGAGGCCAGCGTCTTCACGCAACTGGGACTGGTCTACGACACGGTCGGATTAAGCAAAATTGTGGACGCCATTCGCCGCGGTGATGATCCCGTGTGGGATGACGTCCTCGACGGAATCTACATTCGAAATCGAGACGGGAACGAAGTCGAAATCGATATCGACGCCAGTGCCACGGCAAAGATCGATGTCGAGCTGGCGTCCGGCAGCGTGAAGGCCAATCTGAGCGGAGGCGTTCAATTGGATTTGCTCGATCCGAACGAAGACGGCGCGCTGCGACTGGACGAAATACAAAGTCAAACCGATGGAGATGCATCGAAGGTCTTCTGCTTGGTGGATGCGTCGGCCAGCCTGGATGCCGGGATCAAGGTCGAGGTGGAGTTCTTCGGGTTCGAAGGCGATGTCGATCTGAACATCAGCGACGTTGCCGACATCAACCTGAACATCAAAAGGGGACTTTTCAAAACACTGTTGGAAGGCGTCGGATTCGACCTCGATTGCCTGGACGATCTCAACCCGATCCTGGCGAGTCCGCGATTCGAGAATGGCGAGGATGTGATTCGGATTCACACCGGGCCCTATGCCTCCGATCGTCGCGACGGTGATGTCAGCGATGAAGATGGCCCGGCGGTCATCAGCGTCGAAGAAGACGGGGATTTGATTGTTGTGACCGGATTCGGAGCGGAAACCTCTCTGCCGATCGGCAAGGCCTCACGAATCGTCATTACCGGTGGCCCCAACGCCGACGTCTTTGACCTCTCCGGTGTCGATTCGCTGCCGGTCCGGATCGAGGGGGCAGGCGGCGGCGACACGCTGTTCGGCGGCGACAAGGGCGATGAGATTTACGGGGGCGATGGTGGCGACTTCATTGACCCCGGCGCCGGCGAAGACCTCGTTGTCACGGGCACGGGTTCCAATCTGGTCATCTCAAGCCCCGGGGCCGATACGATCGACGGTGGTGCAAACACCGACTCCGGAGGGTTCATTTACGGCTACGAACTTGACGAGTTGGGCCGCCCCCAAGTTACCGACCAGGGCGATCTAATCCCGCAACCCGATCGCAACGAAGGCGATACCGTCATCGGATCGGTCTGGGGTGATTTCCTGGTCGGCACCAACGTGGACGGCGGAGATGGCGATGACACCATCACTGGAGCCGGCGACGGAGGGACACTCGACGGTGGCAAAGGCGACGACGAAATCACCGGCGGCGACGGCGATGAAACACTCGTCGGCGGCCCCGGCGAAGACACCCTCATCGGCGGTGGCGGTGCCGATTCCCTGCTCGGTGGTGACGACGACGACAAATTGACCTCCGGCTACGGAGACACTCTGGTCAGCGGTGGGGACGGAGACGATGAGTTGACGGTCGATTTGGGCGTTGAGATTTTCGGACTGGGAATCGACGGCATCACAACAACCCTCCGCTTGGGCAACTACTCCGCCGCGTCACTGATCGACTCGAGCGAATTTCCATCTGAGAGTACGTCCTTTGCCGGCATCGAGACGATCGCTGACTACCGCCTGGGCGAGGGTGACGACTCGATCATCATCGACGGTGTCAACGTTCCCGTTTCGATCTCCGCAGGTGCCGGAGAAGACATCTTCCACTTGATTGCCGCTGCGGCCGAGGTGGAGCTTGATGCGGGTGGTGACGACGACGAGTTGGTGATCGACCGCAGCGGTCGGATCGCCCCAATTGACGCCTTGCTCCGGGCAAACCGGCTTAGCGGCTTCGGCGCCGCTGATGTGACGCTGTTCGGCAACAGCCTGGAAACAATCACGATGACTTTAGGCGACGGCGACGATCGATTGCGTGTCGACGCCCCGTCACCAGAAACAAGAATCGTTGGCGGCAACGGAGACGATGACACCATCATTGTTGACAGACTGAAGGCCACGTCAACGATCACTGCCGAGCAGGTGTTCATGGTCATCGACAGTGCCGCGGCTGCAATCCGAACCGAATTTGGCGAGGTCGGTTTGCTTCGAGTCACCGCCGATAGTCTGTGGATTGATAACCGAGACAATGAGAACGCCTTGGACTTCTCCGTCAAGGATCGAGATGTCACGATCTCGGGGCTTGACGGTTCGTTGATTGAAAACATATCCGGTATCGGTCGAGTCGAGTTTCTGGGATCCACCGCAGCCGCGTCCCAAGATACGCTCAAGGTGATTGACACCTCCGAGTCGACGAAGACGTTTCGGATCGAAGACGATCTGGTCGAAGTTTTACAGGGAAGCGATGTTCTCGTTTTCGAAGCGGCGTCCTCGGACATCAGCCAGGAAGATCCCGTCATCACCCTGGAGTATCCGGTCACGCCGACACTCGATGGACCATTCCATGTCTTGTTCCCGCGAGCCCCAATCGCTACCGGCAATCCGGACAGACACGCCTATGTCGTCGAGGGGAGTCAAATCAAAACCTTTGACGTCGTTAGCAGCCCCAATCTATTGCTCCCGTCAGGTTCGACGAACGTACCTTTCAATGTGAATGCCGATGCGGTTTTCGATCCTAGCGGACGTTTTCTGTACGTCACCGGAAATTCATTAGACCCCAGCGACAGCAAGTCGAGCATCAACCAGATTGCGATCTTTGAACGAAACGTGTCGACAGGGGTACTAAGCCTCGTCGAGACAATCGACTCGTTTCCAGCAGGAGCTCAAGCGGCACCAGCTGGAAGGATCAAGATTGTAGACATTCAAGTCGCCGAGGAATGGGTCTTCCTCACCATCGAAGATATCGATGTACCATCCGGTGGTGACACGCGTGTGTATCGTTTCGACCGGAACCCCAATGGCTCGGAACCCGGCAAATTAACCAAGGGCCGATTTGTGGGAGGTCGGATTCAAGGGACACCGATCGATTCTGTTTTGGATACGGACGACAGTGACGACCTGTTTGTCCTCACCCTCGTCGGACCTCATCTGGAGGTCTATCGGTATTCGATCAGGTCGGGGGGAGACGATTCGATCGTCGATGGCCCCTTTAAAAGCTTTACAACATCCAGCACCGGGTCAGACGCTAAAATCGAGATCCAGCCCGTTCGAAATAACCAACCTCGAAAAGTTTATCTCGTCGAACCGAAGACCATCTACGTCACTCAGCGAGTGGGCGGAGGCGGCGACTTGCAATTGATCCAAAAGGTGAGTTTGCCCAGCACCGACACACCATTCGAGTCCAAGGATGTGGAGTTCAACGCCGACGGGTCGGAGATTTACATCAACGACAATGCGACAATCAAGACTTATCAACTGATCGCAGGCGGAGACAAAGATGGACGATTTGTGGATGCAAATGGAGACGTAACGGATTCCCCTCTGCCGATCGCGACTTCAAACGTCAATGTTTTGAACTCCATCGACACCGACTCGCTTGCCCGAGACCCCCGAACCCGCCGATTCATCGCGCCGACGGCCGACAATGAGATCACCGTCTTTTCATCCGCGTTAGAAGCCATTCAGGTTATCACTGATGGTGAGCCGCCGACCTTTGAAGCCAACTCGCTGAAGAAATTGGTATTCACCACGTCACGTCCCGGACGGGGCAGCGCCTACGGCATTGCCACAGGTCCCCAAAGGGGCTACCTGGTCGAGTTTACAAGGTCGAAGAAGACCGCGGGAGAATTCAATCCGCGAAGCATTCTGACTCCCGACGATTGGGAATCCAACCTTTTGCGTGACAAGCAGCTCGACTCCGCGGTGGACCTTGTGCTCGCAGACGACAAGCACTTGTATGTCGCAGTGGATAGCGGAATCCAACTTTTCCAGCGTGACCCAAACACGGGCGACCTCGACTTTCAGACGACATTCGAAGCGCTTGCTGTCTTCAGCGGTGTTCGTACACTCCAACTGAGCCCCGACGGCACAACGCTCTGGGCCGGTTCGCACGATACCGTCAAATCGTGGAGCCGGGACACCACGACAGGTTTTCTGACGGCCAATTCGGGATCCGCATCACTTTCGCAGTCGACGGAAATCTTCGTCGATCCCAACTCTGATTTTCTCTTCGTGGCACTCGATGGTTCTAGCGGCGGAATCGCCACGCGATTGCAAAGCGCTGTCGGCACCGCCGCTCAGTTCACACCACTACCCAATGCGACCAGCGTCAAGCGGATTGGCAATCGATTGTATGCAGGCACACGCGACGGTGTGCTGAACGTCTACAGCATCGATGCCGAGGGGAAATTGACGCTCCTGCAAACCGCTTCGGGTGGCTCGGGCGGGGCCGGCTCGCTGTCGGACGTCGTCGACATCGTCTCCAACAGAGGCGACCGATTCGTGTTTGCCGGTTCCTCTGACGGAACCATCATCGCCTACTCACGTGATCCCTCCAGCGGTCGCTTGGCATTCGCGCAGCGGATCACCCAGGGCATCGGAAGCTTTGACAATGCCAAGGGAATCGAGGAAATGACCTCGTTGACCTTTGACTTGTCCGAACAAGACTACATTGCTGACTTGCTGTACGTTACCAGTCCCAACGGATGGACGGCAATTCAAGTTTTGCCTGGTTTCGCCACCAACACATCCAGTTACCGCGTCGGGTTTGACGGAAACTTCGGCTCCCTGGAAGTTGCTTCGAACGAATCGACCCCAACTGGCGATTTCACCGACATTGTCAGATCTTCTGGGACCGGCAACATCCCGTTGACGATCCGGACCTTCGGGGGAAATGACGAAATCTCGATTGCCAGCCAACCGAGTTCATTGACGCTCGACACCGGTGACGGGAACGACTTCGTCAGCCTGCGCTCGGTTTCAGGAGCAACGACGTCCATCGAACTCGGTGAGGGCGACGACGCAATCGACGTCAATTTGCCAGGATTACAAATCACGAATGACAATGCGACCGTCTCGATCAACGGCGCGAGCCCATTGTCTGAAGATGCACCGCCGATCGGAGATACGTTGACATACGTCGTCGGTGACCTCAGCTTCGATCCAAGTCCCGCGACGAGTCTGACCACTCCGAGCGGGCAGATCAGTGTCGATGGTCAAGTACTCGTGAAGTGGGAAGAGATCGAGAACCTTGGGGAACTTGCCGATTTGGCCGCGTCGATCACGGTGACCCCCGAAAGCATCGCGGAAGGAAACTCGGTGGATTTGTCCACCACCGCATCCGCTGAGGGCGTGACGTTTGCCGAAAGCGATTATCAATGGGACCTCGACGGCGATGGGGTCTTTGGCGATCGAATTGGAAGCTCTTTCGCACTGGACTGGTCCGAATTGCAAGAACTCGGAATCGACGACGACGGCGTCTACCCGGTCGCGGTCGAAGTGGTCACGTCCGGACTTCGCACGATTGCGATTGAATCGATTACGGTCACGAACGTGGATCCTGTCCTGTCGGCCAGCGTCAGCCCCGGCACGATCGACCAATTCGAGTCGGTCAGCCTGACGCTCGGATCAACCGATCCCGGCGACGACACGATTGAGCGTTGGGAAATCGATTGGGAAAGCGACGGCACCGTCGATGACATCTATTTCATCGATGCCGGCGTCGTCACGCATGTCTATGACATCTTCGGCACCAAGACCATCACGGCGACCGCTTTCGACGAGGACGGCGGACCCTATACGGCGGTGACGACAAACGTCATCGTCAACGAGATTCCGCCACGTGAAAGAAAGATCGAAGGCAACACCATCTTAGATGAAGGTGCGACGGGGAATTACACGCTGGTTGCGTCCGGCGGAACGACGACTCCGGTTTCGTGGCTGGTTGATTTCGGCGACGGAACGATTGCGGAGATCACATCAACGCAGTTCACCCACACGTACAAAGACGACGGAATCTACACCATCAGCGCCATCGTTTTGGAAGATGACGGCAGCAGCCTTCCCGCGACCGAAACGTTGACCGTCACCGTCAATCCGGTCGACCCGACAATCGTCACGACAGCCGGAACGTCGCCGATTGATGAAGGTCAGGTTTATGTGCTCGGCGTCGATGCAATCGATGATCCCGGAGACGACACCATCACCGAGTGGACGATCGACTGGGGGGACGGGAACATTGAAACGATCATCGGCGACATCCGTTCGGCAGCCCACCAATATGTTGATGACAGCGCCACCGAGCCGGGCGGCTTTTACCAGGTCACCGTCAGTGCGACCGATGAAGACGGAACCTATCCAGGTACCGCACCGATCTCGGTCGAAGTGAGCAATGTCGCCGTACCGATGATTTTGGTGCCGCCTGATTTCCTGGCTTCGCCTGGTTCGGATTTCTTCTCGGTCGCCGAAGGCCAATCGTTCGAACTGATTCTCAACAACAACGATCCGGGCGAAGACACCACAACCGAGTGGATCATCGATTGGGACGGAAACGGACCGATGACGCCCGTCTCGTATCCCAACGATCCGGAAAACCCACTCCGCAATGTTCGGTTCGTCTACAACGCGGAAATCGCTCCTTTGCAGATCACCGCGGTGATGATCGATGAAGACGGTGAGCATCCGACCAATGTGTTGATCGGTGAAGTCACCAACACCGCCCCGACTCCACGAATCAGCGGCGGTACGACGACGGCCATCGAAGGCACTCCATTCTTTGTCACGCTCGACCCGGGTGTCGAGGGTACCAACAGCAGCATCGTCCGCTGGCGGATCGAGTGGAATGACGGTAGCGAGGCTGAAACGGTGGTCCTCGACCAACCATCGACCGTCGTGACCGTACCGCATCTGTTCCGG
This sequence comes from Stieleria sedimenti, assembly GCF_025060895.1. Lineage (GTDB taxonomy): Bacteria > Planctomycetota > Planctomycetia > Pirellulales > Pirellulaceae > Stieleria > Stieleria sedimenti. The sequence goes on along the minus strand of NZ_JANZKV010000164.1, from coordinate 10,248 downwards.
GACGGGGATGGAAGCGAATTGACAGTCGAAGCGTTCGCCATCGACGACGCGAATCAAGAGTACCCCGCTTCCTTGACCATCACTGTGATCAATCAGCCGCCTTCGATCGAAATCGCCGGCCCACCATCGATCGAGGAGAACACCGAATACTCGTTGACATTGGGGTCGGTCATTGATCCCGCCATCACCGATACGGTGTCCACCTACATCATCCGCTGGGGTGACGGCACGTCGACGGAATTGACCGCACAACAGGTCGCCGACCTTTCACGTATCGTCTCGCACACCTACGTCGATGACCCTCCCTTCCCCGGCGTTGTTGACACGGTCTTGAACGTCGACCTGATCGACGAAGACGGACTCACCCAGAATGCAGGATCGACGACCGTGCGCATCGTCAACATTCCCCCGAACGCTGAAACCGGAGGCCCGTATCAAATTTTGATTCCCGCGACACAGATCCAATTGTCAGGTACCGCAACGGATCAAAGCCTCGAAGACACCTTCACATTTGAATGGGATTTCAACGATGACGGCGTATTCGACGACGCGACTGGACCGACGCCGATCTTTGACGCGACCGGTGCATTCCCCGGACAAATCTTCGACGTCGCACTTCGCGTCACCGATGACGATGGTGGCGTCAGCGAGGTGGTTTCCACCACCGTTCGGTATCTGTCGATTCCCGAGATCACCGACCTCGTCCTGCCATCCGACCCGACCCTGGAGAATCAGGAGTTCACACTGACGGTACTGTTCGAAGATGTTGACCCGAATCAGACCCACAAGGTCAACGTACTCTGGGGCGACGGAGAATCCAGCGAGGTGTTCTTGACGGGCGGCGAAAGAGAGGTGGAGATTCCGCACACGTATCTCGATGACAATCCCACTAATACACCCCTGGATCCCTACAACATCTCTGTCACCGTTGCCAACTCCTCAGCGGATGACAGCGCAGAGACTGGCGTCGACGTCTATAATGTCAATCCCGAAGTGGCCACTTTCACCAGCGACGCAAGCTCGCTGAAAACCAAGAGCGATGACAACGTTGTTTCGGTCTTTGGTACGGTCGCCGATGTTGGCACCGAAGACACGCACAGAGCCGTCATCGACTGGGGGGACGGAAGCGATTCTGAAATCGTCGATGTTGACCCAATTGATCGTACGTTTGAAAGCCGCTACGAGTACCCCGGTGGCGGAATCTACGAAATCACCGTCACCGTGACGGACGACGACACCGGCGAGTCGGAAGTGGCAACGACCGCCGCGGTCATCCAAGGCGTTGGGCTGGTCGACGGAACGTTGTTCATCATCGGGACCGATGGACGAGACAAGGTTGCATTCAAATACGACGATCGCACCGATGCATTGACCGTCGACGTTAAACTGGACCAAGATTCATCCGACAAATCGAGAATCAAGGAGACCTTTACCGCCTCCTCGATTGATCGAATCGTCGCCTTCCTTTGTGACGGAAACGACCACTATCAAGGCGAGTTTGGTGGAAGTGGAAACAGGTATTCCCAAACGTCGGTTGCGATCCGGCAGATCGTCTTTGCAGGTGCGGGGCACGATCAAATCCACGGCGGCGACGCAGCCGATGCCCTGATCGGAGGCGCAGGAAAGGACAACGTTCAGGGACGTGCGGGCAACGACCTGTTGATCGGCGGATTCGACCGTGATGTGATCCATGGAGGTCTCGATGACGATTTGTTGATCGGCGATCACATGGTTGCCGATAAGTCCCTCGTCTCCATCGTCGACAAAGTGGATGACGCGCTGACTTCGTGGAACGACAAAGCTCTGCCGGAGACGATTGTCGCACTTGAAGGCATCAAAGATGACAACGAGCAAGACAAGCTTCTCGACAAGAAAGGGGATAATGAGTTCATCGAAGGCGGTTACCAGCCCCAATGGGTGTGGTGGATCGATGTCAACGGTGACGGGAGCGGATCGGCGCTCGATGCTTTAATGATCATCAACCGCCTCAGCCTCATCGGACACGACGCCGAGTGGACGGGGATCGACGATGACGATCAATTCGACGTCAACGGGGACGGTCTCATTACTCCGAGCGATGCCCTGATGGTCATCAATCGAATCGCCTATGGCAATTCGCCCCGAGCAACACCGTCCGCAAAACAGCTTGCGGTCCATGCGGCTCGGATCGACAGTGTCTACCAAGCTTTGGCGGGCGGGGATGACGACAAAGAGCCGGAGTGGGACGAGCCAGGCAGTTTGTTCTAAGTCCTCAAGATCATTCGTAGAGAACCCTCCATCTAAATCAAGCTTTCAGCTTCCATCGGTTATTTGTTGCAGATCCGCAACGTCTCGCTGGCCTACAACTTCAACGCCGACATGGAGGTGACTGCGAAGGAATTTGATAACGCGGTCCCGGTATTCGACTGGCGAATGATTGAGGATGTCTACATGGGCAGCGCCGTCGACGATGGCCCGTTCGACGCGGTGCGTGGATTCCTTCACCGCCGTATCCGGCAATCCGACCAAGATCGTTTTCGGCATCGCCTCAATGCCCAACAGTTAGTTGTTGGGCTTTGGCCGTGCGGACTCCAGCGTTTGTGTCCCTGATTTCCAAAAGATGTAACAAGGCGTTGCTTCCAACGCTTGGGTGTGTATCAACGACATACTCCTCAATCCAGGACAGGAAACGACAATGAAAGGTATTCGAATTTGCTTGGCCGCCTTGGCGATCAGCCTGTTTAGCGGGCTGGACACGGAAGCCGATGCGGGAAACTGGGTTGTCCGCGTGCAAATGGAAAGCGTCTTCAATGGGCACACTTACTACCCGACGCTCTACTCGTCGACCAACAAGTCGGATGCTGCGTCCGCGTACGCGTGGTACGAGCTGCTGATGAAAGTTTATCCCCAGAAATTTCGAACGGACGTCCTCAATCCGTTAGGGGTTCCCTCCTATTACGTCCCCATCAGGATGCACTTTCTCTACCTCTCGGGAATCAATCCGACCGGGCGTCCATGACACTTCAGCACACGTCAGCCTTCCGTAGGTCATTGAGGTACGTCTGGTAGGCGGGCGGATCGGTCTGCTTGAAACGTTCCATGACTTTCATGGCTTCCGCTTTGGCAGACTCTTTGTGCTTTTCCTTGGTGCGTTCGATTTCTGCTGCCAAGTCCTTCAACTCCTCGATGGCTTCGGCGGCGGATGGATCTTGTCCGAGGAGTTCTGGCGGCAGTGACTGCACCAATTTGGCCAGCGCCATCGTCGCGTCGGTGAGTTTCCCCAACTGCTTTCCGGGCGTCGCCACGCCCAAATAGACTTCTGCCTCGATCTCCGGATTGCCGGCCGTGGACTTCGGGCGGGAGATTCCCCAGTTCGTCCAGGGGTTGTATGCCATCGAGACGTCACCGCTGGCCGGCAATCGAAAACTGACGGCGGGGGACAACATTTGAAACCAAGAGTCCATTTTTCTGATCCTTCCAATCGGGAAAAACGACGACGCAGCTGATCAAGATCAGCGGCGACAGAACCAAGGATCAAATCAGATGAGCACACGACGTGCCAAGTGACACGTTGCATCGCGGGCTCAGGTCGGGCGGCTCAGGTCAGGCGGCTCGGGTCAGGCGGTGGCTGACCGGCTTCGCACACCATCCCGCGGTCCAAAGTCAGCCTCCGCCCGGGGATGGGCCGGCGCGGGGCCATCGGCACGCGGATATTCGTTTGGCGGAACTGCCGTTATACTCGCAGCCGGTTTCGTCGCAATTTCCGTACGGTTTGGTGGTCCCCGTGAACGTTAAACGTGAGTTTTTGTTCGTTGTCTTGGCCGTGCGAATGGGGGTGATCGACACCGAGCGTCTCGATGAATTGGCCCGACAACTGGATGAGAGTTCTGGCCAGCGGTTGATTGAGATGTTGCGTGAACAGTCGATTCTGACCGCGCAGCAGCAAGCAGAGATCGAGCGTGAAATCGATCGACTCCTGCTCGCCGATTCCACATCGGTTGGCAAAGACACGGCGATCCATTCCAAGACGCAGCGGGGAAGTCACGAGGAAACGATCGATACTCCTTCGCCGAGCGCGATGGGGGAATCAGAGGATGTGACTCGGTCCTCCGAGGGAGCCATCGGCGAGGGAGGCGACGAGTCGGACTTGATCGAAACGCTCGAATTGCTGCCCCGCACCCGCAGTCGATACAGGTTGACGCGTGAACACGGACGCGGTGGCCTGGGGTGTGTCTGGCTGGCACGCGATTCAATCCTCAACCGGGAAGTCGCGCTCAAGGAGGTCTTGCCCGGCAAGCGTCAGACAAAGACCCGATACAAGAAGCTGATTCGCGAAGCTCAGATCACCGGCCAGCTCGAGCACCCGAACATTGTTCCGGTCTACGAACTTTCGCCCAATCAGGAAGACCAGCCGTTTTACACCATGCGTTTCTTGCGTGGCAAAACGCTCGGCGACCACCTGCGGAGCGCCAACCGTCGTCGGCCGCCCGCGGAAATCGATGCGATGGAGTTGCGGACGCTGCTGGGCATCTTTGTGTCGATTTGCCATGGGATCGGCTACGCGCACTCGCGCCGCATCATCCACCGTGACCTCAAACCCAGCAACATCATGTTGGGCGACTTTGGCGAAGTGATTGTGGTTGATTGGGGATTGGCCAAGAAACTCGATGAAGCACCTCGTGACGACGTGGACATGGAGGAGGTCGTGTTCGACGACGAGGATTCCGTCAGCTTCACGCGAGAAGGACAGGCGTTGGGAACACCCGCCTACATGTCGCCCGAGCAAGCTGCCGGTCGGGTGAGTTTGAATGACGAGTTGACGGATATTTATGGATTGGGGGCGATCCTGTTCGCAATGCTGACCGGAAAGTCGCCGCACGAAACGACTCGTCCGGCCGATACCAAAGACACCGCCCACGACTTGCTGCGTCGCATTCGCGTGTTCCCCACGCCGACGGTCCGTTCGGTCGTTCCGACCGCGCCCCGGGCGCTCGATGCGATCTGCGCCAAAGCGATGGCTCGATCGCGAAATGAACGCTACCAGTCGGCCGAAGCACTCGCCCGCGACATCCAATGTTGGCTGGCCGATGAACCGGTCTCGGCTTATCAAGACACGGCACTCGAAAAAGCGTCGCGGTGGTTTCGTCATCATCGAACGTTGAGTCTCGCGATGGCAGGCATCTTGCTGGTCGCATCCGTGGCCGGTTTCGCGATCGCTGCGGTGACAACGAACGCCAAGAATGATGTCGCCGAGTCGTTGCGAAAGGAACAGCAAGCACGGGTGCTGGCGACCGAGTCCTTGGTGGCAGAGCAGGCCGCAAAAAAACTCGCGCTGCAGCAATTCCGCCGTGCCCAAGATGCCATCGATCGCTCCCTGTCCGGCGTGAGCGAGGTGCTGGCCGTCTTCCCGGCCACCAGCGCGGTGCGGGCAGGACTGTTGCAGTCCGCGGCGGAGGATTATGAAGAGCTGTTGGAAATCGATGGAGACGATCCTCAGCTACGTCGCGAAGCGGCACGCACGCGGATCCGATTGGCTGACCTGCGCCGGACGATGCACGAACATGATGCGGCCGACGGGCATTATCAGATTGCCGAGAAAAACTTGGAGGTGCTGAAACAACAACATCCCGATGACACGAGTTGGAATATCGACCTGGCAAATGTATGGGTTCGTCGAGCACTCTTGTCCATGTCGATCGGCGACGCAGAGAAAGCGGAACAGTACTTCCAACGAGCCGTCGGTGCGTTTGATCAACCGCATTCCGATCCGGATTTGCAACGCAACGCCCAGATCGATCTTGCCGGTGCCCGGTACAATTACGCCGAACTGTTGGTGCAGGTCGATCGAATCGGTGAAGCGGCCGAGATGTTTGCCGCCGCGGAAGCAGGCTTTGCTCGGATCCGTGACGAAGCACCGGACAACCTTCGTGCTCGCGAAGGGCTGGCGATGTGCGGCCGCGAAGTCGGGCAACTCTTGCAAGTCACCGGTGACAATCAACAAGCCGCCGAGCGACTGCGCGACGCAGAATCCGAGTTCAAGCGACTGATCGCCCAAGCCCCCGAGCAAATCTCCTACCGAGAAGGTTTGGCGCTCACCCGCGTGCTGCTGGGGAATTCATTGCGGCTGTCGGGCGATGATGACGGGCCGCTCGACGCCTATCAGTTGTCGGTGGAGGATTACCTTGTCCTGCTCAATCAGCGGCCGGGGATGCCCAAGTATCGGCAAAGTGTGGCCACCGGCCGGGTGAACATCGCCCAGATGCTTCACCTGTCCTCTCGCAGTCGCGATGCGAAAGTCCATCTGGATCAAGCGGTGTCGGAACTGATTTCGCTGTCGGAGACCTACCCCCAAGTCGCTGTCTATCGCGAAGCCAAGGCGCAGTGTTTGGTGATGTTGGCGATGGTTTTGAGAGATCTTAATGAGCACGGCATGGCGGAAACGGCGTTCAACGGTGGGATCGAAGAATTCAGCTGGCTGAGCGAAGACTTCCCCGATCTGATTCGATATCGGGGGGACGTTGCGATCAGTCGCATGGGACTGGCCAAGACGAAGAGCTTGCAAGGCAAAACGGCAGAAGCGCGCGCGCTGCTGACCGACGTGATCGACGAGTTGACGACGGTCGTCGACATCGTCAAAACGCAGGTACGCTACCGCGATGCGCTCGCATGGTGTCATTTTTACCTTGCCGAACTGCTCGTCGCCGAAGACAAACTGATCGCGGCGTTGCCACATTATCGACAAACGCTTCGTCTCCGCGAGCAATTGCCCGATTCGCCCAAGTACCGACGGGCGTTGATCCGCGTGCTGACGGAGTGCTCGGCCGAGCAGATTCGCGACCCGCAACGTGCCATCCAATTGGCCCGTGAGCTTCGTGACCAAGACGAACTGAATCCTGATTTTCGCTATTCATTGGCCGTCGCTTATCTGGCCGATGGCGATGGCAATCAGGCGTTGGACGAGGCCGAAGCGGCGGTCCAGTTGCGAATCCAGCCGTCGCCCTTCGACTTGTTTGTGCTCGCCATCGCGCTGCAACAGACCGCCAACACGGAAAGGGCATCGGTAACGCTCGGCAAAGCCATCGAATTGATGGAGTCACAGTGCCCCGGTCGCATCGAGCTGTTGGCGCTGCGTCGGCGCGCCGAACAAGCGATCACCGATCCCGACGCCCAAGCCGCGCCGCCGCGCTGAGCAATGTGTTGCCCTCCTGGCAGGTCGGGCGATCGAAGCTTTGACGGCCGGCAACAGTGTGGCGGAGGCTTCCAGCTTGCGTTTCACGAGTGAAACGAGACGGCAAGCTGGAAGCTTACCCCACTTCTAAAGAGTGCTAGCAACTGCGAATCCAGGCAAGCTAGCACGTTAAAAGCGATTGCACGGGAAAGAGTCGCATTTGAGGTTCCCCAGGCCGAAGATGAGGGATAAGCGTCCTAACCGTTACCACCGTACGCGGCCGGCGGCGGTTTGCCAGCGAACACCATGCGTGACTTGCCGACTCCTCTCGAAGAAACCTGATGCCGAGACAACGTATTTCCTGCCGCAATTGGATTGCCTCAGGTCTGTTCCGCCTGTCCTTCACCGATGCCGGGGTGATCGTCCTCGCCATTGCCACGGTGATTGCAGGCAGCGCCGCGGTGGCGGGGCCGCCGCTTCCGGCGACCACGCCCCAAGAGCAAACAGGGGAACTCGTCGACGTGATCGTGGGCGAGATCGGTGATGCGAATCCTGAAACCGACGCCCAGTTGAGTCACGCGGATGCGAATGCGTCTGGGGCGACCACTGCTTTCTCTGACCGCACGATCGAACCAGCCGAGCCAGCGGACACTCTGGTCGACCAGGTCATGTTTCAAGTCGACCAGACGACTCCGTTGGTGCCCGCGCCGCAGACCTTTGAAAGTCCGATCGGCTTGACGCCCCAGGCGAGGGAATTTGCCGACACGATTCTCGCCTCGCGCGACACCAGTCTGCTTTCCTCACGTCGACGCCGCTACTCGCGGACGCGTTCGGATGTCGTGTTCGGATCCGAAGCCAAATTCCGTGTCTCCACCGACGCGGGTAACCTGCTTGGAAAGTCGATCACGGCACCGGGCGTCCAAGCCAAGAGTCGGTCTCCGATCATCACCGACACCAAAGTGCACGGCAGCACGGTCGGCCAACTGATCGCATCGGGATCCTATTGGTTTCCCGCCCGTCAAGATTTGGACACGGTCTTGAACAAAATTGATTCACGCATCCTGGAGGACGTGATCATCATCAAGGGTCCGTTCGCGGCTCGATACGGTCCCGGATTTGATTTCATCGACTTTCAAGTGATGCAGTCGCCGCGCTATGAAAACGGATTCGAGTCTCACGGCAGTTCGACGGCCGAATACAAAAGTAATGGCGAACAATGGTATGGTCGTCAGTCTGTTTGGGGTGGCAACCAGGATTACGGATTCCGCATCGGCTACGGCAAACGTTCGGGAAGCGACTACCACGACGGAAACGGCGATGAATATCTCTCTAGTTATCAATCACAAGACGTTGACATCGCGTTCGGTTGCGATCTGACACCGTATCGGCACCTGGAAATAAGCTACATCTGGTTGGAACTCAACGACGTCGAAGTGCCGACGCAACTGTTGGACATCGGTCACCTGCGGACTCACGGGATTGACGCCAATTACGTGGTGGAGGATTCCGGGATCTTCGACGTTCTGACGTTCAATACCTGGTACAACGAAACCAGCTTGAACGGGAACGCCAATTCCGAGGCCAAGCGTGAGGCGATCCCGTTCCTCGGGACGAACATCGGTCCGATCCGATCCAACGCCCGCAATATGTCCACCGGATACTCGCTCTCGGGTGATTGGATTTCCGAGGACAGCGTGACGACTGTGGGAAGTGACCTTCGCTATTTGACTCAGGAAGTGAATCAGTTTTCGGAACTGCCGCTTCTTTCCCCGCCGTTTATCAATGGCAACGACGCATCAGCGGAGGTGAACGGTCCCGTGCCGGAAGCGTATTGGGCCAACCCGGGATTGTTCATGGAACGCATTCGCCGCGTGACGGATCGATTGACCGTCAGCGTCGGAGGGCGTGTTGACGTTGTCGAAACGAACGCCAAGACCGTCGTCGATCAAGTCGGGGGATTGTCAGGTCCATTGGTTCTGAACGGGCCCAACGGAGAGTTTCCGTTCGTTTACAACCCCAACGGTGATCCCGTCAACGTGCTCGACCCCGGCACCGGCAACGTCCTGACATTTCCGGGCGTGCAGGCGGAATTGGACGACTTGCTATTGGGAGACTTTGACCGTTCGTTCGGGCTGGGATCACTTTATGTGGACGCCGATTACCAGCTCAATTCCGAGTGGACCACCGGCATCGGGTTCGGCTATGGCATGCGAGCACCGACGATGACGGAACTGTATTCGTTCCAGCACATCTCCACTATCTTTCCCCAGCAAACGTTCTCCATCTTGTTCGGCAATCCGAATCTCGAGCCGGAACGCCGGTACCAGATCAACGCGTCGCTGGCGACCGACAAAGGCTGGTATCGCGCTCGGGTCAGTGGGTTTGCCGCTTGGATTGAAAACTACATCACCTTCGATGCGTTGTCGCCGGATTTCTATGCCTTTCAAACCGTCAACACGGATCTGGCAACGCTGGTCGGCTTTGACTACGAAGGAGAAATGGATTTGACCAAGCGAACGAACGGGTTTGTCACGGCGTCCTACACCCAGGGGCGGGATCGGACACGGACGTCGAATGCGGCCGCCAGCGCCTTTGATCCTCCGGGATCCGAATTGCGCAGTTTGTTGGCCGGCACCGAAAGTGAAGCGTTGCCGAACATGCTGCCCTTGCAAGCCCGCGTCGGACTTCGCCTGAACAACGGGTGCGATCAGCATTCTCCATGGGGACTCGAAATCTCCGCGCTGTTTGTTGCCGGTCAAAGTCTCATCGCCCACTCGCTCGGCGAGATGCGAACGCCCGGATACAGCATCTTTGACCTACGTGGCTACTGGCGTCCGACAAACACCGTCACGCTGCACGCGGGGGTGGAGAATTTTGGGGACAATCAGTACCGGACCCACCTCGATCCGGCCGGTCGAGAGCTGACGTTCCTGCCGGGATTACCACCGAGCACTGCAACCTCGATCGGCAGTGTGTTCCAACCCGGAGCGAACTTCTATCTCGCGACGGAGTTCACGTATTGAGCGACGAGCGGTAAATCAGGCGATTGGCATGCACAGCATGCCCTACTCGGCTTTTCCGCAGCGTTGGTGTGCAGGCTT
>NZ_JANZKV010000163.1 GCF_025060895.1 Stieleria sedimenti | reverse complement strand
GCTTTAGCCGCTCACTGTCGCTGCGTCGCAGCGAACGGGAATCGCCTCAAGGCTAAACACCAGCGGTTGTTGCATCCCTTCATCCTTATGCCCGTGCCATCCGCGGCACCCTCGGGTGTCGCGTCGGGATCTTGTGAGAAATCCCCACCAGAAGGATCTTGAACAAGATCAACATCCGGGAATGGAGCTCCGCGGGGCGATTGATGGGATCCGGCTGATGTCAATCGATGCTCAGCCGGCAATCGCTGAGGTGTGCTCAGTTGCGATTTTGTTTTTCTTGGGCACGAGCGGCTTTGAGAGCCGCCGCTTCACGGGAGAGTTTGAACTCCGGCCCGCTCGGGTAGTACTGCACGTCGTCCTGCAAGTAGTAAGGACTTGGCAATGTCTGCCCGTTAATGCCCACTTGGCAACCGCTCGCGCCGATCAGGCAGGTGCCCGCAAAGAGGGCGATAGCGGTAGCTCGTGTGATGCGTCCAGATGTCGATTTTCGGCTCATGGCTTCCATGCCTTGTTTGAATCGTCACGTACCGGGGCCGTCGAATGAATTCGAATCCCGTCACAACCGGTATCGGATGAATAACCGGCAAAGATTAACCGGGCATGCAGAAATTGTCGAAATCGTGGCGTGGCCGACTTAATCTTCGGGCACCGGGTTTAATCTTCGGGCACCGGGGCGAGGCTGGTCGTGCGGAGAAGTGTCTGGGGTGCATCGGGCCATTGGACAAAGGCGTGCAAATGCAATTTGACGTTCTGCTCGATGCTGCCCGCCAGCTCACCGAGTCGCGTCAACCGCTCCAAAACCGCCTGAGAACGCTCGAGCTCGGCATCCAGCCTCTGCGCACCGGTCCGCATCACGCTGCGCTCCATCTGGTTGGCGGAACTGTAGCGTTGCTTGAACAGCTCGCGTTGCATCACCAGTCTGCCGTGATTGTCGGTCCGAGACCTATTTTCTGCGGCAAATGTCTCTCGGCTGAGCGAAACCCAGGGCAGCGAGGGGTCTAGTCGGCCCCCGAACTGCATCCGGCAAGAAAGTTTTCGTGAGCACTGGATGTCCAGTTTGACAGCAATTGCGATCGTCTCTCCGTCGGTCGGTGTCAAGATCGCGATCGCCGAGCCGTGGTGGGGGTGTGCCGAATCGAAGGGCGTGTGCCAAGCCAAGTCGACCGAATCGGGGACGGACAGCTCGATATCCAATCGCGACACGTCGGCCGGCAGCGACGTACCGAGTGGCCAGCTGGGACGCCACCGGCGCGGATCCAGCGAAATCGGATACGGATCGGTCTCGATCGACGGTCGCAGGTAGACGGACTTTCCGTCGGAGAGCACCAGTCGTCCCTGCAACAGTTTCTGGGACAGTCCGTCTCGGGCGGCATTGTCTGACCAGCGGAGCACCGTGGCGGGGCCGGTCCGGATCAGTTGTGCGATCGTTTTTCCGTTCTGTTGATTGATCAGGTCTCGCGTTTCGTCCGTAACCGCGCCAGAGAGAGCGATGGCGACCGGGCTGGGAAACTCGATGCGCTCGATCGAGGCGGCCGACGGGTCGATGACGGTTTCAGTGTTGCTGTCGCCGCTGGGTGGCAATTCGACGAATCGATCTCCGGACGGCCGGGTCTGTTGGGGGACTTCGGCGACGTCTTGCTGGGAGGTTTCGGAATTGAGCACCGATTCCAGCGTGTCGTTCGTGGCGTCGTTTTCAGGAAAAGCGAATGGGCTTGGTCGGGCGGGATCGCCCGGACGCGAATCCCCGGCCGTTCCGCGTGGAGGTTCGATTTCCGGTGTTTCGAGCGGTTCGATTGCGAGATCGTGCGAGGGTTCCGCCGGGTCCGAGGGACCGCTAGAGATGCCGCCGGAGAGCAGGTCATCCAGATCGTCCATGACATCGAATCCGCCGCGAACGCGTTCACGATCGATGACCGAGGGGACGGTAAAGTCCAACGGCGCCGCCTCGTTGTCTGGATCACGAGTTGGATGGAGAGGTGGGGACGCGACGAGCTGCTGCGCTGGTGGTGCTTCAAGGCCGTTCGTTTGCGGCGGGTCGAGGGGATCGCCGACGGAGGGCGTCGTTGTTTGTTCCACCGTTGAAGTTTGGCTGACGCGGATTTCAGCGCGCTGTGATCGAAGCTGATTGATTCGGATCCCGGTGCCGATCAAGGCGATGGCGACAGCGGCCGATGCGACACCCAGAACAAGGTTCCAGTTAAATCGCCGATCGCGCGTGATCGGCTGAGCTTTGTTGTGGCGAGTTTTCTCCTCGCTCAGCACGGGCGCGGTGACAGCGGTCTCACCGAAGCGGTCGGTCAGCGACGCGGTGAATTGTTCGACCAGTTTTTCTCGCCGAGCCTGTTCGATGCTGGACAGCGCGAGAGATTGCGTCTCTTCGGCGGCGTGTCGCTCAAAACGATTGTGGGATCTGGAGTGGTCTCGATCGACACGTTGCCGGGTGCGGTTGGGGCTGAGACGGCGTGCGATCGCCGGGCGTGGAGCGGAAAGTTGCTGTAGGAACTCTGCGGAGAGTGATTCAAGATCGCGGGTGCCTCGATCGGCCGGCGGTGTTTTGCCGGTGAAAACAAGGTTGCCATCGAGGTCGATCGTCCAGTCGTTCAGATTGATCGCGGTGATGGTCTCGCCGTCGGCCAGGCGTTGGCGACAGGCGTCCTTGAAACGTCGTGTGAGTTGCGCCGCAAGATCCGGCGGTGGGGTCCCCAAGCGTTTGACCAGGGACGCGACCGATTCAGCGCCGGCAGGGGTTGGTCGGTGCCGGCTGTCGCCCGGCGGGTGTTTTCGTTCTCCTCGCGCTGACCGTGTCGCGGAAACGTCTGGCGATCCACTGCGATTCGGTGCGTCGGGTGAGGAGGCGGACATTTCCGAGTCGTTGCAACGGGCTTTGGGGGTGGCGTGAGTGGTTTGAGGGCAAACCGACCCTGAGTTCATCGGCCTGCTATTGTCGGTAGGAGACCGCTGTCAAGCAAACCCAACAGCGTGTGGCTCCCCCGACGAAGGCCAAAAAAAACATGACTTTTGGCGTATCCGTATTGACTGATACAGATTTCCTGAGTGGTTCTACCGGAATTAACCAAACCACCGGGGTGGTCTTTGCCGATAACTCCGCTTGAAGCGATTCTTAGGACGCATCCGATGCACCAATCGAGGCCGGGATCGACCCGGTCTGATGGGCACCGATTGCCGAGCGGGATTCGTTTCAACATTGAATTACCAGGGGGGAACTGGGTGATCGCTGCACACGGATGCGGCGGGTGTGGATGCATTGCATCGACGCTCCAGTCATTTCCTCTCTCCAAATTGCGGCTCGGGATCCCAGCGTGGCACAGGTGTGCACGCATGGCTCGGGCGAACGAGCCCCAACAGCGAGGCGGCTGCGACCGCGGAGACGTTTGCGATGCACCGAATGATTCGAAACATGGTCAACCGTTTGACAAACACAGACAGCGAAGCGGGTATGTCCCGTCTGCCCGCTGCCAAACCTCTCCCTGGTCTTTACCGTGCCGGTTCGGCGCTGGTGGGGACCGGCCTAGCAGTGGCCGCGGCAATTTTTGCCGCCGGACTACTCTCCGGCGAGGCTTCGGCACAGGGCTATCCCTCACCGGGCGTATCGCTTGCAAATTATGACTTGGCCGCCAGCGGCTTTGTCACTCCCGCCGGAATGCCGCCGATCGGCGCTCCTGGCATGATGGATAGGAGTGGTTCACCGGTCATGCCGGTCGGCTACAACAGTTACGGATGCGACACCGGCGGTTGCGACACGCTGCCGATGCAGGCTTGCATGGACCGCATGGTCTGTGGAACCTGTGGCGGCGGAGGCGGATGTTCGTGCAACGGCATGCTCGGCGGCGGTGGCATCCTGGGTAAGCTCCGCAGCGGCGGCACGGGTTGCCTGTTCTGTCGCGGCGTTGGATGCACGGCGTGTAAAGAGTTGCCGTTCGGCTATGCGGGCTCGTGCCTGGCATCGGCGGTCAGCTTGTTGCGTCCCTACGAAGAGGCGGGCATTTGCAACCAGCGCTGGTACGATATCAGCTTGGAAGCGTTGTTCTTGGATCGGCAAATCAAGGGGACCAATTCCTCGGTCATCACCCAACGTGGAAGTGGCCCCAGCGGCATTCCCGCATTGACGCTCAAAGACGACGGCTTGGATGATCTGGAAGCCGGCGTGCGAGCGTCGGTCGCATTCATCTGGGGTGTAGGCGGCAACGTCGAATTGACCTACATGGGCGGCAATGAATGGAAGGAAGGGGCATCGGCACAAGCGGATATGATCGGCACCAACTTGGAAGGCAACCTGTATTCCTTCCTCACCGATTTCGGCACCGCTCCGGTCGCCGGTGGTTTCGACGACACCGACCGTTCGACCACGCAATCGATCGAAGCACGAAGCCGATTCCACTCGGCCGAGTTCAACTATCGCCGCCGCACGATGTTCCCCTACTGCCGATTCCAAAGCTCGTGGCTCGTCGGTCTGCGATTCATGCGATACGACGATGGGCTTCGCTACTCGACTCAGGGACAAACTCGGTTGACGGTCGGCACCACCACGACGATTCAGGACCGGTTCTTCAATGCCGACTCCGATACCGAAAACCGGTTGTTCGGGCCGCAGGCCGGATTCGATTTCTGGTGGAACGTGGCTCCGGGGATTTCCCTCGGCCTGGGTGCGAAAGGCGCTTGGGTGCAAAACGATGTCGACCGATCGATTCAGATCTCGGCCAACTCGCTCGCAACCCAAAACGTAGTCGACGGCGATCAACGCGGAACCATCCTGACAGATCTTGAACTGAAAGGAATCTATCGCTTGACGCACTCGCTGACCCTTCGCGGTTCTTACTACGTCCTGGCTGTCGACGACATTGCCTTCGGCGGCATGAACTTTCAGACCAACAGTTCACCCCAAAGCGTGACCCCCGGCAACCTGACCTACGACAGTCTGACCCTGCAAGGTTTCACCGTCGGTGCGGAATACATGTGGTAGAGCCTGAAAAGGATCGATCATCAACGACAAAAACCCCGCTCGGAGAACGAGCGGGGTTTTTTTGTGGCTGAAGCCCAATACCGCTAAGTTAAGCGTCGTTTCTTCAGATGAGGGCCCGTAGGCTCGCGCCAAACGGCTGATATTCGTTTGACATCAGCCGGTTCGCGCCAGCGTCCGGGCCCCCTCATTCATGTTAACTTAGCGGTATTGGGCTGAAGCCTGTTGGTTGCGATGGAGTGATTCAGGCAACAGCCTGTGCGACCTCGCAAGCTGGACGCTTCCGCCACTAGCGACTCAAATCGACGGCGACAATTTCTTGATCGTTCCGGACGAACGCGGTCTTGTCGGCGTAGGCCGGATGGCTCCAGAGTACCGGGCGGCCGAACGATTCATTGGTCGGTTCGAGCACCTGCATCCGACCCTTTTCCTCGTAGCCGGCGGCGGTCAGTTCGGCGACGATCAATTCGCCGGTTTCGCTCATCAACAGGTAGCGATCGGATTGTCCCAAGCGTGTCAAGAACGCGGTGCCGTGTCGGGCGAATCGTTTTTCGCCGGGCACGGTGGGCTGGAAGGTCTCCCATAGTCGATCGCCGTTGGTTGCATCGACGGCGATCAGGTTTCCTTTGACGCAATCGGTTCCGTAGATCACTCCATCGACGATCAGCGGCGGCGCGTTGCTGCAATGGACCGCATTCTTGGGGCCGCCCCGCCAGAGTTCTTCGGCGGTGGGCGATTCGCTGCCCAGCCGAAACATGACCGCTTCGGCATGAATCCCGCTGGCGTACATCAGGTCCCCTTCGATCATCGGTTGAGCAATCGACATCTCATAGGCGGGTGTGATCGGAATGTTCCAAAGTGATTTTCCACTGGTCGGATCCAAGCCTTCAACGGCTTCGGGGTGATAAACGATCAACTGACGTGTTCCACCGACTTCGATGATCCGAGTCGCACAGTAGCCCGCTTTGGCGTCCAACGATTTCCATCGCACCTGTCCGGTCGCTTTCTCAAACGCGACCACGCCTTGCCCCTGGCCGCCGACCATCGTGTACAGCAAATCGCCGTCCACCAAGGGATGCGACGCGAAGCCCCAGATGGGCACTTCGGCCCCAAAGTCGTTGGGCAAATTGCGTGTCCAAACCAACGAACCGTCGGCGACCGACAGACAGGTCAGGTCGCCTTCGGCACCGAGCAAGTAAACCTTGTCCTGGTCGACCGTGGGGGTCGCGCGCGGGCCGGCGGGGTAGCTGATTTCGTAAGGGCGGTCATACGAATATTCCCAAATTTTTCCGCCGGTTTTCGCGTCCAACACCAGCAGACGTTCTTTACCGGTCAGTGTGGCGCGTTGGCCGGGATCGTTGACCACTTCGCCGCCGCTGCGTTGATAGTCGAACACGAACACCTTGCCGTCGGCGACGGCGGGGCCGGCGTACCCTCCCGCGATCGGGGTTCTCCATTTGATCGGCAGCCCCGAATCGGGGATTTGATCGATCACGCCGGACTCGCGATAAACGCCATCTCGCGAGGAACCGAGCCAGCCCGGCCAGTCTTCGCCGGTGACTCGATGGTGGCTCGTCAAAATCGAGCCGGTGACGCACAGACAGGCGATCAAAAGAACGTGTTTGGTCATCAATTGGTTACTCATTGAGGAATTCAGGTCATCCAGTATGACGGATCTCGAACGTGTGGCCGAGCCGATCAGTGATCCACGGCGGCCAAATACTCCGCCAGCGTCGTCAGGTGCTCGACCGCGACGTCCATTTTGATCGTCGGTGCGGGGACCCGGTGGTACCGCATCGCTTCGTCGCTCAGCCACGCGCCGCGTTCGTCTTGGCCGTCAATGATCGCTTCCACCACTCGAGGACTCGGGGGGCGACGGTTCGCATCGGATTCGGCGAGCTGTTGCGGCGTCAGTCCGGCGATCCGTTCGTACTTCTTGCGCAACTGGGGAACGTTGCTCTGAAGCTGGAACCCGTAGTGCGTGGGCATGTTGCTATCGTCGTAGGTCAGTTGGTAGTCGAGCGTGAAGTACAACGGGCGATTGGATTTCAGCTCGTAAAATCGCGCGACGCGACCGTCGGGCAGGTGGCAGCTTTCCAGATAGTCGAGCGCTCGGGGGATCGGTTCGAGGTATTTCCGATCGCCGAGTTCGCGGTACACCGTCATCAACGTCTCGATCACGCTGAACGATTCACTGGTCGTGATCGCGGGTGGTTCGAATTTTCTCGCCCAAATCGGCTGCATCTGGGCGTTGTACTGTTGTGCCCAGGCGGGTTGGGGAGCGGGCATCTGGGCGGCCAGCAGCGAGTCGGCAAGTTTGACGGCCGACGCCCGGTATTGCGGGTCACCGTAAACTTTGTCGGCCAAGAATAGGACCTTTACGACGTCGCGTGCCAAGTGGTCGTTCAACGTGTATCGATACCAATATTCGTTGTGTCCGGGATAGGTCTTCGGCCAGGAGTCGGGATAGCTAGCGTTCAGCCTCGGTGTGTCGAGATCTCGTCGGTCCGTCCAGACTTGCGGGAAGCCTCCGCCGGAAAACTGCCCACGCCGGATCAACCCGTCGAGTCCGTAGAGGGTCATCTCGTGGATCGATTCGTCTTTAAAATCGAGCGCCTGATCCAACTGGATCAGGAATCGCAGCGCCGATTGGGTCTTGTCGTCGTCGAGGCTGGACTGGTCTTTGGCCTTGGAACCTGGGCGATCGACTCGGTAGGCCCAGCGGCGGCGGCGTTCCGGTTCGAACTCGACCATCGCCTGCCAGCCGCCGGATCGCATTTGACCGCGACGAAGCGACTCGGCCGCTGCCCGGGCCGCGTCGAGGAACTGACGTTCGCCGGTGGCCTGGTAAAGGTTGACAAATGCCTGACCGACCGCGGGTGTGCCCGGCGGTTGGACCCAAACGGTCGACGTTTCGACAACGCCTTCGCCTTCGCGATGTTTCAAATCCGCCGAATAACGCCAGAGGTAACCGCCTTCGGTGCTGACCTGTTCGACCAGAAACGACGTCGCTTTTCGGGCCGCAGCGAGCGCTTCGCCGGGCAGATCGGCATGGGCGGGCGTTGCGATGGCGGCAATGATTGCGGCACAGCACGCGCCGGCCAGCAGCGGACGAGGCGTAAAGGGGGGCAGACGCATGAGATCGGTGGGTTTAGCGGGGGGAAATCGGGGAGTTCCAAATTCTAACCCGCCAGCGGTACCGAGGGAGTGCCGTTTGGTTGATACCCATGATCCCGCGGGCCTCTCTCAGACGCTGACCGGCGCGCCGGATGTCCATTTCGTGAAGTCGTGGGGTTCGCGGTGGACATGGTTGTACACCGTGTCTCGCTCGACAGGGTCGCGACCGGCTTCGGCGATCAACTGTTTGATGTGATCGACGCTCAGGCATTCCGGGGTGGTCGCGCCGGCGTCGTGATAAATCAGTTCATGCCGGACCGTGCCGTCGATGTCGTCGGCGCCATACGCGAGCGCGGTTTGCGCGGTTTCGATGCCCAACATGATCCAGTACGCCTTGATATGTTGGACGTTGTCGAGCATCAGCCGGCTGATCGCCATCGTCCGCAGATCCATCAGGGCCGACGGTTTCTTGATGTTGTCCAGCTTGGTGTTTTCGGGGTGAAACGCCAGCGGGATGAAGACTTGGAATCCGCCCGTCCGATCCTGTAACTCACGCAGCCGGATCAGGTGATCGATGCGGTGGTAGGCCTGTTCGACGTGACCGTACAGCATCGTGCAATTGGTTCTCAGGCCGATTTCGTGGGCCGTTTGATGGATCTGCAACCATTCGTGCGTGTTCGCTTTGTGCTCGCACAACTGGTCGCGGACTTCGGGGTGAAAAATTTCGGCCCCGCCACCGGGCATGCTTCCCAGCCCGGCATCACGCATGTCTTGCAGCACCCATTGTTTCGATTTCTTGGTCTGGAATTCGAACCAATTGATTTCAACGGCGGTCCACGCTTTGAGATGGATTTGGGGGTAGGTCTTGTTCAGCAGTTCGATGATGCCGCGGTACCACTCGTACGGCATTTTGTGGTGCAGCCCGCCGACGATGTGCATTTCCGTGCATCCGTTTTCGGTGGCTTCGCGGCCGCGCTCGACGATTTGTTCGTCGCTCATCACGTAGCCCTTGGGGTCGCGCAGGTCGCTGCGGAACGCGCAGAATCGGCAGCGATAGACGCAGACGTTGGTCGGGTTCAGGTGGGTGTTGATGTTGAAATAACCCACGTTGCCGTTCTTGCGTTCACGGACCAGATTGGCCAATTGGCCGACTTCCTGCAGCGGCACGGCGGGATCGTAGAGAAAGATCCCGTCGTCCAAGCTGAGCCGTTCTTCGGATTCAACTTTGTCTCGGATTTCGCGGAAACGTGCGGCGTAATCGGGTGCAGGCATGGTGGGACGCAGAAATCGGGTGGATTGGTTTGAAACGCGGTAGAAACCGCAAATCCTGGAGGACGTTAACCGGATCAAATGTGGCGACTTTTACAACGCGCCGGTTTTACAACGCACTGGCTTTCACAACGCACTGGCTTTCACAACGCACTGGCCAGTTGCTCCAATTTGGCCTTTGCCGCCCCGCTGTCAATCACCTCGGCGGCTCGCTGGACGCCGGCGGACAGCGAAGGCGCGGATCCGGTCAGCAGTAAAGCCGCCGCGACGCCCGCGACGACGGTGTCGCGCGTGGGACCGGGTTGGCCGTCCAGGATGCGGCGAATGATCGCAGCACTTTCGGCGGGGCCGCTGGCGGCCAGTGAGTCGACGGTCGCCGCCGGCAAGCCGAAATCGTCCGGTGTCCAGCGGTACCGCTCGGTGACTTGATTGCCTGCGACTTCGACGGCGTCGGTGTAAC
Source organism: Stieleria sedimenti (assembly GCF_025060895.1). Lineage (GTDB taxonomy): Bacteria > Planctomycetota > Planctomycetia > Pirellulales > Pirellulaceae > Stieleria > Stieleria sedimenti. The sequence continues at coordinate 20,899 of NZ_JANZKV010000163.1, read as the reverse complement.
GGTCCAGCGACACTTCGTCCTGGCCATCGGCGGCATGCACGACAAAGGACCGCGCGGTGCCCAGTTGAGCGATCGCGTCGGCGATTTTTGATTGGGCGTCGGCGTTGCTGGTCCCGAGCAACTGGTGAGTCGCCCCGGCCGGGTTGCAGAGCGGACCGAGCAGATTGAACAGGGTTTTTACACCCAGTTTTCGTCGGATGCCGACGACGTGTCGCATCGCCGGGTGCAATTTCACGGCGAAACAAAAACACAAGCCGATCTCATCGAGCCGCCGGGCCACTTGCTGGGCGTCGGATTCGATCCCCACGCCGAGTTCCTCCAGCACATCGGCCGACCCCGTCACGCTGGTGGCTTTGCGATTGCCGTGTTTGGCGACCGGGACGCCGCAGGCGGCGGTGACGATCGCGATCGCCGTGCTGATGTTGAACGATCCGCTCCGGCTGCCGCCGGTTCCACAAGTGTCCAGCAAAAGGCCGTGATGGTGTGGGATCCGCGTCATGTGGCGGCGCATCGCGGTCGCGGCGCCGACGATTTCGGAAACCGCTTCGCCCTTGCTGCTCAGCGCCAGCAACAACTGGCCGATTTGCTCTTCGGGTGCTTCACCGCTGAGCATTTGGTCGATCAGGACGGCGGTTTGCTCGGCGGAGAGGTCTTTTCCGGCGGTGGCTTGCTGGATCGCGTCATCAAAAGTCGTCATCGGCAGCTGGGGGGATTTGATGAGCCAAACGGGGCGGGGATCGCGTCGGTTTTCTGGAACGCCCAGCACTTTAGCGGATCGGGCTCGTTTCGAAACGCCCGTGAACTTACACTTTTCCCATGACACGAAAAATCATCATCGACACCGACCCCGGAATTGACGACGCCGTCGCCCTGACGGCCTCATTGTTTGACCCTCGCTTGGAGGTTTTGGCGGTCACCGCGACCGCCGGGACGGTCACGGCGGAACAGGCAACGTCGAACGTCTGTGCGATCGTCTCGATGCTCGATCCCCCGCGATATCCGCGAATCGGCAAGGCGATCCCGCCGGAAACGGCGTCGGCGATCGACGATCTGTTCTTGAACGGTCGCTGCGGCCTGGGCGAACTCTCGGTCGGTGAAACTCAGCGACAGCATCTGCCGAGCAGTGAAAAGGTGATTGCGGAGTTGGTCCGCAAGTACCCCGGCGAAATCACGCTGGTTTGCCTGGGCCCGCTGTCCAATTTGGCTCGACTTTATCGGCGGGATCCGGCGGCGATCAACTTGCTCGACAAAATCGTGATCAGCGGCGGAGCGGTGAATGTCGCCGGCAATGCGAGCTGTGTGGCCGAATTCAACTTGTTTTTTGATCCGGCTGCGGCCAGTGAAGTGTTCGCCTCGCCGACGACCAAGAGTCTGCTGCCGTTGGATGTCACCGGCGAGGTGCAGTTTGGCGTCGAATTGTTAGAACAATTGCCTTCGACCGAAACTCGGGCCGGCGAGTTGCTGCATCAGATGATGCCGTTCGCGTTCCGTACCGCCCATCAACGCCTGGGACGCGAGCTGATCCCGTTGATCGATGCGGCGACAATTGCAGCGGTCGTCGAACCCGAGTTGTTCCAGTGGACGGAAATGGCCGGAAAGGTCGAAACGCAAGGTCTGCTTACCCGCGGCATGTCGGTGTTTGACCAGCGGCTGCGTCCGGAATGGCAAGCCAACATGGAAGTCGCGTTGTCGGCGGACATTGAAGCGGTCAAGGGACTGGTCTGCCGCAGCCTGCGTTACGCCGGACAGAAGTCGTAGCTCAGAGAGCGGCAATCCAAGCTCAAGAGTTGACCGAGCCGTCGCGAATTTCGTGAAAGGTCCACGACCCGATCAATGCCCCCTGGCTGACCCCAAAAACAAAACGCGAGCGTGGCAACCACGCTCGCGTCTGAAAGGGGACGTCGGCGAGGTGTTCGCGACGCTTACCAGTTGTAGTCGAATCCGACGTAGGCCCCGTGCAGGATCAAGCAGTCGTCCGCACGCACCGACCCGGCCGAAGCGGCGGAGGTGTACTCAGTCGGCATCTGGCCCACTGCGGTGGCCACACCGCAAGCCGCCAAGACGCGATAGCCGCCATTGATGGTCCAGCAATTGCTGATCCGGTATCCGAGTCCGAGGTCCAGTTCACCCAGTCCGGCCACCGAGATATCCGATTGCCGGGTGTAGAGGTCGCCGGCACCGGCACCTTGCGAGTTGGTATAGCCGGTCGCGGTGGTGGTGGTGATGCTGTGAAAGAATTCCGCATCGTTGCCATAGACGCCGATTTTTCCGCCCAGGTTGAACATCGCTCGGCTGCCCATGCAATAACTCAGTCGCGAGCCGAATTGGTAGCCGAATAAGTTGTTCTCGGTGATCGACTTGTAATACAAGTCATTTGCTCCGTAGCCGGTCATGCCGTCAACGTCGCCGCCGATTTCGAGTTCGTCTTCGAGTTGGAACCAGCGGAAGCCGTGTGAGTTCTGGATCCGAAGTCGTCCGCCGGCGGCTCGTGCGAGCGGACCGATGGCGCTGCCGCAGGCTTTGTCTTTGCAGCCTCCGATACCGCAGCCACCGCCCCAAATCGACGCCGGACTGCCGGATCCCAATCGCCGGGCACCCATCAAACCGAAGCCGACGAGGTTGACCTCCAGACTTTGGATTCTCAAGTCACGGATCACTTGAATGCTTGCCGCGTTCATGTCGTAATCGTCATAGACGGTCGTCGCACCGCCGCCCCGGTTGATCGACGCCGTTTGAAGTGCCGGGTTGATCAATCGCAATCCGGCACCGCTGTCGGGAACCTGGCGGCACAAACATTCCGGATCCCAAAGCATGTAGCCGACATCGATGGCGTACTGACCACATCCAAAGTAGCGGCCCGCGTGCACGTCAAAACTGGTGTCGTCGGTCGGCTCCAAGTCTCTGTTGCGCAAGAGCACCATGCTGCTGTCGTCGGTGACCAGCGGAGTGTTGTCGCTGCCGGCGATATTCCAGAACAACAGATTCGAACCGCCAAACCAAGGCGAAATCGGGCGCGGTCCGCGGGCGGGTGCCGTCGCGCAGCTCCCGCTCGCTGCTCCCTGCCAAGGTGCCGCCGCGGCGGCAGCGTAAGGACTGGTGCACCCGTAGGAATCGCACGGCGCGCCTGACGATCCCGCCGGGGCCTGTGCGGCGACGGGGGATTGCACCGCAACGCTGGGATCAGGGTGATGATTGTGCTGCGGTGCATAGCCTGGTGCCGTCGGCATGGTCGGTGCCGGTGGGTACACGCGATGGCCTTCGGGATGTGGCAGGTTTTCAATCGCGTTTTGCGTGGCGACCGATTGAACCGAGGCACCGAAGGGCAACGCGTTGTTGCTCGGGCGATTGGGCTGGATCGGCGAAGTAGGGCGTCGAAAATTGTTCCATCGGGCGGGAGCCTGATACGTGCCGTTGTCGGCATCGGCGGGATTGCCTGCGGCACAGTCCAGGGCGACGATGCCGCCGAAACTGAATCCGAGTGCGATTGCGAAGTGTCGCATCAATTGAGTTCTCACAGTATTACTCCTTCATCCTGTATAAGTCGCTTCCTACTCGGACACTGTCAGCCTGGAAAACGAAGGTGGCTTCGTCGCGTTCGATGTGAGAGAAAGTTGACGAACCAACCACGGGGTGCGGGGAAAGCCCGACGCCATCAAAGGGAGGCGAAACGAGGGGCTGGCGGTCGGACGTGCGGTCGAGAAGGCGGTCACGCATGAACTCAACGGCAGCGAACGTCCGCTGTCGTTTTGCATCGACCCCTCGGCGCTCCTCTGCCGCGATTGTCGCGCGATTTTGATGAGGATTACGTCGACCACGATCTCGCAATCGTGTTTGCCAGACGCATCGAGACAATCGTCCGCGATTGGTTAAGCGAGAGCGATTTGTCAGACGGCATCTAACGCGTGGGCGCGACGACGCTCACAATCCGAACAATCGGTCCGTCTCCATCACGGTGTCCTGAGTGGGCAAACGCGACCAATCAAACTGGTCGATCAGGTCGGCCGCTTTTTGCGGCTCGGCGGTGTCGGTCAACCCGAGTGAATGGGCCGCCCAGCCGACGATCGCCTCGGGCGCGACGCCACACTCGCGATAGTGGCTCAGTCGCGTGTCGCCGTGACGTTTGGCCAATCGTCGCCCGTCGCTGCCCAGGACCAAGGGGACGTGGGCGAAACGCGGCGGTGGGTGGCCGAGGTGACGATACAGATCCAATTGCCGAAACGTGCTGGCGACCAGATCGTTGCCACGGATGACAAAATCGACGCCTTGGAAATGGTCGTCCACCACGACGGCCAGCTGATACGAGACTTGATCGTTTTTGGACGTGATCGGGAAATCGCCCAGCTCCCGGGCCGGATTGCAACGCTGACGCCCCAGCACCGAATCGTCAAATTCTAATGTCTGGTCGCTGACACGAAGCCGCCAACAGTGAGGCTGTTCCGGGACCTTGTCGCCGTCGCGATAGCCGGCACAGGTTCCCGGATAGATCGGCCCTTCACCGCGAAAACGACTCTCGTGGGGCGCCGAAAGCGCTTCGGCGATGTCTTTGCGTGAACAGACGCAAGGGTACGCCAGATTGTCACCGCCGTGGGTCAACGTCGCCAGCGCCTGCCGGTAGAGGTCTTCGTGTCCGGTTTGAAGCGTGGGTTGCCCGTCCCAATCGATGCCCAGCCAGCGAAGGTCCTCGATGGCCTGGTCGATCGCCCAAGACTTCACGCGGGGCGAGTCGAGGTTGTCGATGCGAAAGACCAATTCGCCTCCCGCCCGGCGCGCGGCCCAATAGGCGATCAAGTGCGTTCGCGCGTTGCCCAGATGCTGAGCACCGGTCGGAGAGGGAGCCAGGCGGGTTCGCATCACGTTTGGGCGGCGAGCATGTTGGCCATGCTCTGGCGGGCAATCGTCTCGGCGCCGAGCGAGTAATCAAAGACTTCGACGCTGGTCCAGCCGTCGTAGCCGATTGCTTTGATCGCTTCAAAGATCGGCCGAAAGTCCACGTCACCCATGCCCGGACCGAGCAGATTGGGATCATTGGCGTGAAAGTGCATCATCGCGTCGGCGTTGTCACGAATGATCTGCGGAACCGGTGTCGGTTCATCGCTCATCGCTTTGACGTCCAGGTGCAAGCCCACCTGATCGCTGTCGACCCGATTCATTAAATCGCGTCCGGCCGCGGCGGTGTTGAGGAAGTTGCCTTCGCCACGCCCGAGCGGCTCGATCGCGATCCGGACCCCGCATTCTTCCAGGGTCGGCACCACGGCACGCAAACACGCCGCCGCCGCTTCCATCGCCTGCTCTTCGGTTTGGCTGGCCGGGAAATTGCGTTGCTGCGGTGAACCCAACACCATTACGTCTCCGCCCAAGTCACGGCACAGCCGCGATAGTTCGCAGAGGTAGTCGCTGGTCTTTTGACGCACGTCCTCGTCGAGCGTGGTCAAATGAAATCCTTCCGTTTTTGCCAACAGCCAATGCAACCCGATGATCTCCAATCCGCCCGCGGAAACGGCGTCGCGATACGCAGCACGCTGGTCGGCCGTGAAAGACGGCACGTCGTCGGTGATCATGAACGGGGCGACTTCCCAGCCGGTATAACCCGCATCTCGAGCGATTTGGAGGGCTTGGGCAAGTGGCATCTCACCGAACGTCTCGTTACAAATGGCGTACTTCACGGGCTGTGGTTTTGGTTCAAGTTGCGGAGTGTGAAAACGAACCGACAGAATAACAGCCGGGAGATCTGTTCGCACGGGCCCAGCGTCGCCGGCCATGCGGACAGAGGCGAATTTGAATCTCCAACCCCAACCGCCGAGGAATCACCCGCGTGGACTCATTGCGATCGTCGCTGCAACCCGACCGCGAGACGACAGCTCTGCGCTCCTGGTCGCTGCGAATCGCTGCTGCATCATTGGTTGTCGTCTTGGTCGGATTGCTGGCGACCGCTTGGACGCTGAACCCCGACGCGTCCGGCTTGGGGACGCATCATCAATTGGGACTGCCGCCGTGCAGCATTCGCGTCCTGTTCGGGATTCGTTGTCCCAGTTGCGGCATGACGACGTCGTGGGCGCATGCGATGAATGGAGAGTTTCGCGCCGCGGCACGCGCTAGCGTGGGTGGATTCCTGTTGGTCCTGTATGCGTTGGGGGGGCTGGCGACGATGCTGCAGATCGTACGTCGTGGAAAAATGCCGGCCGAGAAAACGATTCGTCACTTCACGATTGCTTTGATCGCGATCGCGGTGGTCACGCTGGCCGATTGGGGCGTGCGGGTGTTGGGGCAGTAGGTCACGCTGTGCGTGACGGTTGGCTGCTCCCCGCGTTTCACAAGTGAAACCAGCATGGCAAGCTGGAAGCTTACCCCACTTCGGTGCAAGTGTTTGCGTTTGACAAGTGAAACCAGCATGGCAAGCTGGAAGCTTACCCACTTCGGTGCAAGTGTTTGCGTTTCACAAGTGAAACCAGCATGGCAAGCTGGAAGCTTACCCCACTTCGGCAGCGCTAGTTTTGGTCGTACAGCGGCAGGTGTCGGTAGTAGACTTCCAGGCAATAGATCGACAAGCATGTCGTGTAGAGCCGGCCACCAATGCTCCAGCGGTCTCCTTGGGGTGCCCAGCTGCCGCGTTCGCTGCCGTCCTTGATTTGCAGTGCCGGCAGTTTGACCTTCATTTCATCGTTCCACTCGGTCCATAGCGGGCCTCCGACATGGTGGAACGCCTGGGTCGCGTAGTACCAGTAGTAGACGTTCTGTTGATTGATGTCGAAGGGCGCATCGGTGCGCAATAGCTTGAGACCTTCTTGAAGGCGGCCATCGTTTCGTTCCCAACCGAGGTACTGGCGACACAGCAGTCCTTCGGCCGTCATGGTGGGCGTGGCGTCAGAGCGTCCGGGTTGATACGCATAGCCGGCCCCGTAGTAGACGCTCGCCGAATCGAGGTACTTGTCGATCAGCTTCATTTTCTCCGGATCGACTTCCAGTCCGGCGCCGAGCGCACTTTGTAGCGCCATGACGTACCATCCGGTGACCGAGGTGTCGCCGGGTTCGTTCGGCCGATACCTCCATCCGCCGTCCGATGCCTGGGCTTTGAGTGCGTAATCGACGGCGCGTTGGGCGTAGGCGCGCAACCAGGAATCCTTGGTCATCCCGTACAGCTCGCACAGCGCGATCGTCGCTTGGGCTTGAGCGTAGGTCCGCTCGTTGCCGCGGGCCGAGGCGGCCATGAACCCGCCGCGATCCTGTTGTGCCACCAGGTACTTCAACCCCTTGTCGACTTCGCCGCGATACATGCCTTCCAGGTGGGTATTGCCGTCTCCGGCAAACGCGATCAGCGCCATCGCGGTCGCGGCCGGCCGATTTTCCGAAACGGCACCGTTGCTGTAGGGTTGCACCATGCTCCAGTAACCGCTGCGATGCTGTTGGCGTTTCAGCCAGGCGAGTCCAAGTTTGACGGCGTTGGCGGTCTCATCGGTCGCGCCGTACATCGCCATCAACGCTTTTCGCATCGCCCCGGTCCGTCCGCTGAACATCGGTTTGGAAATCTCGATCGGCTCGGCTCCCAGCAGCACCGGCTGAATCGCTTCCATTTCCGCCGGTTCCACTGTTTCGAAAATCTCAGGAATCTCCGTTTCCAGCAGCGTGTCATCCAAAGCGTCTTCGGGGGCTTCGATCAGGTCATCGGTTTGCGGTGACGAAAGATCCAATTCCAGCGCGTCCTCGATCGGTTCGTTGCTGATTCCGAAATCGAGTACCAAATTGGTGAAACCGTTTCCGGTCGGTGAGGTGATCAGGGCCAGAATGAGCAGCACGATCAAATGGATCACCAAGCTGAGCAACCAGGACGGAGCCGATCGGGTGACGACGTCCGCGGGGGCGTCTTGGTCCGCCGCGGCAACCGCGGCATCCGATTCGGCGTTTTCGGTCTCCGCAGTCGTGACTTCGGGCAAACTTCCGCGCCAGCGGGTCACGGCCGAACCGATCCCGGTTCGCGGCTGGGACACTTCGGTGATCGGACGAGTCGGCGGCAGGGTGGCGCGGGGCGGGGGCGGCGGAGGGATCGAGGGAACGTCTCGGGCCGTCGCGACGCTGCCGTTTTGAGCAGGGGCGCTGTGATCCGGTGGAGCGTCGACGGGTTCGGCGCCCAGTGTTTCTTCGTCCGAATCGATCACGTCAGCCGGCTGTGGCGGGCCCGGCACCGGCGTTTCGTCCCCGTCTGCTGCGGCCCAGGGGCTCCGCTCACGCGGAGTTCCGCGACGCGGTGGAGGTGGCGGGACCGGAGGAACAGGGGGCATATCGATCGATCGCGGTGTGCGGGCAGACGAGGAGTCACTCGTGAAAAGACTCTGCGACACAGCATTCGACTCGAAAGGTAGAAGAGAAAGAGTTCCGCGGCTCCCGTTGCTTCTACGCAGTATATCGCATTTGTCCAGAGCAGACAAAAAATCTGTTCGTCTTTGGGAAGTGGGAGAGGCTTTCAGTCTGGTGGCGCCCACGCGGACCAGCCCGGAAGCCTCTCCCACTTGTTTCCCAATCAAGACGAGACGCGAAAAACGGGGCGAGCCACCTCAATTGAGGGGCCCACCCCGCCTGGCTTGTCGCGTGCAGTTTTGAGCGGCAAGGCTGTTCGCCGAGCATGGTGACTCGGCGAGACCGCCCGGCCTTTTCAATTAGCAGCCGCAGGAAGGAGCGGCTTCGCAACCACAGGTCGGCTCAGCGTCGCATCCGCAGCTGGGAGCGACGTCGCAGCCGCTGTCACAGCAGCCTTTGCGTCCGCCGAACAGTTTCTTCAGCAATCCGCCACGAGAGTTGCTGCATCCGCAAGCCGGCTCGCAGCTTCCGCAAGCATCAGCGGCACCACAGCAAACCGGGGCCGGGCAGCAAACCGTCACGGGGACTTGTTTGCAGACCGTACGCGGAACGCACTTGGTGACCGTGTAAGGCTCGCAGACCTGACGGCACTTCTTGACCTTGCAGATCTTCGTGTAGCACTCGGTGCGGCACTTGTTGACGCAGATCGTCTTGGTGCGGCACTCGGGAACCATCTTGCAAACTTTGTATTCGCAAGTCTTGGTACGGCACTCGGGAACCATCTTGCAAGTGGTGTACTTGCAGACCTTCGTACGAGGCTCGCAGACGTAGCTGCAAACGGTGTAGTTGCAGGTCTTCGTGCGGCACTCGGGAACCATCTTGCAAGTGGTGTACTTGCAAACCTTGCTGCGTTGTTCGCAGACGTAGCTGCAAACCTTGTACTCGCAAGTCTTCGTGCGGCATTCGGGAACCATCTTGCAAACCGTGTAGTTGCAAGTCTTCGTGCGGCACTCGGGAACCATCTTGCAAACGGTGTAGGTGCAAGTCTTGGTCTTGCACTCAGGCACGCGTCGGCAAACGGTGTAAGGGATCTCACGCGTGCGGCACTCTTTGATGTAGCGCGTGCAGCAGATTTCCTTTTCCTCGCAGGTCGGCACCCAGACTTTCTTGCAGATCGTCTTGGGGCAACCTTGGACGCATTCGACGCGGCACTTGCCGGGGCAGTACACGCATCGGCAGGTCGCCGGGTCGTACGTCCACGTGCCCGGTTCACGAACCGTGCGTCGCATCATCGGACCAGGAACGGTTTCCGTTTGCGTTTCCCAGTGTCCACCATTGACCGTGATGGTCTTGGTGTACTGTTCGGGAACCATAACGGTGTAGTTCTCGGTGCGAACCTTGTCTTCACGCACGGTGTTGTAAACCGTGTAGTTGATCGTACGAGTCTTGGTCTCGTGAACGGGAACCATCACGGTGTAGTTGATGGTTTTCGTGCGAGTTTCGTACACCGGCTTGTTGACGGTGTAGTTGATCGTACGCGTCTTGGTTTCCCACACGGGCTTTTTGACCGTGTAGTTGATCACCTTTTCGTGCGTCTCGTACACCGGCTTCATCACCGTGTAGTTGATCGTACGCGTCTTGGTCTCGTACACGGGCTTTTTGACCGTGTAGTTGATGACCTTTTCGTGAGTCTCGTAAACCGGTTTGTTGACGGTGTAGTTGATCGTACGAGTTTTCGTCTCGTACGTCGGCACCATCACGGTGTACTGGACTTCTCGTTGTTCCGTGTAAGGAACGACACGAGTCGCTTGGACTTCTTTGTCTTCGTAATACACTTCGTTCCGCGTACGATAGCGAGTCTCTTGGACTTGCTCGTAAACGGTCTCGGTCACGTTACGCATGACGGTGTAGCTTCCATCGGCGTTTGCCGATGCAGCTCCGTCAGCGACGGGTGACGCGCCATCAACGACGGTGCCGTCGCTGACCACTGACTCTCCGCAATTACTACAGCCTTGATAGCTGATCGCACCACAATAAGCGGCGCGTGCGGATTGAGCCCCCGAGACGATCGCGATGATCGCCAAGGCGGGCAATAACCACAGCCTTTTCATCTCTTCTTTCTCCAGAAAACACTTTTGGGTTGCAAAGGGACGCACTGGATGATGCGAGACCCATTGCTCACACCTTCCTGCACTTTTTGCGTGCACGTGCACTGCGACGAAAGACCCCCCGTTCAAGATGAATCCGACTCCGGTCACTGCACCCGAAGATGCCGATCGTTGCCCGAATTAACCTCTTTCCCATCTACCCGCACTTCACGGTGGGAGGAAGATGGTGCGGACACACAAACTCTGCGTGCCAACGAATTGGGTCCTTATGCTGTCAATTCATCGTCTGCGTAAAGTGATCCGACCAAGTAAACAGCACGATCAGGGCAAAATAAGACGCCTAGGCTGTCCAGGAGTGCCGGCATTGCAATCCATAACAGATGTAGCGATCGGGACGGCGGGGAGAACCGCCTTGGTTCCAGGTTTGAGGTTCCAGGTTTGGAGACTTGAGACTTGCTGCTCCAATTTTCTGCCCGCCTTTCTCCTGCACTCGCCCGCTGCCCCTCTCCCGTCCGCTCGGTCGTTACAATCCTCCCATGCCCTCAGAACCGGACCCCAAGTCGACTTCGGACCCCAACAGCGGTGTCAACAAACTGCCGCGACCGGCCGTCGGGCGGCTGAGTCTGTACTTTCGCGAATTGCATCGCCTGGCCGATCAGGGCGAAACCCATCTCAACAGCAAACAGCTCGGTGCTCTCGTCGACGTGTCTCCCGCCGTCGTCCGCCGCGACCTGAGCAGCCTGGGAACGATCGGCCGCCGCGGCGTGGGGTATCCGATCGACAAACTGACCGAGCAGATCGGCGCGGTGCTCGGAAGCGGGCTGCAGTGGCAGGTCATCTTGGTCGGCGTCGGATCGCTCGGCGATGCCCTGCTCCGCTACCGAGGGTTCGAGCGATTGGGGTTTCGACTGGTCGCCGCGTTCGACCTCGACCCGGCAAAGATCGGAACACAGATCGGAGGCGTTTCGATTTGGAATGCCGCCACGATGACCGGCAAGCTGGCCGAACTCTCGCCGGACCTGGCCATCCTGGCTGTCCCGGTCGACCAGGCGGCTTTCGTCGCCGCCGATTTGGTCGCCGCCGGCATCAGCGGTATCCTGAATTTTGCTCCCACCACGCTGCGTTTGCCGGGCTCCACAGCCATCGTGAACGTCGACTTGGCCAGCGAGCTGCAGCGGCTCGCGTTCAGCGTCCAGAACCGCTGACGGCGGGATTGATTTTCAACCGGTCGCGGTGGGGCAATGAACGCCTGACGCTCGGCCAAGAAGCAAGCGTCGTTTCCTCTCGTTGGGGCCCGTAGGCTCGCGCCAAACGGCTAATCATCGATTGAGATCAGCGTTTGGCGGAGGACCTATTCCAGCTTCTCCCGCGTCTGTCGGACGGTGGCAACGGCGTCCGCGGCGGAATCACTGGTGGCGGTCAAGTGCCCCATCTTCCGGCCGACTTTGGCGTCGGTTTTGCCATACAGGTGCAGCGAAACCGACGGCACGGCCAACGCCTGATCCCAGCGGGGACCCTGTCCGTCAACGCTCCACAAATCGCCCAACAGGTTGGCCATCGCCGCGCCGCCGACACGTAGCTCGGTCGATCCGAGCGGCAGTCCACAGACGGCGCGGACGTGTTGTGCGAACTGGCTGGTGTGACAGGATTCGATCGTCAAGTGGCCACTGTTGTGCGGCCGCGGTGCGACTTCGTTGATCAATAGTGTTTCCGCGTCGACGACGAAAAATTCCACGCACAGCACGCCGACCAGCTGCAACACGTCCGCGGCCCGGGTGGCGATCGTCGTGGCCAATTGTTGTTGTGCCGGCGGCAAGGTCGACGGGCAGAACGAGACGTCAAGGATGTGATTGCAATGATCGTTTTCAAAGGGTGGGAAACAGCGGACTTCGCCCTGCGTCGATCGCGCCACCACGACCGACGCTTCGCGTTCGAACGGGATCCATTTCTCCGCGATCCAGGCATCGGCCGTCTCCCACGGCACCGCGGCCGCGTCGGAGGGGCCGTCCAAGCGATACTGTCCCTTGCCGTCGTATCCGCTCCGCGCCGTTTTTACGATCACCGGCCAGCCATGCTGCTCGGCAAACTCGCCGACGCCGGCGGCCGAATCCACCGCGGCGTAGGGTGTCACCGCCAGACCGGCATCGCGGAACGTTGTTTTTTCGACCAGTCGATCCTGTGCGGTGGCGAGGACATGGTGCGAGGGATACGTCGGCGCGAACTCGCTGCACCAGCGAATCGTCTCGGCCGGAATGTTCTCGAATTCCAGCGTGATCACCTGGCACTGCTTGGCAAACTGCGACACGACCGCGTGATCGAGCAGATCGCCGACCACGGTACGCGTGGCGACTTGTCCGGCCGGTTCGTCGGCCGAGCCGCAAAAGACCACGACGTCGTAGCCCATCTGCATCGCCGCGATCGCAAACATCCGTCCCAGTTGTCCGCCGCCGACCATCCCCAGAGTCGCCCCCGGCATCACGGTCGATTGGTTCGATTCCAGTGCTGACACGTCGAGATCACTCCAGTTCGGTGGCGGCGAGGACTTGTCGAGTCTGCTGCTGGATGAACGCCTCCAACGCTGCACGAACGGCCTCGTCGCTGATCGCCAGCATGCGAGCGGCCATCAAGCCGGCGTTCTTGGCCCCGCTGGTCCCGATCGACATGGTGGCGACGGGAATCCCACCGGGCATTTGCACGATCGACAACAGCGAATCGAGTCCCTGGAGCGTCCGGCTCTGTACCGGAACACCGATCACCGGCAACGAAGTCTCCGATGCCACCATCCCCGGCAGATGGGCGGCGCCGCCGGCTCCCGCGATGATCACTTTCAGTCCCCGCTGCCGCGCCGATTGGGCATAGGCGAACATCCGTGCCGGGGTGCGGTGGGCGCTGACGACGGTCCGTTCGTGCTTGATCCCCAAAGCGTCCAGAATCTCGCACGCCGGACGCATCGTTTCCCAGTCGTTCTTGCTGCCCATGATCACCCCGACCACGGCATCGGTGGCGGGGAATTGCGTTCCGTCAGTGTCGGGTGTCGTCATGCTCGCTGGTTACGCTGGCGGAGGAGGGGAAACCGGTGAAACCAGAGTTTTAAAGCGAAACACGCCGAACCGGAAGTAATGGATGACAGGAAAATCGTTGGGAAACTGAAAACTGGAATCTACCGCACCAAAAACTCCCAGGCGACGCGATCGGTCAGGTCGTCGACGATGCGGTCGGCTCCGGCGAGTTCCAATTCTTCGCGGCTGGCCGTCCCGGTACAGACGGCCAAACACTTGGCGCCGATCGTGTGGGCACAGCGGACGTCATTGGGGGTGTCGCCGATGACGATCATGTCGTCGCGGGCCGTCTCGCCTCGACGCCGTGCCAATTGGTCGGCCGCGCGGCGGGCCATGTCGCAGCGAACCGTGTCCAGATCGCCGCCGATCACCCAGGGAAAGAAATCGATCAGACGGAATGTCTCCAGTTTCATCCGCGCCGTTTCGGGGAAATTGCCCGTCATCACGGCCAGCGAAACGTGGGGCGTCGCCGACAACGCCGGCAGCAATTCCGCGACTCCCGGCAACACTTCGCCGCGCACCGTGGGCAGCGTTTCGCGTAGCGTCACGGCGTAACGCCGCCGCAATCGGCCTTGGTTTGCGGGCGTCGGTTCGATTTCCCCGGCCACCAGAAACTCATAAACCAAATCGCGATCGGTGCGTCCGCCGAAGGAAATGTGTTCGATGGCCAAGTCGGCGACCCCGAATTCACTCACCATCGCACGCACCAGCGCACCGCTGCCGGATCTTTGGGTGACGAGCAAGGTTCCATCGATATCAAAAAAAAGTGTCCGCATGGCCAAAACGTTAGCAGATATCGGGCCGCGCAGCAGCACCTTGGCAGCGAAACCGGCGCGGTGCACGACGACCTGTGGTGGGGCCAGTTTTGGGCCGGCCCTGTTTTGCGGTTGATTCCAGTGTCCTTCCCAAATCGGTATCGTCATGCCAGAACCTTAGACCGGTTTCCGCGTCCGGCGGTCGCTCGTCCACGAGGCTTCGTCGCCGAAACTCAAGCCGCGGCTTCCACCCCAGACTTTCCATCGAACCTGTTCCATGACCGTCAACGTGACCGAACCAGCGCCTCCCACCGTCGACACGCCGCCACCCGCCGAACCGGCCGGTGAATTGGACAAGAGCAATGCTCGGGTGCGCGAGATGTTTCGCCAGATCGCTCCCCGTTACGATCTGATGAACCACCTGCTGTCGTTGAATATCGACAAACATTGGCGCAGCCAGGCGGTCAAGCGATTGCGTCTGATCCCCGGCGTGCCGGCCTTGGATGTGTGCACCGGGACGGGCGATCTGGCAATCGCGATCGCCGACGCGGCGCCCGAAGGCGTCGAGGTCGTGGGCAGCGACTTTTGTTACGCGATGTTGGAAATCGCCCGGCGAAAACGTGTCGCCGGTTCGCGATCGGAATCGATCGATTTTCTTGAAGCCGACTCCCAGCAATTGCCCTTTGCGTCCAACCGATTTCAATGCGTCACCGTCGCCTTCGGGTTGAGGAACGTCGCCGACACCGATCGGGGTCTGCGCGAGATGACGCGGGTGTGCTGTGAAGGTGGCCAAGTGATGGTGTTGGAATTTTCCAAGCCGACCCTGCCCGGGCTGCGGCAAATCTACAACTTTTATTTCAAGCACATTCTGCCCAGGGTCGGGCAATGGTTCGCCCGCAACAACAAGTCGGCTTATTCGTATCTGCCCGATTCGGTCAGCCGCTTTCCCGATGGGCAAGCATTGGCTGATCGGATGCAGGCCGCCGGATTGACGGACGTCCAATTCACGCCGCTGACGTTTGGGGTTTGCACGATCTATGAGGGCACCAAACCCGTGTCGAACTCCGACCCCGAGGGAGATCCCCAATGAGTGCTGCGGGAATTCCGGCCGCGCCGAGGGATCCGCTGGTGATCGGGATCACCGGTGCGAGTGGGGCGATGTATGCGATCCGTTTGCTGCAATCGCTGGCCCATTGCGAGATCGACGTCCATTTGACGATCAGTCCCAGCGGCGCGGCGGTGATCAAGCAGGAAACGGGCTTGGCGATCAATCTCCGCGGGTTGGATTTGATCCAGCTGGTTTCCTACATCCCGGGGTGGTCGACCGATCGGCATCGCGAATTGGTGCAACAGACGGATTGGGAAAGCGTGTTGGCGCAGCGGTTTCACTACCACCAGTTCGACGATTATATGACCCCGATCGCCAGCGGTTCGTTTCGCACCAGCGCGATGGTCGTCTGTCCGTGCAGCGGCAGCACACTCAGTGGCATCGCACGCGCGGCGGCGAGTAATTTGATTCAGCGTGCGGCCGAAGTCCACTTGAAAGAGCATCGCAAACTGGTCGTCGTGCCTCGAGAAACACCGGTCAGCGCGTTGCAGCTGGAAAACATGCACAAAATCGCGTTGGCCGGAGGCGTGATTTTGCCGGCGATGCCGGGTTGGTATCACGACGTCGACTCGCTCGATTCGCTGGTCGATTTTGTCGTCAGTCGAATCTTGGATCAACTGACGCTGGACAACCGATTGATCCAAAGATGGAAGAACGGATCATGACATCAGGTGGTGTGCATTCAGACGATCAGGGGCCGACAGTAAGCAGTGCTGGCGGCGGCAGATTGGCCGATTGGCTGGGGTTGATTCGATTCAGTCACACCTTGTTCGCGTTGCCGTTTGCGGCCTTGGCGACCGTGATGGCGATCGCGACGCCGTTGCCCGATGGCGATGCCGTGACCGTGCGTTTCCGCGAGCTGCTGGGGATCTTGCTGTGCATGGTCGCCGCCCGGAGCGCGGCGATGGCGTTCAATCGATTGGTCGATCACAAGATCGATGCGGAAAATCCCCGCACGAAAGGGCGACACCTTCCCGCCGGCGTGCTCTCGCGGAAGGCAGTCCTGTTGTTCACCGTGGGCTGCGGGGCGCTGTTTGTCGCGTCGACTGCCATGTTTCTGCCCAACTGGATTCCGCTCGCGGCGTCGGTTCCGGTGCTGTTGTTCTTGCTGGGGTATTCGCTGGCCAAACGATTCACCAGTGCGGCGCACCTTTGGCTGGGCGTGGCGCTCAGTCTTTCACCGATCTGTGCCTGGGTCGCGATTCGCGGACCGGTGGTGTTCGCCTGGCCGAGCGATCTGGTCGCGCCGTTGCTGCTCGCCGCCGCCGTGGCCGCGTGGGTGACCGGATTCGACATCATTTACGCGTGTCAGGATCAAGCGTTTGACGCTGCCGCAGGACTGCACAGCGTGCCGAGTCGATTCGGGGTGGCCGGTGCCTTTCGAATCGCGGCCGGATCGCACCTGGCGATGCTGGTCCTTTTGGCGTTGCTACCTCGGTTGGCTCCGAGCGTGGGATTCGGCTGGCTCTACTGGATCACGCTGGTCTGCATCACCGCATTGGTCGTGCGACAGCATACGCTGGTGCGGCCGAACGATCTGAATCGAGTCAACGAAGCGTTTTTTCATGCCAACGTTGCGATCAGCATGTTGCTGTTGGTCGCCGGATCGATCGATTGTTTGTGGTTGTAGCGTTGCACGAGGTGCGTTAGCGAAATGCCAGCTGCACTGGCACAGAAGGTTTTAGCGGAACGGCGCGAGCCGTCCGGTTGCGGTTCAAAAACAGCTTGAAAGACCGGAGGGCTCACGCCCTGCCGCTAACAATAGACACCCCGTTTGGTGTCAACGTGGGTAGCGTTTGCCGCTAGCGCCACTCGCAATTCAAATCGATTTCGCCCCGTTCCCAGGCGGTCAGAAAGGGCGGCAGACTTGGCAGCACGTCGGCGGCGTTTCGGACCTCTTCGCGACGCATCCAAAACACGTCGGCAACTTCATCCGGATTGGCAATCGGATGGTGGCCATCGTCCAAGTGGGCGTGCCACCAGGCCAGGTTGGTGCCCCACGACGTCACGCTGCGGTAACATAGTCCGGCCGGAGTGACGTCGATGGCGAGTTCTTCCTGCATTTCGCGAACCAGGGCCTCGGCTTCTGTTTCTCCTGGTTCAATCCCTCCGCCGGGCAAACACAGCTTACCGGGTGCCGTCACGGTCAGGGCGCGACGGATGATCAGCAGTTTGGCGTCGCGAAAGACGACGGCGACGACGCCTCGTTTGCGGCGCGTTCTCGGCTTGATCGGGGGAGAGTTCATAGCCCAGCTTGTAACCGAACACGGAGAAATCGACAATCGTGATCCGGTCGATTGCCTGAAACATCCTCCTTCCACGGCAAACCATTGACGAAAATCGGTCCCCTTTTCGATACCAACAGCGATCATTCTCTGCAAACGCGTGCGTCGTTTGCCGAGGCGACTCGGATTTGTGCGAGGCTTCACGAGCGGGGGCACGTCGCGTATTTCGCTGGTGGATGTGTCCGCGACGCGTTGCTCGGTCGTGAACCCAAGGACTTTGACGTCGCCACCGACGCGACGCCCGATCGTGTCCGCGAGATCTTCGGAAAACGCAAGACGCTCGCCTTCGGTGCCTCGTTCGGCGTGATCGGAGTGTTGCCCGAAAAGCGAACCGACGACTCGTGGGCCAAACTCGATCACATCCACCCGACCGAAGTCGCCACGTTTCGCAGCGACGGCGAATACAGCGACGGTCGCCGCCCCGACAAGGTCCACTACGGTGACGCCAAACACGACGCCCAGCGCCGCGATTTTACGATCAACGGCCTGTTCTTCGATCCCGCCGAAGAAAAGGTGATCGACTATGTCGGCGGCCAAGTCGATTTGGCGGCGCGGCGATTACGAACAATCGGGGCGGCCGACCAACGCTTTGAAGAAGACAAATTGAGGATGCTGCGAGCGGTCCGATTCGCAACCACGCTCGGTTTCGAACTCGATGCGGCGACAAAAGCAGAAATCGTTCATCGGGCCGATGAGATCGCGGTCGTCAGCGCCGAACGGATCGGCGCGGAGATGCGACGCATTGTGGTCTCGATCCATGCGCCGCGCGGCCTGGAGCTGTTGATCGAGTGCGGGCTGGATCGATGGATCTTGCCCGAATTACGATTCGCCGAGCCGTCGTCGTTGGTCAATTATTTGGGACATCGCCAGTCGTTGGATTTCGAGTCTTCGATGGCGTTGATCTTGTACGTGATCGCGGAAAACCCGGCTTCCTCGCCGATCGGAGCACTCGTCAAACAGCTCTCACATCAGTGGCGGCTTTCAAGCGAAGAGACACGCCGAATCACCGCGGCGGCGAAACGCTGGTCGATCATCGCCGACGCCCAGCAGCGGAAGTGGTCGGTCGTTCAGCCGACGTTGGTCGATCGAGACGCCGAGTGCGTGTTTCACGTCGCGGCGGCGATCACCTGCGCCAAGGAGATGCCGCAAGCCGGAGTGGACTTGTGTCGCAAGGCGCTCGCGTGGCCCGAGGAACAATTGAACCCCAAACCGTTGCTGACCGGCGACATGCTCCGCGCCGCCGGCCACCAGCCCGGCCCCCAATTTCGAACCTGGCTGCAAGCCGCCCGCGACGCCCAACTCGATGGCCAGATCACGACCGGTGAAGAAGCACTCGCGATGATCGAGTAGAAAAGGTGTCCGACACCTTTTTGGTCGGAAAGATAGTTTAGTGGCTTTGGGTAGGGACGAAGGCGGTCACGGGGGAGAAAAGGTGTCCGACACCTTTTTGGTTGGCGAGGGGGTTTGGGGTGAGTGGGGGCTTGGTTAATGTGACTCCGCCGGTGTCTTGGTTCGGATCATTCTGGCGAATTCATCGCGGTAGGTCTGTTCGTTTTTGGGAAACAATCGTTCGAACGTTGCCGGGTCGGCGGCGCCGTGTTGGAAGCGGCGTTTTTGATACACCGGCATTTCGACTCCGGTCACTTGCCGAATGCCTGCGGCGACGATGTCGCCTTTGAGTGCGTAAAGTTTCTGATGATCCCAGTTGGTCAACGCGACGAACGGGACCGCTTCGGCGATTTCGATCACGTCGGGAACGGCGTAGGGGCTGAACCCTTTGAAACCGAATTGGGCTGCCGGCGCACTGGTGCGACTGTGTCCCCGGCTTTGCCCGCCGCTGTAGACGAGGGAATGTTTGACCGCGTCGACGCCCCAGCCTTCCTGATACAGCATCCGGTTGCCCAGCACGCTGCGGACCGTCAGTTCCGGGTTGTCTTCGATCGGATAGTCTTTCAAGTTCTCATCGCCGCCGTCACCGTCGATCAAGTAGTTCCAATCCGGATAGCGTCGACGAATCTCACGCAGCAGTGCGTAGCCCATCGTCGCCGACTGCACGTCCAATGGCTTGTAATCTTCGATCGATGCGACGGCATCCTGCCAACGGACATCAGACAGAGGGACCTCGATCGGCTCGAGCAACATTTCCAAATCAATCGCCTGGAGGAACTTACGCGCCTGATCGACGTCTTGCGAGCGGCCTTCCAACGACAACGCGAACGCTTTGAGTCGTGACGACGAATGCCCTCGTCGGCGGAGCAGGTAGTCGACCAGCACAAGGATCGAACCGCTGTCGATCCCGCCGCTGAACATCACTCCGATCGGTTCCTCGTCGGGGATCGTGATCAGATACTGATCGATCACTTCGGCCAGTCGTTCGATGTAGGCGGCGCCGATGGCATCGACGTCGGCGGGCAAGCGGTTGCGTTCGGGGGCAAAGTAACGCGTCAATTGTGGGTTCGGATCGGGACAGCCGACCAACTGAAGTTCGAGCAGATAATGGGCCGGCACCATCCGGGTGTAGGAGGGATGGAATTGATCGGCCAGCCCTTCGACCTCTAGTTGATCAAGAATCTGACTCATCCGCTCGGCGATCACCAATGCCGGCCCTTCGGCGCGTTTGGCCAAAAAGTATCGCATCGGTCGACCGATCGACCGCGCCATGCGGATCGTTTTTCCTTCTTGTTGGCAGATCGCGAACTGGCCGCGAATGCGACGGACCGCTTCGGCGTCGCCGCTGGCGACGGCCGCGCACGCTTGCTGGTGCGACATGTTCAGAATCACGTCCCCGTCGGGGTCCATCAGGTTGACGACCCGGTCGATCAGTGCCGGGGCTTGTCCATCAAATGCGGCGCGTGACATCGGGTCGGTTTGCTGAGACATCGCGGTTACGGGATCAAACGTGGAGGGGGGGAGGGATTCGCTACTGCATAGCTTAATGGTCCCGCTGGGAAGCGTCAGCCAGTGGCGTGTGTTGAATGGGGGATCACGCGCCGGTCGCTCACCGGGCTGTTGATTGAGTGAGCCGTGACGCGTAAGCGGCCGGGCATTCTGGCGCCCGCCCGAGGCCTTACGGCCAGCGGCTCACCATTGACTCAGCAGATTCCGACTCAATCGACAGCCCGCGAGCCCTCCGGTGTTGTGGCAGAGAGGAAGAACCGGAGGGCTCGCGCCCTGCCGCTAAAACCTCAAGCAATCGAGTTCGGGATTCCGGTGGTGCGCCAAGGCGACCACCGGCTACTTGCTGCAACCCCTCTCGGGGTCAAACCTGCTCCGCAAGCGGATTGAGTCCGCGAGA